>JAEEVS010000081.1:0-32646 GCA_016290975.1 Prevotella sp. | reverse complement strand
AAACTGAAACGCAGAACGCTCTGTGTGCTTCCTTAGAAAAAGTTTAGTGATCTTCTCCCCTATGAAGCCCTATCATTCCATTTTTTCTCCCCTTTGTTTGGAGAAATAAAAATAATTATTTAACTTTGCAATGAGAAAATAGTTATTTATGAATAACAAGGAATACGACATACTTGAGGAAGAACGAGGAATGGTCAGTGAACCACCTGCTATTTCTGTAATGATGGATTCACGTAGTGACATCAGCCAAGCCATATCAGGTGACGAGTTGAAGGCGAGACTCCATGAGGGCTTAAAATCTTTATTCGCATGAAGGTTGCTTTCTCTCCGCAGGTCTATTCTGATATTATAGGATTAGTTGATATACTCGTAGCAAAAGACTACATTTCATCTTATCCCTATGCTGTGAAATATGTTGATGACCTAATCGACTATATCGTAGCACATATAGATACTCGTCCACACAAAGAAGCACCAGCTTTCTTTGATAAATATGGTACGAACTTACAATATATCACCTACAATAGAAACCATAATGTCACATGGTTCATATTATTTGAGTGTTATCCAACAGAATATGTTGTAAAGTACATAACAAATAACCAATACGAAGGTCAATATTTCAACCAATAACCAAACTGATTGCCTATGACGAAAACTTAACAATGGTGCTGATAGCACGCCGAATTTAGTAATCACATTATTAACCCTGGCGATGCTGCTCACTAACATATTATACTTGGACTAATAGTCCTTGTTCTTGTCTCAAGAAACCGCCAATTTCAACACGAAAGAACAAGCGATTAAAAAGGTTCACGTACCTGTGCAGGGCGTGGATTGCTTTCGTTTTTCTTCGTGTGTGGTGCTTGGCGGTACCTTTGAGACGGAAAAGCAGTAGAGCAGTTCCGCCTTTTTTTTATTTTTATCTATTTTATGAAACACAAGTACGTTTACTTTTTCCTTACTATGCTCATGAGTATGGTTGGACTTAATGCTTCTGCACATGATATAGAAGTGAAGAATGCAGATGGAAAAACAATTTATTACAATTACATTAATAACAGTACAGAACTCGCAGTAACCTACCGAGGTTCATCCTCTTCCTCTTATTCAAATGAATACACTGGTGATGTTGTTATTCCCGAATCTGTAACTTATAGCGGGAAGACATATAACGTGACGAGCATAGGAGAAAGTTCCTTCTCAAATTGTTCAAATCTAACCTCAATAACTATACCGAATAGTGTTACGGACATAGGTAATAGAGCTTTTGAATATTGCTATGGATTATCCTCTATATCCATCCCTAATAGCATTACTAGCATAGGAAACGGGGCATTCTATGTGTGCTCAGGATTGACTAATGTAACTATTGGTGACAAGGTGACTAAAATAGGTAATTATGCTTTTTTCAAATGTACGAATTTGACTTCTATCAAAATTCCCAATTGCGTAACATCTATTGGAGAGTCTGCTTTCGGAGGCTGTACAGAACTTCTTTCTGTTACACTATCTAATAACTTGAAGCTAATAAATAACGGAACATTTAGTGGTTGTTCAAAATTAGAATCTATAAAAATTCCAAACAAAGTAACAAGTATTGGAGAACAATCCTTTGCAAGTTGCGAAAGCCTTATATCAATAGAAATTCCCAATAGTGTTACATCTATAGGAAAATCCGCTTTTAATAGTTGCTATAAACTTGAAAAAGTTTCAATTGGTAAAAATGTGGCAAATATTGGTTATTCAGCCTTTGGATGGTGTAGAGACGTGAGATCTATTTATTGTTATATTGAATCTCCTATATCATATTCTGGTTTCGAGTACGATACTGGAGCTTCTCCATTCGTTTTAGGAACACTATATGTATTACACGGAAAATCGAGTACATACAGTAATGCAGCAGGTTGGAAGAAGTTCAATAACATTGTAGAACTAAACTCTAAATATACCATAACTTATTTAGTTGATGGGGAAGAGTATAAAACAAAAGAAGAAGAAGTTGGGGCAACTATAATTCTAGAAACGGTCCCTATAAAAGAAGGTTACACCTTTTCCGGATGGAGTGATATCCCAGAAACCATGCCTGGATATGATATACAAACAAAAGGTACATTTTCGATAAACAAATATAAACTTACATACAAAGTTGATGGAGAAGAATACAAAACATACGAGGTAGAGTATGGTTCTAATATTACTCCTGAAACAGAACCTACAAAGGAACTTTATACTTTCTCTGGTTGGAGCGAAATACCAGAGACTATGCCTGCTCACGATGTAGAAATAAATGGAACATTCTCGCTAAACAAATACAAACTTACATACTATGTAGATGGTACTGAATATAAATCTTACAACATAAAATACGGCTCGACATTAATACCTATAGATGAACCTTCAAAGGAAGGTTACACATTCTCTGGTTGGAGTGAGATTCCTGAAACTATGCCTGCTAATGATGTAATAGTAACAGGTACTTTCTCTGTAAACAAATACAAACTTACGTATTTTGTAGATAACGAAGAATACAAGTCTTATGATGTAGAGTTTGGTTCTACGATAACACCAGAAACGGAACCCTCAAAGGAAGGCTACACATTTTCTGGTTGGAGCGAGATTCCTGAAACTATGCCTGCGCAGAATGTTGATGTATATGGTACGTATTCTAAAGAAACAGAAGTTAACTCTATATATACTACAGACAATAGCGAGACCAAGTTCTTCTCTCTTGAAGGCAGACAACTCTCTCAACCTCAGAAGGGACTAAATATCCTCAAGATGAGTGACGGAACCACAAGGAAAGTGGTGAAGTAAAAAATCTATCTACAACATTATGGATTTACCATTATGGTATTTTCATAATGCGAAAAGGACTTTATGAGAAAACAATAGTGGTTGACCGATAAGAAGCCAACCACTATTCTTTTTTAGAGCATTTTTGCGTATGCCTGTATTGCCTTGCGAGCTATTTTCTCGGCTTCGTCGAGTGAACAGTAGAGTTTGCCACCAGAGGCATTCTTATGTCCTCCGCCATTGAAGAACTCCTCAGCCATCTTGTTGCAGGGGAAATCGTCAACTGACCTGAGACTTATCCAGATGAGGTTGTCTTTCTCCGTATCTTCACGCATAGAGATAGAGAGTCGGTGACCCTTAATCTGTAGTGGGAGATTGACCAATCCCTCTGCATCGCCCTTTATGAAATGGAAGCGTTTCTGCTCTTCGCGCGAGATAGTGTAATAGGACGCACGAAGAGGGGTGAGCACCTTCATCTTCTGGTAGAGGATATAGCCTGTAAGTCGCAGTCTGTCAACACTAAACACATGATAGATATTCCTGTAGATTTTATCCTTGTCTATACCTTTGGCTATGAGCTGAGAGATGATGAAGAATATCTCAGGACGAGAGGAATTGAAGGTGAAACCACCTGTGTCGGTCATCATGCCACAATATATATTGACAGCCATATTCCTGGTCATACTCTCATAGCCCCCAAGTTGCCATATCAAACGGAATGCCACCTCTGCCGTACTGCTCAAAGTAGGATAGGAGAGTGACAGTTCATAATTGTTGCTGGGGGAGAGGTGATGGTCTATGAGCAGAAGGGGTTTATGGGCTTCGAGCAATACCCGCTCTATCTCTTCAGAAGAGCGTGAAAGGGTATTGAAGTCCATACAGCAAACGAGGTCGGCATCCTTCAACAGTTGGGTTGCCTCATCTTTCTTCTTGTCGAAGCGCACGATGCTCTGTGTGCCTGGCAACCACTGAAGGAAGTCAGGATACATATCAGGCACTATGACTGTGACGTTCTTACCTTGCTGCTTGAGGTATTCTGCCCACGCAAGGACTGAGCCGAGAGCATCGCCATCGGCATTGGTGTGACAGATGTTTACTATGTTTGTAGAGTTATTGACGAGGCTGCGCAGACTCGCAACCTCGCCATTTGTCAGTAAGTCAATATTCATTTAAAAGAGTTTTTGTGGATAAACACCGTCAGCCACGAGTTTTGCTATACGAGCAACGGTGTCAGGACGATCCTCGGAATATGTTACTCCAAACCACTTAGAGGTAGTGTCGAGCACCTTACATGTAGCTGTGCCGTCGTTTATCATCTTGTTGACTACCATAGGGATGAAGAACTCCGACTTAGGATTAGACATGTTGGCTGGATCAGAGAGGAACTCCTTGAACATCTGCTCTGAATACTCAAAGTAGTCAGGAGTGAAACCCCACACATTCATGCTCACAGGACTGTTCTCATCTACGTTTACCCAGTCGCCGTCTTCCTTGTTGTCCTTACGATAAGCCACAGAACCGTCAGCCTGACGTGCTATCTTGGTGCGCTCAACGCAGGTGGTGAGGTTGCCCTCAGCATCCTTAGAACACAAGCCACGTGAAACGGTACCATTCTCAGAGAGGGTATTGCCGATGCGAAAACCTACCATAGCATACTTGCCCTTGGCATCTGCAGGCAGAGAAGAGAGGTATTTGCCTATCACCATGAAGCAGTCACGATTATAGAAATCGTCGCAGTTGATGACGCAGAAAGGCTCCTTTATCACGTCCTTACCCATGAGGATGGCGTGGTTGGTGCCCCAAGGCTTCTGTCTGCCTTCTGGCACGCTGAAACCTGCTGGCAGGGCATCGAGCTCCTGAAAACACAGTTCGCACTGTATCTTGCCTTCGTATTTAGACAGTATCTGCTCACGGAACTGCTGTTCGAAATCCTTACGGATAACCCATACAACCTTGCCGAAGCCAGCCTGTATTGCATCATAAATACTATAGTCCATGATGGTCTCACCATTAGGACCTACGCCATCAAGCTGCTTTAAGCCACCGTAGCGGCTTCCCATTCCTGCAGCAAGGAGAAAAAGTGTTGGTTTCATAATGTATTATATTTTTGAATAATTCAAATACTGAACTTTAATTACTAATTTCTTATTAATCTCTCGCATGATTCCATCCCTGAGCAAGGAGGTCAAACTCGCCTCCGTCACGAGCTATGAGTTTGAGTCCGAAGTCGGGTTTGGTCATATAGCCTATCACCTTTATGCCCTCCATACTCTGGAGTTTGTCATTATCGCCGATAGGACAGGTAAAGAGCAATTCGTAGTCTTCACCTCCATTAAGGGCGCATGTGGTGACATTCATATTGAGTTCCTCAGCCATCAGAGCCGTCTGATAGTCTATAGGTAGGGTGTTTTCATACACTCGGCATCCTGTGCCCGACTGCTTGCAGATGTGGTGAAGCTCAGAAGACAAGCCGTCAGAGATATCCATCATAGAGGTAGGACGGATACCTGCCTCACGCAGTTTCTTGATAATATCGCCACGAGCCTCAGTCTGCAACTGGCGCTGGATAAGGTATTCCTTGCCTGCAAAGTCTGGATTCCAAGGCTCATCCTTGCTCAGTTTGCCTTCCTGCAACTGCTGGTAATAAACATTCTTCTCGCGTTCGAGCAACTGCAGTCCCATATAAGCTGCTCCAAGGTCGCCCGAGACGCAAATCAAATCGGTGTCCTTGGCGCCATTACGATATATGATATCTTTCTTCTTAGCCTCACCTACGCAGGTGATAGAGATAGCAAGACCTGTCTTTGATGAGGTGGTATCGCCTCCAACGATGTCAACTTGCCACTTGTCGCAAGCCATCTTCAGTCCGTCGTAAAAGTCCTGTATATCCTCAACCTGAAAGCGCTTGGATATGGCAAGAGAGACCACAATCTGCTTTGGCGAACCGCCCATAGCGAATATGTCGCTGATGTTCACCATTGCCGACTTATAGCCTAAGTGCTTCATGTCAACATAGGTAAGGTCGAAGTGTATGCCCTCCATCAGCATGTCAGAGGTTACAAGGGTCTCGGTATCGGCAAAATGCAATACGGCACAATCGTCACCAACGCCCTTGATGGTTGATGGGTTCTTGGGTTGTATGTCTTTTGTAAGGTGGTCTATCAGACCGAATTCTCCTAACTTGGCTATTTCCATGTGATTTTATAATGAAGAATAAAGAGTGAAGAATGCATTATAATTCTATTTTTTCCAACATCTGTGTTATGAGGAGAGTCATGCGAGGCTGTACGCTATTACCCACTTCCTGCACTTCTTCGTGGGTGGCTATCTCGGCTTCATCAGATATGCCCATATTGGTTATTACAGACACGCCAAAGACCTTAATGCCACAATGGCGGGCAACGATAACCTCAGGAACGGTACTCATACCCACAGCATCGGCTCCCAACAGGTGGAAAGCCTTGTATTCGGCTGGAGTCTCGTAAGACGGACCTTGAGTGCCATAATAAGTGCCATGAACCAGACGCATGTTATGTTCCTCGGCTATAGAATCAGCTAGGGCAACATACTCTGGGTTATATGCATCATGCATATCGGGGAAGCGCGGACCAGTAGGGATATTGGCACCTCTGAGCGGATTGTCAGGGAAACCATTGATGTGGTCGGTAATAATCATAAGGTCGCCAACCCTGAATGAAAGATTGGCTCCGCCTGCTGCGTTGCTGACGAAGAGTACCTTGATGCCCAACTCATACATAACACGGACAGGGAAGGTGACCTCCTTCATAGAGTAGCCTTCGTAATAATGAAAGCGTCCCTTCATGGCAAGGATTTCCTTACCCCCCAAACGTCCGACGATGAGTTTGCCATCGTGTCCCTCAACGGTAGAGACAGGAAAATTAGGGATATCCTTATACGGGATTTCCAAAGAGGTCTCTATTTGCTCTGCCAGTGTTCCCAAACCCGTTCCCAGTATTATTGCTATTTGAGGTAGGGAGGCTGTTGGGGCTTGCGACTGTATTTGTTGCTTGAGCCAGGATGTTGTTTCTTGAATTTTTCTGTACATAGTCTAGAATCAATTGGTTAAACTTCTCTCCATCATCCTGCAAGAAATTAATTTCTATAGGCAGGTAATAGAGGTTTTCTCTCACTTTGGTTGAAAGTCCTTTGAGGTCTGTCATTCTCACAGCATCCTTCTCTGTTGTGATAATGATACCAGGCTTGGGCATCATCTTGTATGCAAAGTTGATAGACTCTGCATCAGAAGGCGTGAAGTTATGATGGTCAGCAAAGGATATGTGGGTTATGGATTTGCAATAGGGTTTGACGTCTTCAAGCATCTGACGAGGTGATGCTATGCCAGTAATAAGCAAGGCATGGGGTAGGGGTTGTTCGTCATCCTCAGAAGGCTTGACATTAAAGTCGATAGCAGGTATGTAGTTTGCCTCAGGGAATACAGGCTGCAGAGGACAATAGTTGAGTGTAGTGAAGAAGAGATGCTGGTAAGGAAAGAGATTCATATTGCGCTGAAGCACACGATAGGTCATAGGCTTCATCTCGGTAGGACACTTAGTGACTATCACTATGTCGGCCCTGTCCTTGCCATTTACAGGTTCACGCAGTCTGCCAGCAGGTAAAAGGATGTCATCTGTAATTATGCGGTGATAATCAGTCAGCAGGATGTTTATGCCAGGCTTCACGTAACGATGCTGAAAGGCATCATCGAGCAACACTACATCAAGACCACTCGTCTGAGGGGTGGCAAGCAAGGTGTCGATACCATGACAACGGTTGGGGTCAACAGCCACAAAGACATTGGGAAATTTCTTATGAATCTGATAAGGCTCGTCACCTATCTGTTCCATCTTGGTATTGTCGTCAGCTAAAAAAAAACCTTTAGACTTACGTTTGTAACCTCTGGAGAGAACTGCCGTTTGCACTCTATTATGTAACAACTTCACAAGGTATTCCACGTGTGGTGTCTTGCCTGAACCGCCTACGGTGATGTTGCCAACCGAAATTACTGGTACAGAGAATTTTCTGCTTTTCAACACCTCTGTATCGAAAAGAAGATTTCTTATCCCAACACCTAAGCCATAGAGCCAAGAGAAAGGGATTAGCCAGCGATTGATAGTTATATGATCACCCTCCATGGAATGCTGATTCAATAGAAATTCACGGACAAAGGTAATAATAAATTGTTAAACAGACAAATTTTGCACCTAATTTATTTACGCACGTGGAACGGTTGTAAGATTCAAAGAAGTGGTTTGAGAAATCTTGATGTCTTACTGGCTTTGCATCGTGCCACCTCCTCTGGAGTGCCTGTCACAACAACCTTTCCGCCACCACGACCGCCTTCTGGTCCCATATCAATTATATGGTCGGCAAGTTTTATTACATCAAGGTTGTGTTCAATAATCAATACGGTATTGCCCTTATCTACGAGTCGTTGAAGAATAAGCATTAGCACCCTAATATCTTCAAAATGCAAACCCGTGGTGGGTTCGTCGAGAATGTAGAATGTCTTGCCTGTATCACGTTTAGACAGTTCGGTGGCAAGCTTCACTCGCTGACTCTCACCACCAGAGAGTGTAGTACATGACTGACCCACCTTAATATAGCCTAAACCTACATCTTGTAACGTCTTGAGTTTCTGACGAATCTTAGGTATCGCTTCAAAGAATTCTACAGCCTGATTGATGGTCATATCGAGCACATCTGAAATGCTCTTTCCCTTATACCTCACTTCGAGAGTTTCACGATTATAGCGCCTGCCCTGACACACCTCACAAGGCACATACACATCGGGCAGGAAATTCATCTCAAGAGTGCGATAGCCGTTGCCTCCGCAGGTTTCACATCTGCCTCCCTTCACATTAAAGGAGAAACGTCCAGGTTTATAACCTCTTATCTTTGCCTCTGGCAGGTTGACAAAGAGCGACCTGATATCAGAGAATACACCAGTGTAGGTGGCAGGATTAGAGCGTGGAGTTCTGCCTATAGGACTCTGATCCACACACACCACTTTATCAATATTCTCTATACCCTCAACACTATCGTATGGCATAGGCTGCTTGAGCGACTTATACAGCTGCTGAGCGAGGATAGGGTGGAGAGTTTCATTTATGAGAGTAGATTTGCCAGAACCACTGACACCTGTCACCACGATTAGTTTGCCTAAAGGGAAGGTAACATCGACATGCTTCAGATTATTGCCGCTTGCCCCATGAATGCTTATACTTTTGCCATTACCTTTGCGACGCTCTGGAGGCAGTTCTATGCTCTTTTTCTTATTAAGATAGGATGCAGTGAGGGTATCAGATTTTAACAATGTGGCGGGAGTACCCTGAAACACCACATAACCACCCTTTCTGCCTGCTCCAGGACCGATGTCAACCACGTAGTCGGCATTACGCATCATATCCTCATCATGCTCAACAACGATGATGGTGTTGCCAAGGTCGCGTAACTGTTTGAGGGAGTTGATAAGACGTTCATTATCACGCTGATGCAAACCTATAGAAGGCTCGTCAAGGATATATAGCACGTTGACCAGTTGAGAACCTATCTGTGTGGCAAGACGAATGCGCTGGTTTTCGCCACCAGAGAGTGAAACAGAAGGGCGACTAAGAGAAATGTAATGCAGTCCCACATCAAGCATAAACTGCAAGCGTGTATGTATCTCCTTGAGGATTTCTTCTGATATCTTTTTCTCCTTATTCTCCATGTGCTTAGGAACCTCGTAGAGCCAGTCGTTCAGTTCGTCGATATCCATATTAGAGAGTTCGGAGATATTCTTATCCCAAATCTTGTAGGATAGCGACTCCTGACTCAGACGGGCACCGTTACAAGCTGGACAAAGAGTGTATGTGGTGTCACTGTCTTCATCATCCTTTGCCTTAGCAGGAGAGATATCCTCTTGATAATCTATAGTTGCCAATGGATCATTAATATCCACTACACCAAGTCCTTTGCAGTAAGGACAGGCACCCTCAGGAGAATTGAAAGAGAAGATGTTTGGGGCTGGGTCTTTGTAAGCCATTCCCGTTGTAGGACACATAAGGCGTTTAGAGAAATACTTGGCTTCCTTAGAGTCCTTTTCCATTATCATAATGAGTCCGTCACCCTGGCGCATAGCAACTTCTATGCTCTTTCTCAAACGGTTAGCCTTACTCTTGTCGTCTTCGTTATTCTGCACCTTGAACTTGTCTATCACAACCTCGATATTGTGGTTCTTGTACCTGTCGAGCTTCATGCCTGAGACAAGGTCTTGCAGTTCTTCATCAATACGCACCTGAAGGAAACCTTTTTTTATCATCTGTTCAAAGAGTTCCCTATAGTGACCTTTTCTGTTTCTGACCAAGGGGGCGAGGATGTATATGCCCTTGCCTGCATACTTCTCCTCAATCATGTCAGCCAGCTGTTCCTCAGTATATTTCACCATCTTCTCACCTGTAGCCCAGCTGTAGGCTGTTCCTGCACGGGCAAAGAGAAGACGAAGGTAGTCGTACACCTCTGTGGTGGTGCCCACAGTAGAACGGGGATTCTTGTTGGTGGTCTTCTGTTCGATGGAGATGACTGGCGAAAGTCCTGTTATCTTGTCAACATCAGGACGCTCCATACCCCCAAGAAAATTCCTGGCGTAGGCAGAGAAGGTCTCAATATACCTACGTTGACCCTCAGCCAGTATGGTGTCGAAAGCCAGCGACGACTTGCCAGAGCCTGATAGTCCAGTGATGACAGTCAGGCTGTTGCGAGGGATTTGCACATCAACATTCTTGAGGTTGTGCGTTCTTGCCCCCCATACATTTATGAATTCAAGTTCGTCCAAAATTAAGTTAAGGTATTCAGAGGTCTTTCAGGTATGCCAGTTTGACGAATATGGTACCATGATTGGATTTGCCAAACTCGTCTTTCTTAGAATCATCATAGATATTACCCAATCCTATGTAATAGCGTCCTTCAAGAGAGAATCTTCCGATGCGACGTATATCCCATTCTATGCCACCGCCCACAGCGATGCCGTAGTCAAACTTACGCTCTATGGGCATATCCTCCTGTGCCACCTCGACGCTCACACGCTCTTCTCCGCCTACATAATCAGGGAAATTATCCTTGGTGTATGGTTTGTTGTAATTCTTAGTTGTTTTTTCACTAAGGAAAAAGCCCAACTGCGGACCAGCATTGATGAAGGCATTGATGCCATTTTTTTCCTTGCCCCAGGCAAGGTGAGCCATAATAGGAATCTGGAAGTAGGTAATGTCACGCTTATATTGTTCAGCAACTCCAGTCTCAGGGTTTATAACATCACCACCACTGAGTGTTTTGATATCTTCTTTCCAACCCAATTGTGAAATATTCACTTCGGTCTGGATGGAGCAGATAGTAGAGAAGTATTTCTCGCTGGTATATCGTGCAGTAATACCAAATGAGTAGCCATTATGCATATTCTGCGACACCTCTGGGGTGAAGCCTATACTGTTAAGAGCCACACCGCCGCTAACGCCTATAGCCCACACGTGACGATAGTCACCCACCTGACCTCTTGCGCTCTGTACTGAGAAAGCAAGGAAAACAAAAAGTGCGGAAAGGAGATATTTAATATTGTAACGCATCTATACCTCCATCTTGTTTGTAGTGAATAAGCATAAATGCCTTGTTACGATAACCACCATTAGGGGTCTTGATAAATTTCAACGGAGTCTGCATCCACTGTGTCTTGCCTCCGATAAAATACATAGCATGGTCATAGCCTGTAGCAGCAAAATGGGGTAGGGCATTCATCATGTCATGATGGAAGGCATTACGATAGTTCTGAGCGAAACGCTGTGTATTGCCTGACATCTCGTTGTAATAGAAATTAGTTGGGATGTAGGTGTTATACTTGGCAAATTTTTCTTTATTAAATTTTGCATACAAAAGCCATTCGGTATAGCCAAAAAGGGTGATACTAACATTACGATTGGCATTCACAAGAGCATCAAGTTTCTCAAGTGCTATGCGCATCTCGGGTGAGCGCCCAGTGTTGAGTATCACGAGATTAGGTTGGGTAAGAGAGAAAGAGCGGGCAAACATTTCCTCTGAAGAACGGAGGTTTGTAATGTTATACTGTACACCCTTATCCTCCAACACTTTCCTCAGTCCGAAGGTAAAAGGACCCTTCCTTGATGTGGTATCATTACAATCTATGAAAACAGGATGATACTGAGTGAAATCTTCAGCCACTCTCTGTATAGAAGTAGTGTACATCTCGTCTGGCGACTGATATACCTGATAAATCTGAGGGTTCTTATCCACTTCATTACCATTTATAGAGAATGGAATAACCATCTTTATCTTATAGGCACGACAGAAATCGCCCAACACCTTCACCTGCTTAGTGTAGAGTGGAGTGAAGATAATGTCGCATGTGGTGGTACCATCCTGCAGCAGTGTGGCACGAGGGTCTGCGTCAATAGGCAGATTCCATGCGCGTACGTTAATGTTCATACCCTCTTTCTTCAGTTCTTTTACTGCGAGTAGCATTCCCTGATAGTATTCCGTCATTCTGCGGCCGTCACCATCAATATCGTGCAGTGGCAGCATCACACCCACGTTTATGGAGTTCTTGGCTGTAGCGGCTGAGGGTTGTACCCCTTGTGCCATTGCTGCTGATGCTACAACCAAAAATGTTGTAAGAAAGATTAAAAAATTCTTTACCATAGATTAAATCTTGTTTTCAAAGTGCAAAAATACAACTTTTTTCTCAAAAAAGCGAAGGTTAATCAAAATTTATTACTAATTTTGCCACAAAATAATTAGTTTCTTATGCGCAAACTCATATTTATATTTTTGCTCATCAGCACACCAGTTACTTTATTGGCTGATTCAGAGCCATACCTTTCTTTCACCTGGGAAGTAACAGATGGAACAGGCGAACCAGTAGCATCCAAAGACCAGCACTATGAGGGGTCGGCACCTATAACGGCAAAGATGACTGTCAAAATGGTGTATCAAGATGCTACGGGCGAGACAAGAGACTATGACGATGCCACATTCTATGGAGGATGGAGAAGATGGAAACAGGGTGGACAGATGGAGATTCCCGATGTGGTGAATCCTACCAACCCAGTTGATTTCACTTTCCGCACGTCAGGCACAGACAGCATAGCCTACGTAGGATACGTGGAAGTTGGATATGATGACTATATAAAAAGAATAGATATTACTCCTGAGTTTAACAGAACCTACCAGCATATATTCTCTATCAAAACCTATGACAGCAAACTGGTGTTCCCCAATGCTTTTTCTCCTAATGGTGATGAGTACAACGAAAAATACAAGGCTAAGGAAGTACAGAGTATAGTGGAATTTCATGCTGCCATATACAACCGCTGGGGACAGAAACTATACGAATGGAGTGATGTTAATGACGGATGGGACGGCAAGTATAACGGAAAAGACGTAAAAGACGGTGTGTATTACGTTCAGGTGAAGGCTAAGGGAGCAGACGGTCAGGTTTTTGTGATAAAGAAAGACGTGAACCTGCTTCGTGGGTTTGAACAGACGTACAACAACACTACGGAATAATTTTGGCTATATAATTTGCTAGGATAAAGTTTTTTTTGTATCTTTGCACCTAAAATTGAAAATCAACATAATTTATAATGGCTAAATCAAATAAAATGGGCGCTGCACCAGAGCAGCCAGAATTGAACAGTCAGGAGGCATTCTTCCTGAAGTATCGCAAGCAGATAATCGCTGCTGTTGTTGCTGTAATCGTTGTGATTGCAGGTTGTATCGTTTATAACACATTCATCGCTGGTCCTCGCGAGGAGAAAGCTTCTACCGCGCTGGCTAAGGCGCAGGATCTGTTTGCTCAGGGTGAGTATCAGAAAGCACTCACAGGTGACAAACAGACTGAGGGACTGATTGCTGTAACAGAAAACTATGGTGGCACTGATGCAGCAAACCTTGCTAATGCTTATGCAGGACTGGCATACGCACAGTTGGGTAAGTGGCAGGATGCCGTAAAGTATTTGGAAGAGTTTTCCACTAAAGGTGATGCTATGATTAGTCCTGCTGTAACAGCAGCATTAGGAAATGCTTATGCAAACACTGGCAATATAGATAAGGCTATCAGCACACTGAAGAAGGCTGCAGAAATGGCTGACGACGAAGTTGAGGATGGTGTGAACAATTCTCTTTCTCCTACATATCTCATTCAGGCAGCACGCTTGCTGGAGAGTCAGGGAAAGAAAGATGAAGCCCTCAAGATATATAAGGACATCAAGGTTAAATATATCAATAGTGTTGCCGCTCAGGATATAGACAAATATATCGAGAGAATAGGTGAATAATTAACAGATAGCAATCACTGATAACCAATACAGCATGCTCAGAACAATTATAATAGCATTACTTGCACTCGTCTGCATCGTTTCTTGTAAAAAGAAGGAGCAGGAGGAGGACATTATAGTTGAAAAGGTAATAGAAAAACCACAGGAAGGACCAGAAAGTATGCCTGAAGACAAGCAGACGGGGTCAGTATCTTGGATTTCGAACTCTGAGTACAGCTATGCTATAACCAGAAAGGCTGACAAAGAACTGCCCATAGTGAAGAATCACGATAAGGAATACTATGACAATTCTGTTGACGTGGTTATTACAAGGGCAGATGGTTCAAAGTTCTTTGAGAAGAAATTTTCCAAGACCAACTTTGCTCCAGCTCTGCCTAAGGAATTCAAGGAGAATGGTGTGTTACTGGGTATCAGTTTCGAAAAGGCAGAAGGAAATTATCTGATGTTTGTAGTCAGCGTAGGTTCTCCAGATGAAACAAACGAGGAATTCTACTACGCAAGACTGAAAATCAGCAATATGGCTGTGACAAGCGCAGAGAAGATTACAAACTTAGCAAACTAGAGTCAAGAGACTATATAAGAGGTTCTTTCATTATTTTTCCAATGAGAGAACCTTCTTTTTTTGCTGCCATGCGAAGTTCAGATTCGAAATAGAATGCTATGCTGCCAACAAATGAGCAACAAAGGTCTGGACGATTATAATGCGTTATATTGCGACGGAAGAACAGACGGAAACAGTCTATTATCATATCATTCACCCAAGGGGTGTCTTTCACGCTCTCTATATAAGGAGCTAAAGATGCGAGGAAACGGTTAGGCATCTTCTCACGATAAACTCTTTGTATTATGTCTGCCTGAGTAAGATGGGTTGTTGATTCAAAAGCCTTGATGTCTTCAGCATGTCCACCTTTATATAATAGGTTTATGAAGGTCTTGCCAAGTACGGCTCCGCTGCCTTCGTCTCCAAGGATATAGCCCATAGGGGAAACATTACTGACAATATTGTTGCCGTCATAAAGACAAGAGTTGGAACCCGTGCCCAAAATACATGCTATTCCTTCACTATTACCAAACAAAGCCTTGGCTGCACCTAACATATCGCTATCAACTTCAACCTTTGCGGCAGGAAATGACTCTTTGATTATAGCCTTTAGAATAGGTGATTTCTCCTTAGTGCATCCTGCGCCATAAAAGTATATTGCCTCAATAGACGCATCAGTAGGGAATTCGGGATGTTTAAGCAGTTCGTCACATATAATATGGCGCATCACATCCTCTGACTGATGAAAGGGATTGATGCCTTGCGTAGTCAGTCTTACAGACCTTAAATCGTCTGTGAAGAGCCAAGTAGTCTTGGTACTTCCACTATCAGCTGTTATCGTCATACTATGTGAAGATTATATTTCTGTTGTCTTGTAGCAACAAGGATGCCCTTGAATTGCAGGAATTCCTCAATTATAATATCGTGCTGGCAATATGGTATTATATAACGTGCCATACCTCCTGTTGCTATGAGTTTTACGTTGTTAGAATTTATAAGTGGCAAAAGGCGCTCTATGATACCGTCAATCATGGCTGCCGTACCATAAAGAATGCCACTCTGCATACATTCCAGAGTGTTTTTGCCAACTATATGACGAGGTTTGTCAAGATCAATAGCAGGAAGTTGGGAAGCTCTGTTGCTAAGGGCGTTGAGTGAAGTCTTGACACCAGGTATTATCATACCCCCAATAAAGGTTTTGTGTTCGTCAATTATACCAACAGTGGTGGCAGTTCCAAAATCGAACACAAGCGCTGGGGCACCATACAACTCTATGGCACCAATAGCATCGGCTATGCGGTCTTTGCCCAACTGAGAAGGAGATTCTACATCTACCTTTAATGATTTAAGAGCATCGGCAGTGCAGAAGAAATGAGGTATAACGCCCGTAAGATCCGATATAGCCTGTGCTACATCATCATTAACCTCTGGCACTACAGAACTTATCACAACATCATCAATATCTGTTACAAGCATGCTGTGTTTCTTGAATCCTGCCCATAACTCATGACGGAAGAAACGAACCGTCTCATCCTTCAGGGTCTTAAAACGCCATGTCTTGTCAACCTCTCCTGTGGGAGTTATTGTTGCAACAACGATGGTAGAGTTGCCTATGTCAATAATTAGTTTCATAGCTTGATTATATGGTCAAGTATCATGTCGGCAGTTTCTTCTTTAGAGCAAAGAGGAAGTTCCTCTACATGATTCTTAAATATCAACGTCACTTTATTAGTATCTACGCCAAAACCTGTTTTATCTGTAGATATAGAATTGGCGCATATCATGTCAACATTTTTCTTTTGGAGTTTAGCATGTGAATTCTCAATAAGATTCTCTGTCTCCATTGAAAAACCTACTACAATCTGACCTTCACGCTTATTTTCTCCAAGATTCTTCAATATATCCTTGGTTCGTGAAAGGGCAATAGACATGTCACCTTCACTCTTCTTCAACTTCTGTTCAGAGTATAGGGTAGGGGTGTAATCTGCAACAGCACTACACATTACGACTATATCCGCCTGAGAACTGCGAGTGGTAATAGCATCGTACATATCAGCAGCACTTGTAACATCAACTACCTCAATACCAGGAAAGGCTGTAATGCTGACAGGACCAGAAACGAGTGTAACATCAGCACCACGAAGTTTTGCCATCTTTGCCAAAGCATACCCCATCTTGCCTGATGAATGGTTTGTTATATAGCGAACAGGATCAATAGCCTCCTGAGTGGGACCAGCGGAGATAAGCACACGCTTTCCTTTCAAATCCTTTTCTTTAGCTATTGCAAGGAGGATGTTATTAAAAAGTTCCTCTTCTGACGGCATCTTACCTGCTCCCACATCACCACATGCTAATCTGCCAACAGCAGGCTGGATGATATGATAGCCAAAACGGGCAAGTTTCTTCAGATTATCTTGAACAATAGGATTCTCAAACATGCCAGTGTTCATGGCTGGCGAGATGAGAACAGGTTTACGTGTTGCACAAACGGTGGTTGTAAGCATGTCATCACATATTCCATTTGCTATCTTACCTATAACATTTGCTGAAGCAGGAGCTATAAGGAAGACATCAGCAGCCTGAGCAAGGGAAACATGTTTGACACTAAACTCGAAGTTTCTGTCAAATGTGTCAACAAGGCACTTATGCTTGGTAAGTGTCTCAAATGTTATGGGATTGATAAAATTGCAGGCATTCTTGGTCATAATAACATGCACATCAGCATGTTGCTTCACCAGCATAGATGCCAGTCCTGCAATCTTATATGCAGCTATAGAGCCTGTAACTCCCAATACTATTGTTTTGCCATTCAACATAATATCCGTTTGTTAAGGGTCATTCTACAGTTTTACTGGTCGTTCAACAGTCCATGCTTTTCGTAATTTGCCTTACGAACTATCTGGTTCTTGTCGTTTACAAAAAGTACGGTAGGCTTATGTGTAGCTGCCTCTTCAGTTGACATATCAGCATAAGCCATGATAATAACCTTATCACCAACGTTCACGCATTTGGCAGCAGCACCGTTAAGACAGATGATACCTGACCCTTCTTCACCAGCTATGGTGTAGGTTTCAAAGCGGTTGCCGTTGTTAATGTCAACTATCTGCACTTTTTCATACTCCATAATGCCAGCCTCGCGAAGTAGGTTGGTATCTATGGTAACACTACCAACATAATCAAGGTCAGCCTGTGTTACTACAGCACGGTGTATCTTGGATTTCAGGAGTGTTATGTTCATACAATGAAGTTATCTATGAGACGAGTCTTACCTATATACACAGCAATAGCAACGAGGGTATTGCCTGTTATGGTGTCAACACGCTGAATGTTGTCAAAGTCAACAACCTCCACGTAGTCGACGCGAGCCAAAGGTTCTGTCTCAAGGTTCTCTTTTATTATGTTTATTATCTTGTTTGCATTCTTCTCACCATTCTCTATGGCTGCCTTACCCTTGGCAAGACTTTGTGACAGAATGAGTGCAGCCTTACGTTCAGCTGGTGAAAGGTATGTGTTACGACTTGACTTAGCAAGACCATCGTCCTCTCTGATGATAGGGCAGGGAACAATATTCACATTAAAGTTCAAGTCACGAGCAAACCTCTTGATGGTTGCAAGCTGCTGTGCATCCTTCTGACCAAAGTAAGCACTATCTGGCATTACTATATTAAATAGTTTGCCCACAACGGTACATACTCCACGGAAGTGTATTGGACGACGTGCGCCACAAAGCAGTTCGGTAGTTTCTGTGGTATCAATAAAAGAGGTGAAGTGATCTGGGTACATCTCACTTGGTTCTGGATTAAAAATCAGGTTTCCACCAGCTTCTTCCACTTTCTTCTTGTCACGCTCAAGGTCGCGTGGGTATGTCTCAAGATCCTCTGTAGGACCAAACTGTATTGGATTAACAAAAACAGAAACTACGGTACGGTCATTCTGGCTTGCCGACTTGCGAATAAGGCTCTGGTGGCCTTCATGCAGGTATCCCATAGTTGGAACAAGACCCACGCTGTAGCCTTGCTTTCTCCACTCCTTTACAATCTCTCTAACCTCGTTAACGGTTTTTACTACTTGCATTATCTTTATTTTTATTGTTTCTAATAGAGTTTCTGCAGCACATCATCGCTGATGTCAAACGATTTGTCATCAGAGGGGAAGACACGCTGCTCGCAATCTGATTTATACTGCTTAAATGCCTCAAGCATTATGCTGTGAAGGTCGGCATACTTCTTGACAAACTTAGGTGTGAAGTCATTGGCGTAGCCCAGCATGTCCTGATACACCAACACCTGTCCGTCACAACCGTTACCTGCACCTATGCCGATAGTCAGTGCATCAACCTGCTCAGTAATAAGTTTTGCCAAAGCTGCAGGAACACATTCCAGAGTGATAGCGAAGGCGCCAGCTTCTTCTACTGCCTTTGCATCCTGAATCAGTTTCTGGGCTGCTTCATATGTCTTGCCCTGAACCTTGTATCCACCTAAAGCGTTTACTGACTGTGGTGTCAATCCGATATGAGCCACCACAGGAATACCAGCCTGAACTATTGCCTTGATACGGTCAGCATATTCTGCACCACCTTCCATCTTTACAGCCTGGCAGTTGGTTTCTTTCATTATTCTGCCCGCATTAGCAACAGCATCACTCACAGAGGTTTGATATGACATAAAAGGCATATCAATAACTACAAAAGCATTCTTTGCACCACGACAAACAGCTTTGCCATGATGTATCATATCTTCAACAGTGACAGCAAGGGTATTTTCATATCCTAACATCACGTTACCAAGAGAGTCACCCACCAGTATCATATCAATGCCAGCCTCGTCCATAGTGCAGGCTGTGTGATAGTCGTATGCTGTCAACATGCTGATAGGTAATACTCCTTTACGAGAAATAAAATCATTTATCGATTTCTTCATCGCCAGTTCTTTACAATAAAATCTTTGTAAAACTCTTAAAAGTCCTTTTTATTTTTTTCGGGTGCAAAATTACAAAGATTTTTCCAACTATACCTATTTAATAATGACTTTTAGTTGACTAAAACAAATAAATGTACTGACTTTTAATCTTTTTTCACATATCATAAAGGTGTGGAGAAGAAAAATACTCGTACCTTCGCAATATGAAAATCGTAATAATAGGCTCAGGTAATCTTGCAACAAACATTTCACTTGCACTAAAAAATGCAGGTATCGTACCATGTCAGGTGTTCAGTAAAACCTTAGAACATGCTAAGGAATTGGCTGATAAATTGGGGTGTCAGTTTACGTATAAAACAGAGGATGTTATAACTGATGCTGATGTTTTTCTCATATCTGTGAAAGATGATGCCATAGAAGGTGTCGTAGAATCATTAGCAAAGGGTAGGGAAGAGGCTGTTTTCCTACATACTGCAGGTAGTGTTTCCATCGATGTTATAAAAAAATATACGAATAACGCTGGAGTGCTGTATCCAATGCAATCTTTTACGAAGGGTATAGCAGTGAATTTCAAAGAGATACCATGTTTTATAGAAGCTGTTAACCAATATACCAAAGATGTTGTAACAAGGATAGCAAACAGCATTTCAGACAGGGTGGTAGAGATAAATTCTGACCAGCGCAAAAAGATGCATCTGGCTGCGGTTTTCGCATCTAATCTTACTAACCACTGTTATCGTCTGGCTGAGAGAATAACAGAAGCCGAACATTTAGATTTCTCACTCTTTGGTCCGTTGATAATGGAGACTGCCAAAAAAGCCACACATATTTCTCCTCGTTTGGCGCAGACTGGTCCAATGGTAAGAAATGATCAGGAAGTCATGAGGCGCCAGATGGAACTGATAGACTCTCCCTTGACCAAGGAAATCTATCAACTTATGGCAAAAAGCATACTACAAGATAGTTCTGCGAAGTAACTAAGCAAGGAGACGTGGGTGCTAAGTAACCACATGTGGTTGCTTAGTAACCAGAGATGGATGCTAAGTAACCGCAGCAAGCAATAATATACATATATTAGAGAGTATAATGCGCCGCTTTTCTTGATTTTGGTCAAGAAAATGTCATTACGAATAAGAAAAAAGAAAAAATACTTGCAACTTTTTGAAAAACTGCGTAAATTTGCAATGTGTTTTTCATAGTATTAGATTTAAGGTTAACAAAGATTGGGGCTCAGCGGAGCCCTTTTTTTGTGTGCGTTCACAGAATCTAAGCCGCACAAAATCTATACTTCAAAAACCTTACCTTCATCTGTTAGATAAGACTCTTTAAACACTGCTTTTGCTTCTTCTAACAGAGGACGTTCATCCTGATAACGTTTGCTGTAATGTCCAAGCAACAACTTATTTACTCCAGCATCACGAGCTGTCATGGCAGCTTCTCGAGCCGTAGAGTGCAGATATTTCACAGCCTTATCCTTCATATCCTCACAATAGGTGGATTCATGATAGAGAGTGGTGACACCTTTCAGTTTTTTATGAAGGGAAGGCATATATCTTGTATCTGAACAATAGGCATAAGCTCTTACTGGGTCTGCTGGAGTAGTGAGTTTCTCATTTGCTATGACTTCTCCGTCTTCATTCACCCAGTCTTTGCCAGCACGCAGATTATTCAATTGGGATGTTGGAACATTATAAAAAGCTACCGCTTTAGGATTTATGTGACGAAGACCTTCCTTTTCCCTGAATATGAAACCTGAACAAGGCATACGATGATGCAGGTGAATCGTCTCAATCGTCAGCGAGCGGTCTTCGTATATAATTTCCTCCTTTGTCGTATCTATCGGGTGGAATACTATGTCATAATCAAGTGTGGAACAGAAAGTCTCTATCTCCATATTGAAAAGTGTTTCATACTCCTTGGGAGCATATACATGGAGTGGGGTAGTGCGACCTTGCAGTCCGAACGTAGAGAGCATACCTATAAGCCCCAATACATGGTCACCATGTATGTGAGAAATAAAGATGGCATATAGTTTGGAGAAACTGGTATGTGATCGTCTGACCTGAGTCTGGGTTCCCTCGCCACAGTCAATCATAAAATATTTACCCCTAATCTCAACAATTTGCGATGATGGATTATGATGACTGGTTGGCAAGGCTGAGCCACACCCTAATATGTGAACTTTAAACGGTTGCAAGAATCCCTTTTATCTTAAATCAATAATCTCAGCTTTCGGATACTCTTTTGAGTTAAATCGGAAAGCAGAATCAGAAACGCTCACATGCTTAACATTTGAAACAGAGATAGTTATCCAGTTGTTTCCCTGTTTCAACTTTATCTGTTTCAGATTATATCGTTTATCTACTGTAACGTACATCTCGCTGATGCCCTTGCCCTTACCAACCAGATGAACTATATAATCGTTATTCTTAGTCTCTACAGTATTGGAATATCCCTGCTTATATAAATTAAGAAAGGTGTAGGGGTTCATGCTCTGCTGCTGAGAGGCTGATGGCGAAGCTATATTTACTTCATCGGTTTTCTTGTTGTAAGTCCACTGGGTCTTGCCGTCATACCATATCGTAGCCATACCAGTACGGGCGCAGAACTTATTACCTTTCACAGTTATTGTTCCACTCTGACTGATTTTGGCACTCGTAACAGTAAAGCCCATAGATGCTCCCTTACTGATGTTTATCTTCGAAGCCACACGATCAAGTATAGCCTTACCATCCTGCTTCTTGGCTGCATCAGCCACGAGGGGGAATATTGTCAAAATTGCGACAATATATATAATCAGTTTTCTTATCACCATATTCTTCTTGCTTTAGATATATATGTAGCAAGTTAGTTTGTACCCAGAGTATTCAAAAGCGACTGCAGGGTGTTCTCATCCTGTATCAGAACCTCACGTGGCTTTGAACCATGAGCAGCACCTACCACACCAGCTTTCTCCAACTGATCCATCAGTCGTCCAGCACGGTTGTAGCCGATAGAGAACTTACGCTGAATGAGTGATGTAGAACCCTGCTGGGTAGAAACGATAACCCTTGCAGCCTCGCCAAACAACTGGTCGAGGTTAGAGAGGTCTTCTGAGTTGCCACCACCGCCTTCATCATTAACGATTGGCTCTGGCAATTCGAATGGACCGTCATAGCCTGGCTGTTCAGCAATAAACTCGTTGATAGCAATCACCTCTGGAGTGTCAACAAATGCACACTGAACACGCACTGGTGTTCCCTTATCCAGAATAAGCATATCACCACGACCTATCAACTGGTTAGCGCCACCACCGTCAAGGATTGTTCGGGAGTCTATCTGCGACATCACCTTAAATGCCATACGACCAGGGAAGTTAGCCTTGATAGTACCTGTGATAATGTTTGTTGTAGGACGCTGAGTAGCAATAATCATGTGAATACCAACGGCACGAGCCTTCTGTGCAATACGTGCTATAGGCAATTCTATTTCCTTTCCTGCTGTCATAATCAGGTCACCATACTCGTCGATGATTACTACGATATATGGCAAGTATCTGTGACCGAGTTCTGGATTCAGTTCTCTGTTGGTGAACTTCTCGTTATACTCTTCCAGTTTTCTCACGTTAGCCTGTTTCAGCAGGTTGTAACGGTCATCCATCTCCTGACAAACAGAATTCAAGGTCTTCACCACCTTGGTTACGTCTGTAATGATTGGTTCGTCAGCTTCGCTCTCTGGTGGAATTTGCGCTAAGAAGTGATTTGTCAAAGGCTTGTAGATTGAGAATTCCACCATCTTTGGGTCAACAAGCACAAACTTCAGTTCTGCTGGGTGCTTCTTATATAATAAAGAGGTGATAATGGCATTCAGACCTACAGACTTACCCTGACCTGTAGCACCAGCTACCAGCAGGTGAGGAATCTTGGCAAGGTCCACCATGTATATCTCGTTACTGATAGTCTTACCCAATGCCAGTGGCAGAGCCATCTTTGACTCCTTGAACTTC
Source organism: Prevotella sp. (assembly GCA_016290975.1). GTDB lineage: Bacteria > Bacteroidota > Bacteroidia > Bacteroidales > Bacteroidaceae > Prevotella. The sequence continues at coordinate 9,063 of JAEEVS010000081.1, read as the reverse complement.
TTAGAATTAAGTATTGACTCCATTGACACCACCTGTGGGTTGGCATTTGGCACCTCAATACCTATAGTACCACGACCAGGTATAGGAGCTATGATACGTATTCCGTCAGCAGCGAGAGAGAGGGCTATATCATCCTCCAGCGAGCGCACCTTACTGATCTTGATACCAGGCTTAAGGGTTATCTCATACAGTGTGATGGTAGGACCAACGGTAGCCTTGATGCTCTCAACGATTACGCCAAAGTTACCCAACACCTGAACGATACGGTTCTTGTTAGCCTGCTGCTCATCCATATCTATGAATGAACGTCCGTCAGTATCATACTTCTTCAGCAGGTCGAGGGTAGGGTACTTATATCTTGACAGTGTAGCCTTAGGGTCATAAGCACCCATGCTCATATCGTCTGCCAATATCTTATCACCTGCAGCCTCTTCCTTGAATCCTTCTTCTATTTCAAAGCCTGTTTCTGAACTTCCATAGCTTGTTTCTGGTGCAACCACTCTTGGCTGAGTTTCTGTAGTGTCATCGTTATAGCCAGCATCATTTATGACAGCCTTATCGGTCTTGAGGTCAAACTCCACAGACTGCTCTGTTGGGTCGTCATACACCAGGTCATCCTCTTGTGACGCTAATTCGCTTGTCTCTGGCACTACCAACTCACCCTTGTCATTGACATTTGAGAATACCAGAGGAATCTTCTTGATGTGCTCAAACGGATTCATTATCTTCCTTATTATAACGATTGTCTCGCTTGATATATAGGTTAGGAAGAATATTGCCGTCAGCGCAAGTATAGCCGTCAGTCCTGGTGTTCCAACGATGTTCTCCAGCGAGTCAGCGATAAACTGTCCGTGTCCGCCTCCTGCATTATAAATCTGGTCAGTAAGCAGCGGATTTACGAATTTAGCACATGTCACACTGCTCCATATCATGATACACATGAGAGAGAAGAACCACTTCCATAGGTTCAGTTTGTATATTCCCATCATGTTTGTGGCACTCGCTATAATAAATAATGGTATAAGGAATGCAGAAAAGCCAAAACAGATATTGATAAAGAAGTGTGAGGTGTATGCTCCCCATGAACCACAGGCATTCTGAAACTCTCTGCCCGTATTAGCCAAATCGCCAGGCATAGGATTTAGCACCAGACTCTGGTCTGCGTCACATGTGGTGAAATAAGATATAAAACTGATAATCATCAGCACCGCCATTACGAATAATGTAATGCCTACGGTGAAGTTGGTCTTTTCATTCGCAAATACGGCATTAAATCCTATTGCTTCTTTGAATGATACTTTATTTTTGGGTTTGGTTGCTTTTTTCTGCGCCATTTTAGTTTTTCGTTTTCTTTTGGGAATATGAATGCAAAGTTAATAAAATTTCTTCTATTTTGCAAAGCTGAGGAATAAAATAAGTTAATAATGTGTATAAAAAATATTTTATGACAAAAAAACTCACGACAAATTGTTGTTAAGTAAAAAAAATGTATTAACTTTGAACTCAAATAGTTTTCCGACTAACTAAAAACAGTTTTCTTTATCATAATGAAAAACGACATAAAGACAATGAACCATGCAGCAGATAACATCCGCATTCTGTCTGTTGCATCTGTAGAGAAAGCAAAGTCAGGACACCCTGGTGGAGCTATGGGCGGAGCTGATTTTATCAATGTTTTATATTCCGAATATCTTATTCGCGACCCAAAGAATCCGTCATGGATGGGCAGAGACCGTTTCTTCCTTGATCCTGGTCACATGGCTCCTATGCTCTATGGCGAGTTGTGCCTTTGCGGACTGTTCTCTCTCGACGAGATAGCAAACTTGCGTCAGTGGGGTAGTCCTACTACTGGTCATCCTGAGTTTGAGATAGCTCGTGGCATTGAGAATACCTCTGGTCCTTTGGGACAGGGACACACCTATGCTGTTGGTGCTGCTATAGCTGCTAAGTTCCTTGCTGCTCACACTGGCAACCCTACCTTTGCTAAGGAAACCATTTACACCTATATTTCTGATGGTGGCATTCAGGAAGAGATTTCTCAGGGTAGTGCTCGCATAGCCTCTATGTTGGGTCTTGATAATCTCATCATGTTCTATGATTCCAACGACATCCAGCTCTCCACTGAGACCAAGGAGGTCATGAACGAAGATACTGCTGCCAAGTATCGTGCTCTTGGATGGTATGTTATCGAAATCAACGGTAATGACGTCAACCAGATTCGTTCTGCCATAGAAGAGGCTCAGAAGGTAAAGGGACAGCCTACACTCATCATTGGTAAGTGTATCATGGGTAAGGGTGCCCTGAAGGAAGATGGCACCTCTTACGAGGCAAACTGCAAGACACATGGTGCACCTCTTGGAGGCGATGCATACGTTAATACCATAAAGAATCTTGGTGGTGACATAGACAATCCATTCCAGATTTTTGACGATGTAAAGGAAATGTATGCTAAGCGTGATGCAGAACTCTCTGCGATTTGTGCTGAGCGTTATAAGGAAGAAGAGGCTTGGGCTAAGGCTAACCCAGAGAAAGCTGCCCAGGTTAAAGACTGGTTTGCTGGCAAGGCACCAAAGGTTGACTGGTCATCCCTCCAGCAGAAGGCTGGTGCAGCTACTCGTGCTGCTGGCTCTGCTTGTCTCGGACTCCTTGCTGAGCAGGTTCCTAATATGATATGTGCTTCAGCAGACCTTTCTAACTCAGATAAGACAGACGGATTCCTCAAGAAGACTCGTGCCCTAACCAAGGACGACTTTGGTGGTGCATTCTTCCAGGCTGGTGTGTCTGAGCTCACTATGGCATGCTGCTGCATAGGTATGGCTCTTCATGGTGGCGTTATTCCTGCCTGTGGCACCTTCTTCGTCTTCTCCGACTATATGAAGCCTGCCATCCGCATGGCTGCTCTCATGCAGGTACCTATTAAGTTTATATGGACACATGATGCCTTCCGCGTTGGTGAAGACGGACCTACTCACCAGCCTGTGGAGCAGGAGGCTCAGATAAGGCTTATGGAGAAACTCCGTAACCATGCTGGCAAACCATCAACCCTTGTACTTCGTCCTGCTGATGCAGAGGAAACCACAGTGGCATGGGCTATGGCAATGGAGAATATGGCTACACCAACAGCCTTGATACTCTCCCGTCAAAACATAGAGAATCTGCCTGCAACAACTGACTATGCTCAGGCTCGTAAGGGTGCATATATAATAGGTGAGTCAGATGCTAATCCTGATATCGTCTGTGTAGCCTCAGGTTCTGAGGTGTCAACATTGCAGAGTGGGGCAGAGCTGCTTCGTAAGGAGGGCATCAAGGTTCGCATCGTAAGTGTTCCTTCTGAGGGCTTGTTCCGCGAGCAACCTCTTGATTATCAGCAGTCTGTCATACCTGTCGGAGCTAAGGTGTTTGGTCTTACAGCAGGACTACCTGTCAACCTCCAGTCATTCCTCATTGGTGCCGACCCTAAGTCTAAGGTTTGGGGTCTCGACAGTTTCGGTTTCTCTGCACCTTATAAGGTTCTCGACGAGAAACTGGGCTACACAGCCGAGAATGTATATAAACAAGTAAAATCAATTCTATCATAACTATTAATTTAAACAATTCAAAAAGCTATGGAAATTAAAATTATTGGTGTCGCTTGCGACCATGCAGGTTTCCCTCTCAAGCAGTATGTACTTCAGTATTTAGAGGAAAAGGGTATCGAGTATAAGGATTATGGCACATATAGCGACCGCTCTTGTGACTATCCTGATTTTGCTCATCCTCTTGCTGAGGACATCGAGTCTGGTGTTGTAAGTTGTGGTATCGCCATTTGTGGCTCTGGTCAGGGCATGGCTATCACTCTCAACAAGCATCATGGTGTGCGTGCAGGACTTGCATGGAATGTCGAGATAGCTCATCTCATGCGTCAGCATAACAATGCTAACTGTATTGTTTTCCCAGGTCGTTTCATCACTAATCGTGAGTGTGGCGTAATGATTGACGAATTCCTCAAGACTCCATTTGAGGCTGGTCGCCATCAGTTGCGCATAGACAAGATTTAAGCCAACACCTTTTTAATAATATAATAAGGTAGGTCAGTACATTTCTCAGCGAGTGTACTGACTTTTTTTGTTATGTATCATACTGTTTTTTTGATATACCTAAATATGGGGATAAGGTAAAATACCAAATATTAGGTATTGTGTATTTTGTAGAATCGTCGTACCTTTGCATTCGAAATCAGTAAGATATTTTTGTTAATAAGATAAAGTTCATAATGTTTTTGTATAGTATAGGGCTGGCTGTGAAGTCAGCCTTTTATTATACATTTATTTCTATCGTCTTGGCAGATTGCTATTTTTTTCGTACCTTTGTGTCGTGAATTCACTAAAACACATACTTGGCATATTCTTTCTCACTCTGTCTCTTGTGGCAATGACATCGTGTGATGGTACCAAATTCGTTGAAGGCAACGACTTGCTTTTGTCTCAGAATAACGTTGTTTCAGCAGACAAAAACGTCAGTGTCAACGGTCTGTCATCCTACATTCGCCAGAAGACCAACACCAAGTGGTTTTCTACCCTTAAAGTGCCATTGGGCATATACTCTATGGCAGGACGAGACACCACCAAGGCTATCAATCGCCGACTGAAGAAGTGGGGTGAGCCACCAGTAGTGTTAGACTCTTCACTGGTCGATGCCAGTTGTAATAATCTCAAGGTGGTGATGCAAAACAAGGGTTACCTCGATGCTGAGGTGACACCTATCATCAGTACCAAGAAGAAGAGAGCCACCGTAACATATTATGTCACTCCCCACCAGCAATACACTCTTCGTAGTGTAAAATACGATATTCGTGACACAAGGATTGACTCCTTGCTCAGAAGCAGTTATCCTTTGGATAATGACTTCAAGGTGGGCGAGAGCTTCTCTATCAATGAGCTCTATTCTGCCAGAAACAGAATTACTACCTGGCTCAACAATCATGGCTACTATTATTTTAATAAGGAGAATATCTCGTTTATTGCTGACAGTTCTGAGGTGGATAAGACAGTCGATATCACCATGCTTCTTGGACTTTATCGCAGAAGTTCACGTGATTCACTTGCCCAGCATCCATATTACACCATCCGTAATGTTTCCTATAATGCCATACCTGGTCAGGAGTTGAATATCCGACCCTCAACGCTCGAAAACAGTAACCTTATAGAGAGTGGCGACCTGTATAGCTCAAAGAAGGTTCAGCAGACCTACAATAAATATGCGAGACTAAAGGCTATCCGTTCCACCAACATCCATTTTACTGAGGTTCCTGACAGCAATGAGTTGGATGTAAACATTCAGGTGGCTCGTCGCAAACCGCATTCCATCCAGATTCAGCCTGAGGGCACCAATACTGCTGGTGACTTCGGAGCAGCTCTCTCCGTAACCTATGAAAACAGGAATATCTTTCATGGTAGCGAACAGTTGTCTGTTCAGCTTCGTGGAGCCTTCGAGGCAATCAGGGGTCTGGAGGGCTATGAGAACAGCAATTACCTTGAGTTAGGTGTGGAAACCAAACTCACATTCCCTAAGTTTATTATGCCTTGGCTGTCAAAGAAATTCCAACGCAGTCATGACGCAACTACCGAATTTCCAATCACTTACAACATTCAGAGCCGTCCTGAGTTTCATCGTAATGTCTTGACCACATCATGGCGCTACCGTTGGAATTCCTACAATGGCAGGGTAGGGTATGTCTTCGATTTGTTAGACCTTAACTATATCAGAATGCCTTGGATTTCAGAGACTTTCAAGAGGGATTATCTGGACTCTGAAACTCGCAGAAATGCCATTCTTAGGTATAACTACGAGGATTTGTTCATCATGAAGATAGGCTTTGGTTTTAATTATAATGATGGTAGTAACATCCTGAGAACCAACATAGAAACAGCAGGTAACATTCTCTATGGATTTGCCAGTAGCTTAAATTTCCAGAAGAATGACTTAGGGCAGTATAAGGTTGCTAATGTAGCCTTTGCCCAATATGTTAAAATTGATGCTGATTACACACATCTTTTCAAACTTGATTATCGCAACACACTGGCTTTGCACAGCAGAATAGGTGTAGCAGTGCCATACGGCAACAGTTCGATGATACCTTTCGAGAAGCGCTATTTCGGAGGTGGTGCCAACAGCGTTAGGGGATGGAATGTGCGCACTTTAGGACCTGGCAGATTTATTGGTACTGACGGACGAATAGACTTCATCAACCAGACTGGTGATATCAAGATAGACCTTAATGCCGAACTTAGAACAGATTTGTTCTGGAAATTTCAGGGAGCCTTATTTATTGATGCAGGAAATATCTGGACAATCAGACAATATGACGACCAGCCAGGCGGAAATTTCAAACTTAAAAGTATTTATGACGAAATGGCTGTAAGTTATGGTGTGGGATTAAGACTTAATTTCGATTATTTCATTGTAAGACTTGATCTTGGAATGAAAGCCATCAATCCTGCATACACCAACAACGAAGAACATTTCCCAATCGCTCATCACAATTTCTCAAGAGACTATGCTCTGCACTTTGCAGTAGGATTGCCTTTCTGATAATTTAGGAGGAGAGGATAAATTAGATTCTAAAATACACTATTTATCATAATGCTGATTCACATATCAAAATGACTCCAGATGTCGTTTTTTGGCAAAGGTGCTGTAATGTTGATAAAATCCTTAGAAACTGGATGAGTAAATTCCACCTGTCTTGAAACCAGAGAAATGCTTCCGTCTTTATTGCTTCTTTCAGCTCCGTATTTCAAATCGCCTTTTATTGGACAACCGATTTTTGCAAGCTGACATCTTATCTGGTGATGTCTGCCTGTGTGCAGATGAATTTCCAAAACATGATATCTGTCCAAAGATTTTATAACCTTGTAATCCAGCACAGCTTTTTTTGATCCAGGAACTTCTTTGTCGTAAGCATACGATTTATTCTGTTTTTCATTTCTCACCAACCAGTGAGTCAAAGTTCCCTCAGTTTCCTTAGGACAATTCTTTGTAATTGCCCAATAAGTCTTCTTTACCTTGTCATGCTTAGCAAACATGGCATTCAGACGAGCCAGAGCCTTAGATGTCTTGGCAAAAACCACCACACCAGCCACTGGTCTGTCAAGCCTGTGAACCACCCCCAAGAACACATTTCCAGGCTTGTTGTGTTTTTCCTTAATCCATTGTTTTACAATATCAGAAAGGGGAATATCGCCAGTCTTATCACCCTGAACGATTTCCCCACTCTGTTTATTTACTATTATAACGTGATTATCTTCGTAAAGAACAGTCATCGCGTATATAATTAGCTGTTTTTTAGCATATTACATGTTCATACCGCCATCTATCTGTATCACCTGTCCAGATACATAGCTTGACATATCTGATGCCAGGAACAGACACACATTAGCGATATCCTCAACCTGACCACCACGACGAAGCGGAATCTTCTTCATCCAGTCAGCACGAATCTCTTCAGGCAGCTGAGCAGTCATAGCGGTCTCAATAAATCCAGGAGCCACAGCATTAGCACGCACACCCTTAGGTCCCAGTTCCTGAGCTATTGACTTAGCCAGTCCTATCATTCCAGCCTTAGAAGCTGAGTAGTTACACTGTCCTGCATTACCATGCACACCAACCACACTTGACATGTTGATTATAGAACCACCACGCTGGCGCAACATTATAGGTGCACATGCATGTATGAAGTTGAATGCAGACTTCAGGTTTACGTTCAACACAGCATCCCACTGAGCCTCGCTCATTCTCAGCATCAGTCCGTCCTTAGTGATACCAGCATTGTTAACCAGCACGTCGATGGTGCCAAAGTCAGCCTTAATCTGGTTTACCACCTTCTCAGTCTCTTCAAAGTCAGCAGCATTACCAGCATACGCCTTACATGTAACGCCCAGAGCCTCTATCTCTTTACGAGTCTCTTCAAGGCCTTTAGCCATATCGTCATTAAGTACGAGGTCAGTGAAAGCTATGTTAGCGCCTTCCTGAGCAAACTTCATTGCTACGGCCTTGCCGATGCCACGAGCAGCACCTGTTACCAATGCTGTCTTACCTGTTAAAAGTCCCATTTAAGTAATTGAATGTTAAGTTTATAATATTATTTGTTTAACCCTTTACTTTCTGTGCTTACAGTCCATTCTTACGCAGAGCTCCATACACAAACTTTGCCACCAGCGGACGTGAACTGTCGTCAGTCATTCCATGACCTATCCTACCATATATATAAGGTACTTCCAATCCCTTTATGCAGTAGTGTGTTATGTCAGCCACCATATCCACATTGTCTATGTCAAACTCGCCATCAGCCTTGCCCTCTGCATACACTTTGCGGAATATGTCTATCTCGTCTGCATCAAACTTTTTTCTGCATTTCTCCACCATCCAGATGTTTCTGAAGAACTCGGCACGCAGATTACCGTTTCTCACCACTGACTCACGTATTGAGCGCAGATGTGTGTATATCAGTTCGATGATTTTCTCCTGTGGACTCATCTTCATGGCAACTACCTCATCCAGTTTGTCAGAGAGTCTCTCCAGCTCTGACTCTATCACAGCAGCATATATTTCCTCCTTACTGCTGAAATATGTGTATAATGTACGACGACCCTTGCCTGATGCCTGGGCAATGTCATTCATCGTAGTATTTTCCATGCCGCTTTTAGCGAATAGCTGACGGGCAACATCTACCAATACTTGTCTTGTTTTGCTTATCGACATATTTATTGCACATTAGTTTTCTATGTGCAAAATTACACATTTATTCTCATGTGTGCAAGTTTTTTAGTAACTTTTTGAAGAAAAAAACGGCTCACTTGGATCTTCCTGTGTTTGGAATTTGAACAAAAACAAGAATAACCCTTTTTGAAAGTTTGGCACTGTGTGCCTTGTCCTGCTGTAGTCAAGAATCTGATTGTAAGCGAGCTTACATCATATTCTTACCAACACCATGACACATCTATGGATGTCACAACTTTCAAAAAGAAAAAACCCCACTCTCCGAGTGGAAAAACAAAGATCACACACTCCGCATGGTGGTTTTTT
>JAEEVS010000080.1:0-65127 GCA_016290975.1 Prevotella sp. | reverse complement strand
TGTTAATACAATTCTCATTAGAGCTTTGAGTAGAACACCATTGTTGCATCTTTCGAGAGAAAGAACGAAAACACTACCTTACACACTTTTCGAGTATGATAACTTCTGCAATTTCATACTCAAATTTAAACTCTAGTTAAATTTCCTCTCTGAAGAAAATCGAGAAGGGAGAGATTGGCTCGTTTGATTCATTGCTGAGAGTATTGCGGACATTAGGGAAACTCGATGTGTTTCAGCCTTTGGTGGATGAAGAACAACTGGTCCACACTAAAAATCAAGCACTTGCGATAAATCGCAGGTGCTTTTATATTTCCATACATTCTTTCAATGCATGTAGAAGCATTACTTCTGCATGCAGAGGTAGCCCTTCTGCAGATAGAAGCATAGCTTCTGCATCTAAAAGCATTGCTTTTACCTTTTCGTCAGAAAAATGCCTGATTTCTATAAAAATTCTCCCTTATAAGGGAGATTTAGAGGGTCTTTTCGTGCCCAACCTCCCTAAATCCTCCTCTTCCCGCATGAATACTGGACTGAGCATAGGGAGGTAGGGGTGCTTACACCTCCCTAACACCTCCCTAACACCTCCCTTCAATTAGAAATGAAGTACCCATCTAAGGGTTTCTGTCCCCCGCAAACGGGGGAACCGAAAGGGGTTATAAGACTATTGAATTTAGAGGGTCTCCGAGGGAGGTCTAAGGGACCTCTTAGGGATATCTGGAAATCCTACCTCCCTATCGTCAAGGCGCATAAACACTGGTCCTAACACCCAATTAGGGAGGTTAGGAGGTTGGAATACTTTCATTTCTTCTTTGTTTCTTATTATAAACTTCTTTGTAAAGTTAGGTATTTTTTTTGAAGATTCAAAATCTTTTCATTACCTTTGCAAAGGAGTTACTACACTGAAAACAAACATAACACTATAACATTATGAAGAGAATCACTATCATCATCTGCGCTTTAACTGCAATATGCATGACAATATGCGCACAGCAGAAACAAAAAGAGTACAAGAAAACGAAAACTTTAGTGGCATACTTCTCGGCAACTGGTGTTACCAAAGCTGCTGCTGAGAAGCTGGCAGAGGTAACAGGAAGCGACATCTATGTGATACAACCTAAAGTGCCTTATACTGATGCCGACCTTAACTGGCATAACAAAAAGTCACGTTCGTCAGTAGAAATGGCAGACCCTACATCACGTCCTGCCATCAAAGGCAAGGTGGAGAAACTGAACGATTATGACACCATGTTTATCGGCTACCCCATCTGGTGGAATACTGCCCCAAGAATCATCAACACGTTCATCGAGGCTAACAACCTGAAAGGCAAGACTGTCGTTCCTTTTTGCACCTCAGGCAGTAGCAGTATCAAGAATTCTGCTGAAGAGCTAAAGAAAGCCTACCCCAGCCTGAAATGGAAAGATGGCAAAAGGCTTAACGGCATTTCGAAAAAGGAATTACAATCTTGGATAAAAGGAATGTAAACGACTAAAAAGTAAATTCAAGAAAATATGACAAGCATCGAACTTGATATGATACAATCGGCTGGCGTGGGTGCTTTGGCACTCTTCGTCGGCATGATCCTTACGCGTAAGGTGTCTTTCTTGCAGAGGTTCTGCGTGCCTTCGCCTGTGAGTGGCGGCATCATCTTCTCGCTGCTCACCCTGCTGCTGTATAGTGTTTTTCATATCGAGGTGTCGTTTGACGGTACGCTGAAAGACTTCTTCATGCTGGCATTCTTCACCAGTGTGGGGTTTCAGAGTGACCTGAAGGTGATAGGTCAGGGAGGCAAACTGCTGGTTATCATGTTAGGACTGTTAGTGGTGATCATCTCCATGCAGAATCTGATGCCGATGGGCATTACCCGAGTGATGGGTGTTGACCCGCTGATAGGTATGGCGGCAGGCAGTATCTCCATGACTGGCGGGCATGGTACGTCTGGCGGTTTTGCTGGTGTTCTTAAGGCTATGGGACTGGAAGGTGCCGACACCATAGGTATGGCGGCAGCCACCTTCGGACTCATTGCAGGCTCTATGCTTGGTGGTCCATTGGCAGAGAGAATTATCCGTGCCAAACTCACCCATGAGCAGATGCAACCACACGATGAAGAGATAGACCCTGCCATGGCTGGTATAGAGAGCGACGAGGCATCGCCCACGGGTCGTGCCAAGCGTCTCAGTACCAACGAACAGGAGTTCCAGCAGTATGCTAAAGCCATGTACTGCATCATCCTCGTCATGGGTGGCGGCACAGTGTTGAGTTGGGTTCTTACCAAGACGGGCATCACCTTCCCCACTTATTTCGGTGCACTGATATTAGCTGCCATCACCCGCAACACGATGGGAATGGTGACACTGAACAGAAATGGCAAACAGGTAAAGGCTGACAAACTGCTTGATATGGAGCGCATCATAAGTGTGGGCAACATCTGTCTGTCTATGTTCCTTGGCATGGCTATGATTTCACTGAAACTGTGGGAACTGCAGAACCTTGCCCTGCCGCTGATAGTGATTCTGGTGGCTCAGGTGGTGATAATAGCCCTCTTTGCCTACTTTGCAGCTTTTCCGCTCTTGGGGCGCGACTACGATTCAGCAGTACTGTGTGCAGGCATCTGCGGTTTCGCCCTTGGTGCCACGCCTAACGCTATGGCTAACATGAGTGCCGTATGCTACAAATACCACTACACCGTCAAGCCCTTCCTCATAATACCAATCATCGGCGCCATGTTTGCCGATATCATCAACACTGGCATCATCACCCTCTTCCTCAATATGCTGTAACATGCTTCGTAACTCAAGACTCTACATACTGCTGAGCATGATGTTCCTATATGCCTCTATGCTGGCGCAAGACAGTCTGCCCATCGTCGAGATTAAGGCTGACAGGACCATCATCTATCCGCAGCGCATGGAGCTGACTGGCGAAGAGACGCTGATGGATGTGCTGCAGATGGTGCCCGACCTCATGATAGCAGGTTATCAGGATGTGATATCCACCTACAACCTGCGCATAGATAATGCCCCTATCAATGGTGACAACCGACTCATCCTCAGCCAGATGAAGGCGAAGGACATAGACAAGATACAGGTGTGTGACAACACTGGTGTGGCAAAGGGCACCATAGGCACGAACAATGTGCTTGACATAAACATGAAGATGCCCGACGGGGTGAAAGGCTTTGTAGAGGGACAGGGCGACTTTGGCAATCAGGCAGAGGGCTATGCCACTGCCAATATGCTGTATGGCAGCAGGGGCACCGATGTCTATGCCAATGCCACCTACAGCTATCAGGAGGGCAAGAAAGACTATGTCACACTCCACATGACCAACCGCTTTGACGAGCGCAACAAGCTGCTTACCTACTTCACCCAGCAGTTCATAGAGTTGCCCGATAACATGACGCGCAAGGTGATGGGCAGGGCACGCTATTTCCACACCTTCAACGATATAGGCACCGAACTGCTCATCTTGGGCGGCTATCAGTATTCGAGCGACCCTTACGTATCAAACAAACTGCCTATGTATGTGGTGGAGCTGAACACACCGCTGTTCACCAAGCGCCTGTCGATGATGCTGGGCACCGAGGGCGACTACCTCATAAGCAACCAGAAAGACAGAGACTGGGGATGGCATATCTTCAACCATGACATTTACCTGCAGTTCACCTACACCCTGCCCCACTGGCGCTTCACGGCTGGTAACCGCACCATATTTTACGGCTACAAACTGAGAGGCAACAACGAGAGCCACCGATATTCTGACACGCGCAACAACACCAATGCGTGCGTCATATTCGTGCCCAACAACCGCCACCAGTGGCAGTTGGGCTACTACCGCAAATACTACAACCCTGCCTACGAGGCACTCTTCCTCGACCTGATTACGCTGACCTATGACGACTGGCTGTTCATCGAGGGTCAGCTGGAAGAGTGGGACATCAACCAGTTTAAACTCGCCTACACTTACAGCAAGCCGAGGCTTACCATACAGACGGAGGCAAGCCACTACATGGTAGAGGGCGATGATAACCTTACCGAGGTGTCTGGTTCCGTATATTGGAAGCACCGCTGGCTCACCCTCACTGGGGGTACTGACTTAGCATTTTCAAGAGATATGGCATACGCCATTGTGCGCCTTTCGCCCACCGCACGTCTTCCTCACCAGTGGCAGATAGGCATGCAGATGGTTTATCACACCAAGAAGTCGCCACAGCGCATCATCTATGGCACTCCCGTGTATGGCTATCTGTCGGTCAGCAAGCAGTTTGACGAGCATTGGTTCCTGAGCCTTGACTGGCACGACATGGTAGATGCCCTCAGCAGCGAAGCCATCACCAACCGCCATGCAGGCAACATCAAGTTGCAATACAGGTTTTAGATTGTTTCTTAAAAAAAACTTAGTGTTTTAGGGTCATAATCTTTGTAGGGCAGGCAAGCGTGCATTTACCACACTTCAAGCAGTCGGGATGCAGGTAGCCAGCCTCTTCGCCACGACTGTCGTAGGGTGTCAGTTGCATAGGACAGACACGGGCGCACTGCTTACACTTCATCTGACAGGCACTCGACACATGAATACTGGTGAATGCCTTAGGCAGAGGCGCTTTCTTGGGAGCCACCCAACTGGAAATGGTACCCATAGGACAGAACGAGCACCAGGTGCGTGGGGCATAGATAAAGTTCAGCGTTACTCCCACGATGGTCGTAAGAACGATGATGGTCCAAAACACACGTCCTATATCGCTCCACATAGCCAGTCCGCCCTCGCTCCATCGAGCCTGACTCAACTGTATGCCGAACATAGTGAAGATGAAGAACACCATGAACAGGCGGAAACCGAAGGTGCGAACAAACCTGGGAATCTCACGATGGGGTGAATACTTAGACAGCAGACGGTCATACATATTGCCGCGAGGACACACATGTCCGCACCACCAGCGTCCCTTCCATATACTTGTCATTACAGGACCTATCATGCACACTATGGCAATAAGACCTATAACAGGGAAGAACCAGCCGAGGGCTATGTAGGTAAGTATAATCCAGTAGAGCGGTGTGCCAGGACTATCAAAATGTCTGTGAAAGCGTTTTTGTGCCATTATCTTACAAATTATCATTTTCCGTTTGCAAAGGTACAAAAAATAGTTTATAGTTTCTTCGCTATCGCTCAGGCGAACATAGTTCGGAGTCCAGTTTACGGTTTTTTAAAAATTCTTCACTCTTCGTTCTTCATTCTTTATTTATTTTTGTACTTTTGCAGGGAGTAGAAACAAAAGCATAATCATGATTACAACTACAAAATGGCTTAACTATGAATTATGAACTATACATTACAGCCTTCCTCTTGTCAGTCAATGTAATAGCTTTCTTCATGTATGGCATTGACAAGTGGAAAGCCAAGAAAGATAAATGGCGCACCTCAGAGGCAACACTATTGTGGATAGCCGTAATAGGTGGAAGCATCGGCGCATGGTTAGGCATGAAAGTGTGGCATCATAAGACCATGCACAAGAAGTTTAGGTATGGTCTGCCGCTCATTCTCATAATGCAGATAGCATTAGTGATTTTCGCCTACGAATACATCATGATAAATCAGTAATAACACAATAAAGGCTGCCCTGAAATAGGACAGCCTTTAATGTCGGGATGACCAGACTCGAACTGGCGACCACACGCCCCCCAGACGTGTACGCTAACCAACTGCGCTACATCCCGAGAAACTTCGTACGGGAACGTTAACGGGAACGTTAACCAAACGCTTCGCTACGATAACGTAAGCGTTGAAAGCGGTGCAAAGGTACAAAAAATAATTGACAATTGATAATTGATAATTGAAAGTTTTTATATAAAGGGGTAAAAAAGTTTGAAAACCTCTGCTTTTCGCCAAACTTTTATTATTTCATCGTAACAAGGATGCGGTTGCCGGAAGCAATTATCTGGCGACAGATGTCCTGAATGTCTTGTGGGGTAAGACTGTTGATGAGTTTCATATAGTCCTTGTCTATATTTATGCCATCAGTAATCAGATTGCTTATTACACCCTCCCAATAGCCGTTAGTCAGGATTATGCGGTCATAGTTCTTCTGCTCGTAACCCTTTACCTTGTCCAGTTGCTCTGCCGTTGGTCCTTGCTCAGCCATAAGCTGCAGCTGCTCGTCTATTATAGGTAGCAGCTCGGCATACTTGTCTGGGTCGCAACGGAAAGATATTGTGAGTCGGCAGTCCTGCTCTGGTCGCATATTGCAGTCGGCACTGACAGACACACCGTAGGTGCCGCCCTTCTCCTCGCGTACCTTTTCTGTATATACCATACGCATAATCTGTGCCAGCACGTCAGCCTTGATTATGTTCATCTCTGTATATGGCATAGGAGTAGAATACACCACACCAGTGAGGGCTGACGGAGTCTTCTGTTCTATCTGGAATATGCACTCGCGCTGTCCCTTCTGCAGACGACTGCGATATGGTCCACAGTCGGGTGTTTTGGCGTCTTTTGCCTTACCAGGCAGCGAAGCCACATACTGCTTGAGCATAGCCTCGAGTTCCTTCGTGTCCACATCGCCCGTAATGATGAGGTTCATGCCAGCGAGGTCACTGAAGCGCTCGTGGTATATCTCGTAAATGCGGTTGAGAGAAACATCCTTCAGACGCTCCACTGTCATAGGTTGGGTGCGAGGTGTGTTGCCATACTTGGTTATGCGCAGCGAATCGCCAAAGACCACCTGAGGCGATGCAGCCCTGTTCTTGAGTACAGTGCGCTGACGCTCTATGATGGAATTGAACATCGCCTCGTCCTTACGTGGCTGGGTGAGGGTGAGATACATCACCTCCATCCATGCCTTTATGTCCTCAGTCTTACACTTGCCCTTAACACCCTCTACCCCACTTGTTATGAATGGGCTCACACTGATGTTCTTGCCTGAGCAGCGACGCTCCAGTTCCATATAGTCCATATCGGCTACGCCACTCATCTCAATCACGTTGCTCAGGTATTTGAGTGAAGGCACGTCTTTATCCTCATAGAGGCTGCTACCGCCGAGTCGCTGCATCTCAAACCTTACCTTCTTTGGCTCCAGCTGTGTAGGCTTTACAAATACGTTGATGCCATTGCTCAGCGCATACTTGGTGTAGCCCGCCTCTGCCTCTGTCTTGGAGAGTATCTTGCCCTTTTTAGGCAGTTTCTTAATGAGCGTGCGGTCGATAGGTTTATTGACGTTGGTGTTCTCATACTGCTTCTGCTCAGCAGCCAGTAGCCAGTCCTTCAACTGCTCCTTGGCAGGCAGGGTGTAAGGCTGCTCGTTCCACTTCGTAGGTCCATAGACTATGCACACCTGATTGAAGCCACCCTTGGCAGGATCGCTGATGATGCGCTTTGCCGTAGCATTAACATCGTCGAGGGTTACGCTCTGCATGCACTGTTGCTCTATAGCCCTCTCCTGCTCCACCGACATCAGGTCCTCTGCATCGCAGAAATGGCTGACTATCCTGCTTACGTATTCAGCATTGCGTGTCTTGTCCTTATTGTCCAGGCGTGTCTGCATAGCCATATCCATCTCTTCCTTGGCAAACTGCAGCTCAGCCTCGGTAAAGCCGTATGCCCTTACCTTCTCAACTATCTCCATCACGGCGTCGATGCCAGCCTGCGGATTGTCAGGCAGCAGACCGATAGAGATGTTGAAGGCATACTTGGCATCAGTGAGGAAGAAAGCACCATCGTAGCAGTTAGCATACACCACCTTAGGGTGCTCCACCTTGGTGAGTTCCTTCAGTCGTTGCTGCAACATAGAGCACAACAGCTCCTCCTTATAATATTCGGTATATCGCTCCGTGGTAGCCCTTTCGTTGCGAGCCACGCCGTCGCGCTTCATGTATAGCGACAGGTTGAGCGTAGGCTGCTCGTCATCCGTACTGGTGAAGAGTATCATCTCCTCATTGTCAGGCACGGTGTAGTATATTCTCTCTGCAGCATCGGTTGCAGGCGTCGGTATGTCGCTGAATATCGCCTTTATCTTCTGCTCTATCTGCTCCACATCCACATCGCCCACCACGATGATAGCCTGCAGGTCAGGACGGTACCACTTCTTATAGTAGTCTCTCAATGACTGATAGGCAAAGTTGTTGATTATGTCGATATGACCTATAGGCAGACAGTCGGCATACTTACTGCCAGCATACACCACGGGTGTTGCCTCCTCCATTATGCGCTGTATGGCACGAGCCGCACGACGTGTGCGCCACTCCTCACGTATCACACCACGCTCCTGGTCTATCTCGTTGTCACGCAACAGTAGCGAGTGGCTCCAGTCGTGGAGTATGAGCAGGCAGGTATCGCTCACCCCGCTCTTGGTGACTGGAGCATTGGCTATGTTATACACCGTCTCCTCTATAGAGGTATAGGCATTGAGGTCGGCACCAAACTTTATGCCGTTGCGCTCACACCAGTTGCGTATGGAGTTCGCCTCACCGTTGCCGCCATTGAAGTGCTCGGTGCCGTTAAACGCCATGTGCTCAAGGAAATGTGCCAGTCCCCTCTGCTCAGGCTCCTCCAATATGCTACCCACGCGCTGGGCTATATAGAAATCAGCCTGACCAGGAGTCTGGTCGTTATGACGAATAAAGTAAGTCAGTCCGTTGCTCAGCTTACCCACCTTCATGTCAGGGTCTTGTGGCAACGGAGCCGCAATAGAAACAAAGGCGCACATAAGTGCGCCCATGAATATAAATAATGTTTTCTTCATATCAGTTTAATCCTGTATTACTAAGTAGCCAAGACGCTGGTCGGCGTCAGCAAGTACAAACAAATAGGCTGGTACAATCTGTACCACTATAGGGTGAACCTTACCCACAGAACCGCTGGCATAGTCAGTAAAGTAACTGCTTGAGAACTGTATGGTGCTTGTGATATTCTCACGTGTTTTTGTATATGTACCATCCTCTTCCTTCACCGTAACGTCATACGTTACAGTGATGGTCGGAGTAAAGTCTGCTGAAGGAATAGTATAGAAGTTATCGCCCCACTGACTTGTCTGATTCTTGAAGCTATAACCTACTCGAAGAGTATTGTTTGTTGTATCATAAGGGTCATTCTCAGCACCATCGCCATGGTCAACGAATGGAACTGTATAATCTACTGCAGATGTTTCCTTAGTCAAACTGCTCCATGCTACATTACCAGCCGACCAAGTACCAGCAGATGCGTTATAAGTATATGTGCGGCTCACGTTGCCACCAATTGGCAATTTGCCAGCTGCGCCAGTTACTTTTACTTCCTTAATTACGAAGTCACGCAGCTCAGCCATCTCCGCTCCCATCTGGAATTGCAAGTTGAAGCCTGTAAGCACCTGATCCATCTCGTAGTTTATCACATCACCCACCTTATCCTTATGAACAGGCAAATGACAAATCAGCGGAATTTCTGCTACGTTTGCTTTACTAAGCACTACGTCAGACAGCTCAACTGGGAAAGACAGAGTATATTCATTCTCGTGGCCCACTTCACCCTGTGTCAGCGCAGCACCATCTATATATGGCATATAGCCGAAGAAGTCGAAGGTCTGGCACCATGTGTAGTCAGCCCAATACTTTACTGGAGTGTATGTCCATGCACTTCCGCTCCTTGTTACCTCTTGGTTATTGAAAAACTTGTCTCTGTTCGCAAAATTACGGTCATACATACCGAATGCGCCAAACGACTGAGGGTCATTTTCTGTCCAATCGCGATAACCATCACGAGCCTTAGATACTACCTGAGGCATGTCTGTGTCTATGCTGAATGACACCATTTTCGTCTCGTCACTCTGCGTAGTCAGGAAATCGTCGTTCGAACAACCCACCAGCGCCAATGTAAACATCAGCGCTAACAGGTATTGTATGTTATGTCTCTTTTTCATTATATTAAATTATCGTATTTATGAACTATGCAATAATTACCAGTCCCCAGTTCCTGTGCCATCCTCATTGGTGAAGCCAGGACCTTCAGCCCATTCCTGTATGGTGATATTCTGGAACTCGATAGGGTCATCCTCAGCCGCATTCGCAGTTGACCACTGATACAGTACATCAGCCTGCAAATTCTTCTTTGCGAGTGTAGCCTTATACACTTTTCTTGTATATCTTGTAATCTTTTGACCTATTGTCAGTTTAGCAAAATCCTCTGATGACAAACTTGTTCCCTTTGCCTCATTAAAGGCATTGGCATCGGGGTATATCATCTTCTTTGCTTCCTTTGCTAACGCATTAAACTCTTCTTCTGTTAAAGATTTGTGATTATCCGTATTGTAGTCACTAACATTATCATACAATTTTATCTTCTGGGCAGTAGTAAGCGCCGCAAATTCTGTTGCGTTTATTGTTGTTTCCCAAGCATCGTTATAATCATCAACATTAGTGTAGCAAAGGGGTTCTCTACCAATCAAATAGAGAGTGCTCTGCTCAGTTTCTGCTTCAGACAAATCTATTGGTGCAACCATCATATAGCAAAGCATTACCCAACGTATCGTAGGATTATAATAATAGTCGTCATCGGCAGTACATGTAGTATAGTCAAAACCGAATTCATTCAACTTAAGAGACATTGCATGACTCTTCGTCGTTGGTTCTGCTGCATATTCACCTGTAGCACCATTCAATGTAGTTGTCAAAGTGAAATTCTTTGTTGGATTATACAATTGCAAACTATCAAAAACGATTCTCTCTGGCACTTTCATGTAGAAACGTACTATCGAACTGAGACGCTTCATTTCAAAACGCATTTTTCCTCCATCCTCTGTGGCTTGACGTTCTGTATCTACGAGGTAATCATACGTTGAAAGATGAGAACAAGCCTCTACTTCTGAAGCAACATACTTTTCTTCTTCAGATGGTGTAGCTCTATTCATATAGGCACCTATCTTTGCTGAAGCACTCTGAACTTGTCCCACATACGTCACAGGAATATCACGATAATCCGTATCATCAAGTATATACGGACTTACAGCAATGTAACTCTCATCTTTATGAGTGGAAATGCTCTCATCATTCTCATCAAACACACCTACGGACTTTTCTGTCGTAGTTGTTACACTATATATTTCCCAATCGGTACATTGGCTATCTTCTGGCTTGTATCTTTTTTTTACACCTCCATCAACATAATTGAGAGGATATACACCGACTTTATCTCCTACAAACCATTCGAAGAGCAACCTGCCTGTGTTATACTTGTATGACAAAGAACTTTTTGACTCTAATCCTGAGTTGCCATCCCAATTCTCTTCATGAACAACCAGAGGCATTGAAATAGTATTTCTATTCCCTGTATAGCCAAGATTGCTACTTTCACTCTTTTGAGCAAAATCCTCACCATCAGAGCATGCTGTAAGGAGTACAGCTGCCATGAGTGTCATGTATGTTAATATCTTCTTCATATCTTAATCGTATTATGTTCAAGCCCTTATAGAATTTCTGCTTCTGGGTCGGCATACTCGCCTTCTTTGGTGAAGTCCAGAGTTTCACCACTGTTTGCAAGAATCATCACCTTGCATTTTATGACGTTTATCTCTGGAGTAATATATCCTTTCTTTATCACTTTACGTATTTCCTTCCGTTTTGTATGTATAGTTGACCTTTGTGTGGAGCATCAATCATGATGCCACTGAGGTTATATTTGCTTTCATTCTTACTATCAGCCACTTCTGCTATGCCTTTTACTGCCGTTGGGAAGTCGAAGCTGTAGCTCTGAGTAGTGCTCGCAGGTGGTGTAGCCCAGCATTTGCCAGCAGGAATGGTGTAGGTCTTGCTTGGGTCGGCAAGATAGAACTTCACTACCCCACTCTGCTTCTGCAGTATGTAGCCCTCATTAGTGGTCTGCGCTTCTATTGCGCCTGTGAGGTAACCTTGAGCAACCTTTCCGCCTGCTGGATACTGGCTTGCATCCACTTCACCAGTCAGCATACCAGTGTAACCACTCTCACTATATAATATATAAGGTGTATAAGCCTCTATGCTTGACGCATTGGTGAGGTAGAATACCTGTTTGTCATCATCCTTGCTTGAGCAGGTGTAAGCTTTCAGTCCGCCTGGCAGTGCTGTAGCGAATGGCAGTATGCATGTTGACCACTTATTGGCAGACGAAACACTGAGTGAAGCCTTAGCTGTTGTGCTGATTGTTACGTTTTCATCAGTCACGTCAGCAGGGTCATACTCCGTCATATCAGCAGTTGTCAACGCCTGATCAGACAGAGCAATACTTAATGCACCAGGCTTAGCATATGTAGAAACAACCAACCCTATTTTGCACACTACGCCTGATGTCTGTCTAAAATCCGCATTAGACGAAGAAGAACATATAACTCTCAACACCCTGGTATTTGTATCATATTCACCAGCCACCGTATGAGAATTTTTCAATATTGCACCTTTTTGCAAATCAAGTTCATCATCCTCGTATGCAGGCTCTACGCCCTCAGGTATGGTAATCTCCACATTATAGCCTGAATAGAGTCTGCTGCCTAACAAAGTAAGATTCACATATTGCGCTTCAGTTTCGCCAGGAACTAATGTCTCATTAGAAAACTGGAGTTTATCTGATGTTTCATTGGCCCATGAAGCAGTGAATAACAGCATCAATGCCGTTACAACAAACATTCTTATGTTGAAGAATTTCGTCATTCTTTCTTTTCTGTTTATTTTGCATGCAAATAGATATTTGTAATACCTATCACGTCAGTTACATTTATCTTATTGTCGCCATTTATATCACTCACATTAAGGTCCAGTTCGTTAGTTGTATCCTTAAGATAATGATTCGTAACAATTATCACATCCGTTACATTCACCTTTCCATCGAAGTTCACATCACCGAGCAGGAACGGCTTGAACTTATTCTCAGAATCGAGTGTGAAATCCGTAGAGTATGCCGTAATAGTGTTTATTAGTGCTGTTGCACTCTTTTCCTCGAAACCAGCTTGCAGCGAGAGGACTTCTTGGTTGTTATCATTGTTATTACTTGAGGCGATTACTTTGAAGTAGTTTTCCTTTCCCACACTAACAGGATACACCTTGCCTGCCTGTGTGTTTACGCCAGCTATATATGTCTGCAAGGCTGAGCCGTCAGTCGCGTTGAGCGACAACATCATCGCCTTTCCATTGAGGTTTGTCGGTGGCAGCATCATATATGCTATGAGCGAGTCACCTGCCTCTACTGTTATGTTGTTTAGTGTGAGTGTTGCTTTATTGCTCTTTGACGTGGAGGTTATGGTCTGATTTGGCAGATTCATATTTGCCTCTGTAGTAAACAAATCTTCCCCAGTCTTAGAAGAAATTTCAAGAGAGTTGAATGTCATCTCTGTAGGCACATAGCAGGCAAAGCGAATTATGCTACCATAATGAGCAAAAGTAAAACTTGCCTCCGTTTCTGTTGTGGTGGTCAGTGACACCATGTAGTCATACTTTGCGAGATGATCGAGATTATCGTTTGCGGACTGCAACTGATCAGTATATGAAACTGGCAATGCTGTCATTACATTTTGATTCATCAAATAATCAGAACTGTATGGATAGTATCCGTAATAGGTAGCACTAGATGTCATATACACCCCATTACCTGTCAAATTAACCCTATGTGCATCATAGCCATCAATACTTGAAACTGTTGTCCTGATTCTCGTACCATCCGTTGTATAAAAGCCCACAATGTCTTTGCTATTCCACGTTATTATAACCTTGCCTTTTTCATTTAATGCAAGGTTTGTTGCTAACATGGTTTCCATACTACATGCCAACACCAACACTATGAGGAACAACCTTTGCATTCTTAGAGATCGTTTATTAAGAAATCATCTGAATTGTCCGAAGAACTTGACGTTGATTCAAATTCCAAACCTAGAGAGAATGGGTTGTTTGGATCATATGGCGTCGTAGGGTCTGTAATTGGACTATCACCGCTACCTGTATTATAAGATCCATCCATCAGCATCTCCCTCTCATCGGCTTCGATTTCTTCGAACTCGACACGAGGTGGCAAGTAGGGCTTTTTCAGTATGTTAAACTCCTTTTTCAATACTTAAATCACATGTTTTTATATGCAAAATTACTCATTTATAGCGAAATCTACAAATAAAAAGAGTAAAAAAGCACTTTTTATCATCTATTTTTTCTATTTTTCTCCTCAAAACATACAAATTCGCATCATAAAATGCTTATTTTTCGGTTTTTATGACTATCGCTCTGCGGTTGCTAAGTAACCGCGTCTGGTTGCTAAGTAACCGCGCGTGGTAGCTAAGCACCCGCGTGTGGTTACTTAGCAACCACACGCCCTTCTTGCGCTCCGTAGGTGCTCAGGCGAGCATAGCTCGGAGGTCTAAGCAAGGACACGCGAGTGTTTTCACTTATGCTAATACGCTAATTTTCTGCCATTTACGATATACACCCTACCCTTTATCATCTCAGAGCGTTTTACTCTCTGACCATAGACGGTGTATATTCTCTCAGCATCGTCATCAACGGTGTTATTAACCTTGTGGATGTCTGTAGCACCCAGTTCGTCGATGAAGATGAAGCCTGAATTGCTTGACTGTGTTTCAATCGCTATGCCTCCAGCACCGTCAGAGCCTACATAGCTACCGTCAAGGTAAGCCTTGTTGGCATTGAGATAAGCACCAGTGTAGGTATAGAAACCGAGACCGTAGTTTGCCTTGTAGTATAAGGTATATACCTCTTTACCTGCCCTGCTTACAGTCTCTACCGTACCGTCGAGAATACTCATTCTGTCTGCCTTGACTGCAGTGTAGTCTGAGTAAGCCTCACCAGAGAGGTCGCCAGTGTAGTACTCGCCTTCGCTGTCTGTGTAAGAGAAGGTGTAAGTGCCTGGCTTGCCCTTAACAACGTAGCCCTGGTTCTTCTCGAGCACCTTGACGCGCTTGAGGGTTATGGAGATAGGAGTGACGTTGACTACGGCATATACGTAAGCATCAGCCTCATCATTGTCGTCAGCCACCATTGGTGCCTTAGCGTTATAGTCAAGGTAGATGGTTGACCAGCTCCACATCACATCGTCAACCTTAGCCTGCTGAGCCTCGGTGAGTGTGAGTTTGAATGACTCGTGCACCTCATAGGTGAACTCGTTAGAAGGCTCACCCAGACCGCCACGCTGGTTGGCAGCACGTACTATGAACACCTTGCCTATCTGGCTGTCATCCAGTTCGTAGCTGCTATCGGCTGTTACGGCAAAGAGGTCGTAGCCGCCAGTAGTATTCTTACGGAAGATGAAGTAACAGAGAGCCTCTGCCTGCTCATTCCATGACAATGAACGGTCAACACTGGTGAGGTCGGCATCAGCCATGCTTATCTGTGCGGTGTAGAGGGTAGGATCGTAGCCGTCAGTGCCGCCAAGAGCATTGTGTATGGTGTATTCAGCAGCCTCAGCAGGTGTCATAACGGCTGAGTAAGAGCCTGCACCAGGCGAAGAGGCACGCAGTGAACGCAGAGAGAGGTCGAGCAGTGCATCGTTAGCATCCAGTGAGCCATACTCATGCATACGCAGTACCAGTCCGCTTGACGACATCTGCTTGTAGCCGTCGTCAGAAGGCAGTACGTTGTACTTAGTGGCGAGGAACGATGCTGCAGGACTGTTGCCCCATGGACGAGCCAGAGTGAACTTGCCGTTGCATGTGGTGTAGGTCAGGTCGTCTTCTACATTCACCTCACAGTTATTGAAGACATAGCCCCACTTCTGGTTGTCATAGGTACGAGGAGCAATCATATTGCTTGCCGTACCCGTCTTGCCGTTGCGCAACAACAGGTTACACTGCTCAAACCAGTGGTTGCCATCGCCACAGACGAAGTCCACGTAGCCCTTCAGGGTACAGTTCTCAAAGTATCCGCGGGTGTCGTTTTCCTTATTGCTGACGTTAGAGTAATAGGTATCCTGCCAGCTGTCCATAGTCACGTTCTTCATGATGGTCTTGGCACCACGGTCACGCAATACTACGGCACGGGCAGCAGAAGAACCTCCGCCTACACAACTCTTATAGTCGAACTTGTTGGTCAGTGTCATATCCTGAACATAGAAGCCGCTTACACCACTGTTGACCATAAAGGTAGAGGTGTAAGAGATGCCCTCAATCTCAGGCAGGTTGAAGAGTTTGGTGCTCTCCTCGCTCTGTCCCGTGATAGAGATGTTGTTCTTTCTGATGGCTGTCACACCGTTATATATACCCTTACCGTCGGTGGTGTTGGCAAGAGTCAGTTCGGCACGAGGCTTACCCTTGCTGTCATAAGGAGCAGAAGATATAGGGTCGGTAGCCTGGTTGCCACGCAACTGATACTCACCGTCAGGTACGAATATGTAGTAGCGGTCCTTGCCAGCCGCGCTGTTAGCCAGTTCTATGCCCTCGTCTATAGTACCGTGGGCTATGCCCGCAGCCTCGAGGTTGGCTATCAGGTCGTCGCTTGCCACCTGTCTCTTTACGCCTGTGGTGTAGTTGTTCGTCGCATCGGTAGTGTTGAATGAGTATGTCTGCCTGTGTGTTACCACGAAGTTGACGTTTCTCTTCACTATGGTCTGCGATGTAGCCGACGTACGGAAGGTGAAGCTCAGCGGCGTGTCATATACATTGCCATATACGTCGCTCAGTCTTCCTGCAGGTATGGTGAACGTGTAATCCTTGTTCACGTCAAGTCCCCAGTAAGAGAATGTCAGCATCTTGCCGCCGTTGGCACTCATCGCTATGCCCAGACCCGTGTCGCCTGCCGCCAGTTCTACAGCATTCATCTCGTGGTCGAAGGTTATGTTGATGGCACCATTCACGCTCATGTTGGTGCAGTTCTCGGCATAGTCCTCATACTCTTCACTCACGTTGCGAGCCCTTATGAGTTTGCCGTTCATCTCTATCTTCTGCATCACAGGATCAGGGATGGCAACATACTCAGGTACGAAGTCTATCTTATATATGCCCACCGTAGAACCCTCCTTGGTCTTCAGTATGATGGTAGCAGTAGGCTCATCCACCGTGGCAGGCTTCACCTCCACTATAGCATCCGTCTGGTCAGCCTCAGCCTTCACCGTAGGCATGGTGAGTGCCGTGGTGCTCAGGGTTATGTTGACAGGCATTACCTTGTCGCTCTTCAGTTTAGAGAGCATGTAGTTCTGGTAAGGCGAGCCATACGAACCGAGTGCTATGTTATTGATAGTCACCTGAGCCAGCTGTGGCAGGTTAGAGGCATCCACCTTGCCATACTCCACCTTCACCATCTTGAAGTAGCTGGCATCACCCGTGTACTGTATGCTCTGTGTAGCGTCAGCACCCGTGTATGACACGATGGCGTACTGGTCATTCACCGTACCTGACACCTTGTTTGAGGTGTAGCCGCCAGCCCCAGCTGTCTTACCCGCTATCTTTGTTGACGAGAGTTCGCCATTTGAGGTGTACAGCGTGATGCGGCAGTTCTTGCTGGTAAGCAGTGTCATTACCGAGCCGCTGTTTATCTGGCAACGATAGTCGGTAGAGCTGTTATCCACCTTACCCGTCTCGGCACAGTTGATGTTCAGAGGCATATCAATAAACTGGTCGCCCACGATGAGCTGTGATACATATACGCCAGAGCTCTTCTGGTATTTCAGCAGCGGAGCACCGCCGTATGTAGCATCATCGCCCGTGGTCAGCGGCCATGTCACTGCGTGCCAGCCTGATGGCATGTTGAACAGCGTGAAGTCGTTAATCTCAAACACTGGTGTGAGATACAGGTCCTCACCTGGCAGGTAGGTCTTGCCCCACTCATACTTGTTCGCGCCAGTATCAGTGCCGTCGGCATTCACGGCATTGTGACCGTTCTCGTCCGTCCAGTACTTCAGCGTGTAGCCCTCAAGGTACAGCGTCTGGTTCTTGGCAGGCATGGTGAATGTCTCATACTGTTCCACAACCTGCACGCCAGGAGCCTCGCCGTAAGCCTTCGAACCGCTGGTGTAGGTCACCTGCCACTTCTTGCGCTCGCCATATACAGCCTCCACCACTGTGGCGTAGGTCTGCAAGCGGAACGTGAGGGTGTATTCCTTATCGGTAGTGCCGACAGCAGGAGCCGTCATGGTGTAACCCTTTGATGTGGCATTCTCCATAGTTATCTCGTCACCGTCAACAAGGAACGCCTTCAGTTCGTAGAGGCGGTTACGTGTAGCCTTCACCTTGACGTAAGAACCCAGCGGCATGGTATATACGTTGCCATCGGTGGTGTAGGTTACGTCTGAAGGTTCGTTGGCATCATTTATCTTCTCCTCTGTGGTGTTCGCCTTCACCATCTCGTTAGCACCCCATGCGTCGTTGTTCGACGTAGTGGTGAGCGTCACCTTGTCGGCTGCAGGCAACTGTGCACGCAGCGACTTGAAATAGGTGTGGTCCTTGCCTATCACGAGGTCTATCGTGGTGGCAGTGTTCTTGGTGGTGTAGGTGTAGTAATATACAGGGACGTCGTTCTCCGTACGCTGGATGTATTCCAGTGGCACCTCACCGTCTATGGTGGTAGATGACAGCTTGTGGTAGGTCACGAATGTGAACTTAGCACCCAAGCCTGAAGGTATGGTAATCACCGTACCGTCGTCGAAGTGGCACCACTCGTCGAGCATGGTGTTATCCACCTTACCAACTATGTGCAGAGGCACGTCCACCTCCACGCCTGCAGGGTTCTCCTGCGACTTGTTGATGGTGGCATGTGTAGCATAGTCAAACTCCGTAGTCTCGGTGAACTTCATGTGCTGCGCATAGTACGCCGTACGGAAGTCCCACGTGATGTCAGCCGTAGTGGTACGGTAGTCGAAGTTTGCCTGATTCTCCCTGAAGATAGGGATGATATGACGTTCCTCATCCTTAGTCTCGAAATAGTGGTATTCACCTATCTGATACTCGTGCACAGTGCTATAAGGATCTGTCCATACCCAGTTCTTCAGGGTATAGCCACGCTTATAGAGAGTATAGTTGGAAGGAATATATATCGCTGAGGTGGTGTATTGCGATGGGAAGTGATAGTTAGGATACATGTTGTCAGCAGGCGCGCCTGGGTCAAGAGTAGTACCAAACGGCTGATCTTCAGTATCACTTATATACAGACGAGCCGAAGGCAACTCGTAGTGTGTAGTACCCATCTCGGCAGGCACGAATACTGCCACATACTTAGCCGCCGCATTAGTCTCGTTCACCACCACTGTCAACACGCCGTTCTCTGCCTTTGTCACGCCATCAGGCAACGTGGTGTACTCCACGCCGTCGCCGTTGGTCCACTTAGCAAACTGGTAGCCCACCTTAGGCGTTGGGGTGATGTTGATGGTTGAGTCAAGTGGGAAGGCTGTGTATTCGTCAGCCGCATCCTTACCCGTGTTAGAGGTGATGTGCACAGAGCCTGCATTGAGCGGAGTCCATGTAGCATCGTAAGCCCTGACGGTGTTCTGACGCAGGTTGATGGTCAGCATTGGTGCGTCCGTAATAGTGAACGTACCAGATGCCAACTTCTTCTCTATAGTCATAGTGCCCGTTAAACCACTTGTGGTAACGTCGCCCAGGTTTCCATCCTCAAAGTAGAAGCCGTAGCCAGGCACCACGCTGATGTCCACCGTAGTGCCAGCACCATAGCGTCCGTTGCAGTTCTTCTTTGCTGCGCTCAGCGTCACCTTAGCAGCCCTGTCCTTTATCTCCTCCTCCGTCATGCTCTGGTAGTTAGGAAGGATATAGACATGACCCACAGGGAAGTTCACCTCCTTGGTGAAGTCATAGAGTGCAGGATAAACCACCGTGAGACTGTGCATGAACGCCGTGCCGTAGTTCAGTGAGCCAGGAGCACATTCTGCAGCCGCAGTGCCCGCTGTTGGCATAGCATACATAGCGCACTCCCTCGCTACCAGGGTAGCAAGAGAATCTACACCCGCATAACTGTATATACCACCCTCAGCAAGGTTGTCATTGCTGACTGTAGCCGCACCGCTGCCATTGATGACTATTGCTCCGGTGCCGTCAGTATCCAGTCCCGGGTTAGTCAGTGTGCCGTCGGTGAGAGTTGACAGCGTTACGTATGTGAGGTCTTTCTCGCGTACGTTATTTGTCTTGTCGGTATATTTCTCAAAGTCAGCCTGCCTGAACTTCACCTCCATGCCATATACAGACGGAAAGGTGAACTTAGTACCTGCACGCACCTGAGCAAACTCCGTCAGGTATTTCTCAGGGTCGGCAGGATTCGCCTCTGACAGTCTGTTCTGCTGGTTATTAAACTTACCATTATACACCGTGGTGCTGCCAGGCAGAGTAGCCGTGTTGTCGGTATTGATGTCCATGGCTATGTCGATAAAGTCGCCAGGCGTGGTGCTGAACTTCAGCTGACCCACTACGAAGCCCTGCTGCGCCAGTTTTGTCGAACCATACTCCAGAGCCAGTGCAGGTGCACCGTCGCTCTGCAGGAAGTTCCATGTCACGGTGCGCAGCGACTCTTCAACAGCCGACACTTCCGTAATCTTCTTGGTGTTCTTGGTCCAAATAGCCTCAAGGTATATATCCTGGGCTATCATGGCAGCATCTGTTATCTCCTGTCCTGGGTTGAGTATCGTCTCTGTGCCTCTCACCTTCCACTGGGTAACGGTGTAACCAGACTTGCGGAACGACTGGTTGTAAGGCACCGTGATAGAAGCGGCGTTATAGTCATAACCTATGGTTGACTCCACGCCTTCAACACCTGCCTCGGTATTCAGACGATGGAAGTAACGCTTCGTTGTTCCCTTCACCGCTGCACTTGCCACGGCAGAGAGTGCATTGTTAACCTCAGTCACTGCCCATACGTAGGTATCGGCATTGAACTTCTCGGTCAGGTTCTCTATCGTAGTCTTATTGTCAGCCTTTATAGTTGCAGCATCGTAGTTGCTGTCGGCAGTGCCTGTCTTGTAGTATGTCACAGCCAGCGGACTGTTGTTAGTGATGGTAGCCGAACCGTTGCCGTTGTCCTTGATACGAGGAGCAGGCAGAGCATCCATCACCGTGCCGAGGCTCTCGCCACGGTTTATCATTGCGCCTATGGTGCTGATGAGTGAACGGAGGTTCTCGTCGTAGTGCTGATAGTCGTTGATAGATATGCCCGTACCCACGTATGTGTAGCCGTTCTTCTCAAAGAAGTGCAGCGCCTCATATTTCTCTCCGTAGTCGTCGGTAGCCTCTGCTAAGGAGGTAAACTGCGGCAGGTCTTCGTTCTCCTCGTTGAAGTTGTGAACCAGCTGCAGACGGTTCAGCGTGCTCTCCACGTCGTAGCCGTTCCATAGGCGTATAGAGCCGTCGAGCGAGAACGACACATTCTCAAACACCTTATACATAGCATTTGTAGGCATGATGCTCACCACGTTGTTAGACAGCGTAGCAGGCTGTGCCCACGCCCATCGCGTGGTGTTGTTCTGTGACTGAGAGTAGAAGAACATCTTCAGGTTCAGCACGTTGGTGTAGCCTATCAGCGAATCGCGCACAGACATAATGGCATCCTGCAACTTAGATGCGGCATACACGCTGCCAGCCTCAGGGCTCTTACTGTTTATCATCTCCGATACCACCACCAACTGAGCATTCCTTATGTCGGGACGCACAGCGTTAATCATCTTCTTCTGGTCAGCCTCCTGCAACACGAGGTCAATCACGTTATACTGGTCCTGCAGACCCATGTATATCTGGTCGCCAGCCTTATCGTTAGCCCATGAGCTTGACGATGCGCCGTCCTCCTGACCTGCACCGCTATCGTTATAGCCATACTGGTATATGAACACGGCAAACGGCTTCGCCACGTCATAGTCGTTGGCAGGGCATTCCTTAATCTCAGAGCCTGTTCTTGCAGGTTGGCTCTCCTCATCAGTGTATGTACAATATGCCTCCACTGTCCTTAGAGCATAGTACTCCTTTTCTTCATTATACACCTCAGCTGCACCGCCATCTATTTTAATCATACGGGTAGAGCCCTCTGAGCATACGCCTAACGTAACCTTGTATCCGCCTTTGGCTTTGCCTTCGGAATCCTTGTACAGTACGAATCCATCTCCATCCTTATCTATATTAACAGAAGGAGCATATATAGCAGACACCTTGGCGTTGATCTTGAATGTTCCCAACATCTTTGCCACATTGCCTGTAGTAGAGAAGCGAGAATAGTCGCCGTCACCATCCACAGGGATAAAAGGATATTGGAATCCCTGTGTAGTATTCAACGTAACGGTTGGGGCTTCATCAAACTTATAATCCGCCTTAGGTATGGTATGTGTAGTATTAGAATCTTCTGTAAACGCATCTGGTATTGCAAACGTTTCATTATATTCGTTATTACCATTCACTTTACCCGTAACGGTAACGCTGACTGGCGAGTCGATGATTTCGTAATAAACTTGGAATGTAGCACGAAGCTGTCCATAACTCTTCGGATTCCCCGTTACCTGTTCACATTCAAAATCAATATATTGTCGCGCATTAAGATTATCAAACTCAAACGGTGAAGCTTCTTCGTCAGTGAATGGCACCACTATAGGAGCAGGCTCTCCACCTCTAACGTCAGTTGTACTGCCATCTACAAATATACCCGTAATCTTTTCTTTAATATAATTATAAGAATCATTACCGTCTTTATATGTATCTGTAGATTTACGGTTCGTCTGCATATCTGCCACTACCAGTTTCTTTATTGTGAAGCCGTCATTTACAGCTATACGGAAACCCTTCTTGCCGTTAGCAAGTTTAGTCTTGGTAGTACGGAACTTTATTCCATTATCATCACCTCCTATAGCACCAGCATTGTAATCACCTCCTGCAACGAAATATGAAACACCGATGTTGTCATCATTGCTGTTAGGACCGTTCTTTCCACATATCTGTTCCATACCACCTGGGGGAGTGAAGTCAAGCATTGTGGCACTTACCGCATCTGATGATGCATAGTAGTCCTTAGTTGCTATAGCTTTCACTGTAGCACCAGGAGCAACGTATATCGTTGAAGAGTAAGTTGCAGATGCCGCTGTCGGTTCTGTTCCGTCAGTGGTGTAGTGTATAGCCGAGCCATCAGTTACAGCAAGTGTTACTGCGAAGCCCTTGTTTGTAACAGAATAGTTACCCTTTGTAATTGTCGGGGCATCCACCTGCGCTGCACTCTCCACTGTGATGGTGCTGAGGTCAGATGTCGCGAGTTCACCCTTAGAATCAACTGCCCATGCTGTCACCACATCACCAGGACTAAGGGTGAGGTCAACTGAGTTGTCACTCTCTGTCTGCTCCTCTCCATCGTTAACCTTATAGTGTATCTGAGCCGTCGTTGTTGTAGAACTTATGGTGTAAGTCCATTTCTGTGTGGCATCACCACTCCACACCTTATTTGTAACCTTTGGTTTCTCACATCCTCCGCCTGGTTCATCTAATTGAATCTTAATACCAAAGACACGTACACTATTAGGTGAACACCATACGTATACATTATCACCCGCAACAAATTCTTTTAGTGCTTTACCTGCTAAAGTACTGTTACCATCGCCTGTTTTTACAGATTCTGCTCCTGATGTTGACAATGACGTGTTCACATAACAATAGCGTTCCTCTTTGTTTGCTCCTCGAGCATATATTGTCATCCTACCATTATAAGGAGCTATATATTTAAACACCCTATTTTCACTTCCCGAAGTGGTAGCAGAGTTACCTCCAAATTGAAGATAATAGGTCCAACTTTCTCCTTCGATTGAACGACTATCTGCCACTATTGTACCAGAACTTCCATAATACGCTATATACTGCCCTTTTCCATCTTTATCCTCATAAGAATTACTCTTTCCATTACCTGCAGGTGTAAAATCTTTCCATTTTCCATTTGTGCTATTATCGAAGTCCCATGTATATGTAACCTTTGTTGTTCCGCTACTATTAGGTGTGGCATTTATCGTGGCAATCTTTGTTTTAACGCTCTTAGCCTTTGAGCCTGAGCCGTTAGTAATCACACAATATACGTATGTGGTGCCAGGAGCAGTAGGAGTAAAACTACATGTTGCAGTAGTCTGTCCTGCAATCACTGCTTTGCCTGCCTCATAGTCTATAGGGCTGGTACAGGTGTACCAAGTATAGGTCTCAGCCTGCTCAGCAACAATAGAGATTTCTTTTGCCTGATCTACTGTAGCAGCGTATGGAGTTTCATCATCCAAGTCTGTCTTGATATATGGTGTAGCAGGATCATCAGACTCGTATATCACGCGGGCAATGTTAGAACGTGCAGAGAGGGTACGGTCAGTTGAGTTTGTTGCCACGCAGTAGAAGAACTGGAAGCCTTGTGACTTCTCCGCTTCACCTGGAGTGAAGGTATATGTTGCTGATGTAGCACCTGTTATAAGTGTTGCATTCTCATCTGAAGCGATACTGTTCTTATACCACTGGTAAGTGACATTTTCACCTGCATCCACGGCGAGGTCTGCAAACGGAGTGCCGACAATAGCGGTGTAAGCAGTCTCTGTAGCATAATCATTCAGGTTAGTGGTGAATACAGGTATAGCATCGGAGCCTGACACAGTTATCTTAATAGGGTTAGACTGTGCTGTGCCTGCAAGACCTGTAGCCACACAATAGAGGTAGGTTGTGCCTTCAGCCTCAGACTTAAACTCGTATGAGTTACGTGTGGCGCCGTCTATCTTCACGGCATCGCTAAGGTCAGCATTAGTAGCCTTATACCACTGATAGCCTATGACATGGTTCGCCCATACTGAGAAGGTCAAACCCTGCTTGGCACGGTTAGTGGTAACAGTAAGGTAATAACCTGGCTCTGACTCATCTGCCTCAGTATGGTTATCTACGTTTACACAACCTGGGGCATTGAAGTCGGGCACCATATCGAGCACAGGACCAACGAGTAGCTCTATCATATCAGGTGTCTTGCCTGACGAAATAGCCTTGTATGTATAAGGCACTGCAACGGTAGAGCCCGAGCTGGCGAGTGACGTAGCCGACGGATCGGCAACGGTGTTGTTGACAGCCGTAACTGAGGTAGAACTCTGGTTACGGAAGGTCTTGAGGACACCCGTAGCGAAGTAGTTGCCCTCAACAAGGAATTCTGACTCCAGACGTGGGTTTACTGCATACTCGGTATTGCCAGGGCAGTTGTACCAGTTGTTCAAGAGGTGTATCTTACCGAAACGTCCCATAGGCATACGTGAACGACAGTTCTCGCCCCACTCGTTGTAAGCAAACGTAATGTTGAGTTTGCCCCTGTCCTCCACCTTGCTGTCTGAAGAACCTACCAGGTTGGTGTTCTGGTGGACATAAGAGCGGTCGGTATAGTGGAAGTGACACCATGAGGCGGTGATATAGTCGGACTCGTTGGTAATATCGAAGTTACCATCCTGTCCGTCTATAAACTCACAGTGGTCAACCCATACGTGGTGCGTGCTGTTGATGACAGAAACCAGATCGACACCACCTACATCGACTGAACCAGGACCTACGAAGGAGAGGTTACGGATGATAAAGTTAGAACATCCGTCGATATAGAATACGCCTGACTGCTTGTAACGCTCGGTGCGCAGGAACCAAGCATTCTCAGGCATAGGACCGACCTTACCGCCTGCCAACCATGCCTGATAGAGTTCAGAGCCTTTGTCGGCAAGGGTCTTACGTGTAAGGAACTCGCCCTCCTCATCGATGGTGATAAGCAGAGAGTCTTCGCCTGCCACATTCTTCAGGTAGAACGAACCACCCGTACCTGCTGCCGTAGAGGCATTGCTGACACCTGAACCAGAACTTGTCTCAACAGCATTGAGCCAAGACTTGATAACGTCGGTCATGTGCCATGTGGTACACAGGCGTGCGCCGTTCTTACCTATGAGGGTCTTACCCGTCAGGTTTCTGAGGGCTATCTGCGCATCAACAAGGAAATCCTTACTCGCGCCACTACCGTCAAAGACGATGATGTCGTTATTGGTGATAGCACTGAGGATGGCCTCATCCATTGCCACACCACTGCTGGTGAGCACGATAATCTTCTTGCCGTCAACAATCATCTGGGTGTTGGTGAGCGAACCGCCTGCCTCTATCAACGCATTGATATCGGCAACGGTATAAGCACCACCACCAGTGATGTTATACGCCGCTGAAGAGTCGGTACGCGAACTGCGTGTGGCGAAACCAAACGGAGTCTTGGTACTCTCTACCACATCAGTCACGGTAACCTCATCAGCACCAGCACTCTGCGCACCCACCATCATGGTGAGAGCCATGAGCGCAACCTTTACAACTTTGCTTAGATCTGTCATCATCATTATCTAAAGTTTTTAAATTCTTTACTTAGTTCAAGTCGCTTCGCTGGTTCAATGGTTCAAGTGAGCTAAAGCTCGGTTCAAGTCGCTTCGCTGGTTTTACCTTTTTTGAACTAATGAGCGTAAGCGAATGATTGAACTCTTTTGAACTAATGAGCGTAAGCGAATGATTGAGCCCTATTAGCGGAGGCGAATCTTCTTTCTATCCACCACATAGACACCTTGCTTGAAACCACTGTAGGTGGCAGTGCCAGGACGTACGTCAAGCACGCGGACCAGGGCACCCGTCACGGTATATACTGGCAGGGTGGTAGCGAAATCGCTGACAACAACGAGGCGCTGCCCTACTCCATAGACATGGAGACCGCTTGGTGTGCTTACACCGCCGTCAGGGTCACGCTCTATGTCGCCATCCATCACATCCTCGAGTTTGCTGAGGTCATCACCTATGAGTATGAAGCCATCGGCTGTGAAACCTGCATCCATAGAGTTTGGTGTGAGTGCCGCGCCATTGGTGAGGTAAGCACGGAACGGATAAACCGCCTTGCCAGCCTCAAACTTATCGCCCACTCCATTTATGTCGATAGCATAAACGCCTGTTCCCTCATTGTTGAGGAACGCTCCATAGTATGTGTAACCATTAGCTGTGGTCTTGTTGCTTTCTATGTTATTGTCAGTAACGTCAATAGTAGCAGCAGCAGCACCGAAGGTGATGGTCTGTCCCTCCATGTTAAACTCATAGAACCTGCTACCTGGGAAGCTGACGATGAACGGCTTGTAAGCAGCGAAACCACGGTTGGTTTCGTTGGCTGCATCGTTATCCTCACTCTTACCGTCGATGCTATATGCCGGACGCTTGAAGTAAGCCTTGCTTCCAGACACACCTCTATCAGGGTTAAGGCCGCGCAGCCAGAACTCGTGGTTGAGTATGGTGTGCGCCTTGTCGGAAGAAGCCTTGTTATCACTACCATAGAAGAAGGTTATGCTTGACTGCGGACCTACAGCGCCATTGCCATAGGCATCCTGATAACGCTGGATGCCATCGCTGAGCGTTGCCGTCTGCACAGTGTAAGGCAGACATATAGAAGACCAAGCCTTGCCAGCATCGTTCACGTAGCCCGTCTCGGTCTGTGGGTCACGCTCATACCAAGCCTTAGTAGCCGTAAACTGTATAGGTGCATTGAAGTCCTCAAGGTCCACAAGATGCAGTTTGGCGGCGGTGTATGTCAAAGGCGAACCTGTTCCCTCTACACGGTGACCCTTGATGTCTATCTCGTCAGTATCATCGCCGTAGTTCAGCAGAGTTGCAGCTATCTTGGCTATCTTACCGTCGGCATCCGTCTGGTTGTCGGTATATACAAGGAGGTTCTTTGTCACGCCGTCAGCCATACGCAAGCCATAATACTCCGCAGGCAGGTCGAGTGCAGGAGCATAGAATATCTTCTGTGAGTTTGCCTCCAGCATACCTGTTGATGGTATGTAGGCAGCATTCTGCTCGTCACGCTTACCTGTGAAGTCGATAGCCGTGGTCTTGGCATCATTCACGTAGGTTATGATTCTGTTGGCATCACCAGAGGCATTGAAGTGGAAGCCCTTATCCACCATTGTCTGGTAGAAACCAGATGCACGCCATACACGGTTGGTCATGTTAGCCACATCGTGTGAAGCGATGTTCACAGGATGGTCTTCAGGCATAACCTGTAAGCCCTGGCCGAAGAAGATATAATCGTTCTTCACCACTGTAGCACCAGCGGCGGCATCTATCTTCGCTTCATTAAACAGAGGCTTGTATATAGCATCGCCAGGAGCCACTGAGGTTACTGCATTATCAGCGAATGAAGCGCCGAGCGACATCTGACTGCTGCCAGACACTTCTTCCGACACTCCAGCCCACAGGCTGTTAGGCGTGCTTACATTCACCTTACGTGCAGCATCGATGGCATGAGTGGTGTCGTGCCATGTAGCGTAAGTATCGAAGCCTGTTGATATATCCACATAGTAGTGAGGATTAGCGTTGTTACGCAGATACTCACTGCCGTCGCTGGTGATGCGAGCATACTGGTAGTCACCGTTAGCGTAATAGTTCTTGACATACGCCACGGCAGACTGTTCTGCTATGGCTGATGATGTAGGCGTGCTTCTGCCAGCCTTCACCTCAGCAAGAATATACTTACGAGCCTCGAGGTAATACTGGTTGAGGTTGTAAGCCACCGTACCGTTGTTGAACTCTTCTTCGCTGTAGTTGCCGTTAGCGTTACCGTTAGCGTCATACACTATGTGGTTGGCATACTCGTATGAGGTGTGTATCTTGCCACCCTCTGCTACCGTGCCTGCTATGCCGCCAGTTTCCATGCCGAGGTTATATACATTACCCGTAGCAGAGAGGTTGGTGAAGAGGTTGCCGTCAACACCTGTTACAGAATAGCCGTCGGCATTCAGCGTACCAGCAAAGCTTGCCGCCGTCTTGTAGTATGAATCTACAGCCAATGGTGTGGTCTGCTGCACGGTGATATTATTCTGCAAGAAGAACTGTGCATAAGCACCGTTGGCAGGAACATCGCGCTCCACTCCATCATAGTTCACCTTATTATATACAGAGTTCTCGCTCACGCCGATGGTGTCAACAAACTGCTGCATAGCCTGCAGGTCTTTCACATCCTTGATGTATATGCGTGGCTCTGCAAACGTATCTTCCACCGACGCACGCGTCACAGCCTCAGCAAGATGCAGGTCCATATCAAACGTAGCACGAGGCTTCATCTGGTGATAGTTGTGAACCAGCAGCTGGTTGGTAGGTGTGATGTTAACAGGGAACTCAGCAGTACCCATGTTGTTACAGGTGAACACATACTGCACACCGTAGCCATTCATGAAGTAATAGGCTGGAATCATGATATAGCCACCAGCAGGGTCGGTATATACCTGCCCCTTGAGTATCGGGTCTGTCAATTTATCAGAAGCATCGTATATGATATACTTATCATCCGCAAAGGCATTCTTCTCTCCGTTGAGTTTTCCTATGCGTATATACTCACCATTCTGAGCAAATGATTCGTCTGAGTCAATCGTAAGCGTTGACTTGTCAATCTTGATATACTCACCAGGCAGAGCACAGTTGCGGACAACTATATTACCATCGTAGCTCGGGCCCTTAACGTAGTTGATGATAAGGTTTACCTCATATATCTTAGTGTAACCTACGCCTGAGCCCAGGACAATCTTTACTGTGTCTGGCTGTGCAAGATGATTGTTATAGTATTCTCGGGTGCCATTGTTTACTGCATCATCAAGAGCTATGGCAAGTTTAGGATAATGGACTGAAGAGAATGTCGGTCTTGTACCACCATTGCCATTATCTTTATAATCCAGTTCCTGAGGTGATGTAGTGTCGGCATTACGGGTTATAACTCCATAAAGCCCATCTTCATTATACAATGTCTTTATGTCACCAACTTTATTCTTGCCTTTTATCACATCATCATCTTCTGCCGTGTATGTGCTATAGGATGCACTCAGCTTCAGGGTGTAAGCCTTTGAGGCGTTCAGTATATCGTCATCATAAAGTTCGTTCGGCTCTGGCTCTCCAAACTTTTTTCTGTAATGATTCCATGTGACCTCTTTTATTTTAAGGTCATCCTCTGCACCTTCGAGAACCGTAAGTCCGTCTGATGTATCGGCATGGAATGTGATTGGAGTATCTTCACTATCGTAAGTATAGCCTGTAATATGCAAGTTATATACATAGTGAGAACCAGTAAGGAACCAATAGTGAATCTCAGAGCCCTTTGCATCCTTACTATCCTTAATAAGGTCATCGAAGTTTGTCATCAGACAGTCATCGACTACGTAATGCGCAGCTGCTCCACTGCCAGCAATCGGGAAGACAAAGTTACCCGTAGTCTCAAGGAAGTTGGTAGGAATTTCGTGCACATTGTCAGCATAAACATAACCACCGCCCTCATCAACGATTGGCAGGATGAGCTTCATCTCTACCACACCGTCTATCGGACCATAGAAAAGATTTTCTGTCCCGACAGCGTCCGTTGTATATGTATTCTGTACCTTAAAGGCATAACCTGACGAAATACCTATAAGATTCTTTGATGTAGCATCGTTACGTCTCCACCAAGCTGTTCTCTGTTCTGTGGTAGTAGCATCAGGATTGCCACCAGCAGCTTCTACTGCTGCATACCAAGTGGATATAATATCCGCCTTCTTTTCCTTATACGATGTTTCAGCATTTTCGATTGTACCGTCAGCACCATGATAAGCATCATCAAAGAGAGCATTAGACTTTATTGCACCTACATAGTGAATATTGTTAATCAATCCAAGATAGTTACGATACTTTACTTCTGTAGGATTTGTTGACAAATTCGCATTACCATTGATGCTTGACACCATCTGCAACTCTCCTACGCGTGCTATGGAATAAGGTGTGGTAGAAACCTCGTTAATGGTATAGTCACGCGCGCCGTTGAGGATAAGACAGTTATCCGTCAGGCGCATGAGGTCGAGACGCTGGATGGTGTTCATCATCTTGGCATTGTCAACCTCTACCTTTGGTTCCTTAGCATATTCTGTGGCATCGAGTACGGTATGCTCCGCATAGCCGTAGCCCTTCAACTCACCTGAGCGGAAGCCCTCAGCGTATGAGAGGTGACCGTCGCCATAGAAACCGCCGTCAGCAGACTCGCTGGAGATGGTGATGTGCTCTGCTGCTGCCTCTGGATTATCCCATACCATGACGGTGGTGTTGCCGCCATAGCCGCGGGTGGGGTTATTATACAGAGGGTCAGAAGAGGTCATAGAGTTATCCACGTTGTAGGCATCGGTATATTTCTTCACCGTATAGGTGCCTGCACCGCCTGTGCCTGTGTAACCAGAAGACAGGGCATAACCGCCACCATATACTGCCTCACCGATGGTGATGCTTACATTACCCCAATTATCTGGGACAGGATTGTGAACAGTGAGCTTGCCTGCCTGTGATGTGCTGTGTGCTCCATCGTATGCAGCAATGGCATCACGCACCACAGGAGAAACTATATCGCCAGCCATGAGGTGAACCTCGGTCTTGATAGCCTTCGAGCCATCATAGTTCTCGATAGCGAGGTTATCAGCAGAGGTGTCAGCACGTTTCAGATTATATATGCCTGACTCATTATCGTTCACCGTGTAATACTGAGGATAACCCACAAGCACCTGGGTAGAACCATACTGAGTGCCAGAATAAGAACCACCCACCACGTCGGTTACTACATGGCCGTTGAGCACCTGAACGGTGGTGTTACCTATCACATTACCCAGTTCGCCACCACCATAGAGATTGTTGACTGACGCACCAGCATCGTTGTATGTCTTAGTGACAGCTGTAGCCTCATTCAACTGTGCTCCAGGCAGAGACTGTGTAGCATTTCCTCCATTCTCAAATGAAGCATTCAGTGCATCAGGACTGCCACTGGTCGTTATTTCCTGTGAGTGTGCAGTAGCAGACGAACCGAGTGACACCTTGATGTCGCCATATACGTATGAGTCCGTACCATAGCCTGCACCATACACGCTGCCTACGGTAACGTCCTTATCGGCATTTGAAGCGGCAAGTTTGTCAACGTCAAGACCATTGATGATGTTAGAGTACATTTCAACCTTTACGTCGCCGTGTATAGAACCAGACTTATAGCAACCGCCATATACGTTGGCACCATAATACTTGCCTTCCTTCTCTGTAGGCGTCATGTTAGCCTTCACCGTGAGACGTATCGTAGGCTGGGTGAGCACAGAAGGGTCTGTGGTGCTACGTTTGCCGAGCAGGTAGCCACCCTCATGCACCACGCCGAGGTCGGTACGGGTGAAGTTGGCATTGTTACATCCACCTACTATTTTGTCGGTGATGGTAAGACCTTCAGGGAACAGATAGTCAACCACCTTGCCGTCAGCACCAGCCGCAACGTCCATGTTAC
Organism: Prevotella sp.; assembly: GCA_016290975.1. GTDB lineage: Bacteria > Bacteroidota > Bacteroidia > Bacteroidales > Bacteroidaceae > Prevotella. Next base: position 32,916 of record JAEEVS010000080.1, on the reverse strand, counting down.
CACGGTTGCCACCACAGAAGAAACTGCCTATAGTGGTGCCAGTAACTGAAGGATTGCTGTTATGCGTAGCCTCCGTATCGTTCCAAATCAACGTTGGCTGAACAGACATCTCGACAGGCTGGAAGTAAAGGTCGATGATGTGTGGGAAGGTCTTAACACGCTCATCAAGCGACAGAGGCAGATAAGTTTCAGGAATAGCCTTATTGTATGGGTCGTTAGCCCAGTTGATACCATCAGAGAGCACTATGTCATTGATGCGCTTGAAAGCATTGAGGAAACCGCTGGTAGATTCATCAAACATTGCCTCACCATCAGCACCCATAAACACTTCCTTGATGTTTACATAGTTACCAATATTGACTCTAACTCGTGGGTTACTAATACCATCAAGTTTTGTCACAGTAGCGGTATTACCACCACCAAACACCTTGCCAAGTATCTTGATACGAGCATCACCACTTATGACTGGCGAACTTGATGCAGCCTTGATGTTAAGGTTGATAAACTGTGACAACGGACGGTAAGAGTTGATGTTTACCAGTCGTGCTGCCTCTGATGAGCTCTCTGCAGACGCAGGCATGAGCACCTGACGACGAGGAACCTCATATACAAGAGGATAGACAGCGCCATCTACCTCATAGTCTTCAACAGCTGCCACCTTGGTGCGCTCCTCATTCAGAGCATAGAGGTAGTTACCATTACCAGCGCCATATACATTATGGTATATCTTACCGCCAAGGATATTTACGTTTATCTGTCCGTTAACCTGACCAGACACATCATTACCACCATATATGTCGTCACAAAGCAGTATCTTGCTGTTTCGTGCATCATCGTCGTTACCTATTGTGAGGTTAGTATTGCCGTTGACGTTACCCATCATACCTCCAGCGAAGATGTAGTCTGCACAGGCAGAGTTAATCTGAATGTTGGTATTGTTTACATCAGCATAGAACGAACCGCCGAAGATGCGACGTATATATGGATCGCCACTAATGGTTACATGTGTATCGCCGTTGACCCTACCATTATAGCCACCACCGATGATATCCATGATTGCCTGCTCTGACCTGAACAGGGTGTACATATCATCCTTCAGCACATCAGCGGACTTCTCTATAAAGTCAGCAGAGATTTCCTTATCGGCAGATGCTGCAGGAATATTTACATCAACAATCGTATTACCTCCTACAGAGGTGTTTTCACCATAACCGCCACCGATTACGCTGAAGTGGAATGAACCAATCTTGTTATATACCTCACGCCACTCTACAGACTCGAAGAGTGAGGTCTCTGTTCTGCCAGCATCGTCATGACCAAGGTTAGTGTTGCCCTTGAGCATACCCTTAGTGATATTGATATTGGCATTGCCTGCAATATTCGAAGCTGCATTACCGCCACCATATATATTATGGTTGATGAGGAACTTCTTAGCCTCCTTGTCAAACTGTGCCGAAACGTCGTTAGTAATCTTAGGTATCCAGTTGCGATTCTCTATATCCCACATCTGTGACAGACACCATTCACCGCCAGAGATGTTTACATTGGTATCGCCACCTACGTCGGAAGAGGTGATGCTCTCCGCACCATTAGCCAGTGTACGAACATCACCGAAACCCGCACCGAAGATGTTATAGCCCAAGTGACCACCCTGTATATCTACGGTAGTGTTGCCTGTTACAGAACCATAAGATCCACCGCCATATATACGGTTCCATATCCATGGAGAGTTTGCTGGTGTTGCATTGTCTTGTATAGTCACCTTAGTATTGCCTGTTACCTTACCAAGGTTTCTGTAGTCGTTAGCCTCAGAAGCCAGACTACCAGAGCCGCCTGCGAATATCTCTTGATATACGCAACCGCCCTTGATCATTACCTCTGAAGCAGGGGTTGCAGTTTCAGTGTTCTTGACATCAGCTATGTCACCTCCGCCAAATACCTTACCAAAGACGATGGTACCTGTTGGCGTACCGTCAATTTCCACCTTGGTAGTCTTGCCTACTGCACCCATCTCAGGGAAGTCGATATATGTGCCGTTGTTGTCGTATGACTCCATACCTGCACCACCGCCATATACGTTGCCCTTTACTATACCGCCGCTGATGTTTACCTCAGCCCTGCCGAGCACCTGACCATAGGTCTCTGTGCCAACAGGTGATGCAGGCATTATGCCGATACCACCACCAAAGACGTTCTGACATACAGACTGGTCATATAGGTTGACTGTAGCATTTCCTCTTACAAGTCCAGCCATACCGCCACCAACGATATTCATGAAGGTGTGGTTAGGTATGCGGAATATATTGGCAAGACGTGAGGTCTGATAACGAGCCAGACCATTCGAACCACTCGTACCGCCATAATACTCATCTTTCACATCATCAGGCAGGGCGCTGTATTCCGTAGTGAAAGCATTGTACAGGTCACTCCATGTCTGACGATCAGCCGTCTGGTTAGGATAATCTATGGTTTCTTGATTGCCGTCTGTATCTTTACCCACCTGTACGTTTACAAGGGTATTACCCGTAATCGTTGTATTTATGCCATAACCACCACCGAGCACAGAGAACTGCGGATGAGAGTTATTACCCGTACAAAGCTGTTTGAGTACGGTGCTCAGCTTCCATGTCCTGTCATCGAAATATGATACCTCATCAGTTATCAGACCATGGTTGACGGTGATGGTTGCATTACCCGCTACGGTAGATACGTTGTTACCACCGCCATATATGTTATGGTCTTTGAGGAAGAGGTTGTCACTGAGACTGAATATATCAGCGTAGTTGTTGGTAAGAGCCGTGAGCTCAGCTGAGTTCTCTCCCCTCTTGCGAGCCTCAACCATTGCCATAGCCGTTTCACGTTCTATGTCAATGTCGATTAGCGACTTCACGTTGCCGTCAAGCCCTGCTGTCTTATCCCACAGGAACGAGCCACCATTAATTTTTATCACGGTGTTGCCTGCTATGTCGGCAGAACTGTGATTGCCGACCTTATCTATATCACCCAGACCGGCACCGAAGATGTCACCACCTATGTTGCCACCTTCTACCACAACATCGGCATTACCGCCTGTGACATTAGGAGCTTTATTGACGTTACCTACTTCGCCACCTCCGTATATGTCAGCCCACACGTTTGGAGAGATTATCTCGCCCTCGCTGTTCAGGGAGTCGCGTACTATAACGTAAGAGTTACCTGCTACGTTGCCTAAGGTTGTATAATCATTAGCCTTGGCGGCTATACGTCCCTTACCGCCACCGAACACGCTGCCGAACACGTCGCCACCGCGCACCTTGACTACGGTAACGGAGTCGGCACTTGCCACGTTGGCTATATTACCCACGTCGCCACCACCATATACGTTACCATATACGCGCGCGTTCTCTACTATATCTACACGCGTGGTGTGAAGCACCTTACCCATGTCAGGATAGTCGGCACTTAGTGTGGATTCTACACCTGCACCGCCACCGAACACGTCGCCATACACACCACCTGTTCTGCCGTTCTCATCTGGCTTAGAGAGTGAAACGAGCACCTTTGTGTCGCCACCTACCTCACCGAGGTTGTCACGGGTTCTTGATGTGAAGCCATCAATACCTGCGGTGATATTGGTTCCAGATGCAAGTGCATTAAATGCCTCAAGCTGTCCGTAGCCACCGCCATACACACGGTGAACGAAGGTGGTACCACCCAGTTTTACGTTGGTGTCGTCCTTCACCAGTCCTGCATAGCCACCACCAATAACGCCGAGCACGGTGTAGCCACCGATACCATAGCCGTTGCCGTAGATGCCCATATCGCCGCCATCCTGATTTACTGCTGTGGTGCTGTTAGCCTCGCTGAAATCTACGTCGAGCGACCACTGCTCGTTGGTACTCTCATCCTCGTCTTCGCTGTAGTAGCCCTCCACACCTACGGTGACATCGGTATTTGCCACCTGAGTGAAGGCACCATAACCGCCACCGAACACATAGAAGTGGGGGTTGGCATCGTCACGGAAAGAGTTTTTCCACACATCGAGTTTGATGAGGGCTGAAGGCACAGCACCATTGGTCACCTCTACCCTTGCGGTATTGCTCACCGTGCAGGCAAGGTAGCCGCCGCCATATATGTTATGACTCTGGAGGAACTTAGGATAGGTGCCCGACTTGTCTATGAAACGCGCTATTGTAGCATCGCTGAGGCTACCGTTCCAGTTTACGAACACCTTATTGGAGGCATCCCAAAGCTTGTTCCATATAGTCTTGGCTCCATTGACAAACACTCTGGTCTGTCCCTGAACATCGGCACGTGCCGCAACATGGTCGGCATCGGTCATCTCACCCTTACCACCGCCGAACACCTCGCCAGCAAACTGTCCGAATGAGAGGTTTACATTGGCAAGACCCTTTACCACTGCCTTGTTGCCACCGCCGTAGATGTTGCCATACACTATAGCGTTGTCGTGAGCCAGTGACACGATGGTGCCATAATCGTCAAATGGTTCGGTGCCAGGGAAGAGCGTGCCCACCTCGGCAAGGTCGCCACCACCGAACACCTCGCCAAGCACCTGACCACCATTCATGAACACATTAGCCTTGGTGAATACCCGTCCCTCGTTACCGCCACCGAACACCTTGTTCAGTCCGATGACCTTATCGTTCTTCTCAGTAACAAAGTTGTTGATATTCACGTTAGTTATGTTACAATAGGTATTAGCACCCAAGCCAGCACCATACACGGTGAGCTGGCTCTTACCCATACCATTGTTGATGTTCACTGTCGTGGTACCGCCTGACCTGACGGATGCCACCGCTGACATATCTGCAGTCTCTACATCGCTGCTGTTGTTATACAGACCGATAACAGAGGCGAGGTTACCGCCACCATATATATAATGTGGAGCATCATCGTTATCAGCATACTTAGCCGTGCTGCCTAATGTCACATTGGTGTTACCCTTAACGTCTGCGCTTGCCTTGACTGTGGAACCGTCAAGTTCACCATGACCGCCACCATAGATGTTGCCACCTATCTGAACACCATTAACTACTGTTGCAGCGTTGCCATAGACGTCACTCTTCATAGAGCCACCATAGATGTCGCCTGCTATGGTGCCACCTGTGATGTTCAGCGTGACGGCATTCTTCGTACCTATCTCGTATGTATGGCTCTCACGTGATGCTGTGCCGTAGCCCACATCACCCATAGCACCGCCGCCATACACGCTACCCTCGATAGTACCGCCAGAGATATTTACATTTGTAGTACCATAGATACGTGCCATATCAACAAGGTTCTGCTTTGTGGCTTCTTGGCTATTATACATCACCTCTCCTACACCAAGTCCTGCACCGTATATATTACCTTTATATAATGCGGCATTGGATGTATCATGGTGGAAGGTTCCGCCTGTGATGTTAAGTTCTACATCACCGAATATCTGTCCAAGACCAGTGTAATTGCCATACCAAGCGCCATTCTCTGAAGATCCGGAATTAGTACGGGTGGTCTTGTAGTAATAATCCGTGCCACGACCGCCGGCAAAGATACCATTGGTGCAATAGAACTCACCACCGTTGATGGTCAGCTTAGCTACAGGATGGTCAGCGCCCTCCTTGCCATAGATGTTACCGCTTCGGTAGTTAGGATAGCTGGCTGAACCATCGGCTAATATGTAGGTAGGTGTATAACCTGAGCCACCGCCATAGATACCATCGATAGGCTTTGTTGATGTGCCGAAAACACCATCGTTGATGGTGACAGTGGTCTGTGAGTCCTCAGGGTCTATCTCAGTGAAATTCTCCGTTTCAGCGTTATAGCAGTGTACATTGACCTTATAGTCGCCCGTCTTGCTATTGTATGTTGACCAATTGCCATAGAGCACTTTGCCGTTACTCTTGTCTTCAAGAGTATTCCAGTAAGGCAAACGCTGTGAGCTGGGGTAATCTTGACTGCCACCTGTTATTGATATCGGATCATCAGAGTGATACATACCATTTACGCCACCTGCTCCCGTAGCAAAGATACCGGGGAATACCTTACCCTCACCATCTTGTGTATTGTTTTCAGGAAGCAACTTGAACGTGCCACCGTTCATCGTCACAGAACTCTTACCATAGAACGGAATGAAAATCATACCGTTTTTGTCACTAAGGTCACGACCAAGACCGCCACCGTAAATCTCTGTTATAATGATGCGCCCATTCTTCACGGCACTCTCCTCTCCCGGTGTGGCAAAACGTGAAAGCGACGGGTCAAGCAATGTGTTGGCACGACCGAAATATGCATTGCCTGGCTGACAGATTCCACCGTATGCGTACCATGTACGGTAAGCACCGAGCGTACCGCTGGCAATACGTGCCACATGGCCGCTATATACGTTGATGTCAACATCGCCATACATGGCTCCCTCGTGGTTACCAGCAAGGATAAGACCTATGTCATAATCAGCGTTGGTATTGTTATCTGCTCCGATACATTTCTTATAGGTATCATTCCACGCGCGATTCATGTCCACGACAATCTTACACTTCACAGGCATGTTAGGCGTACCTGAGATGCCCTGAGCTTTTTCTGATGCCTGTCGGTGTGTGGTACAGACTACTCCGAAATGACCAGACTTGAAGGTCATGGTGAAACCCTCCTTGCCATGAGGGAATTTCTCATCCCACAGATTGCCGAGGAAACCATCGGTATCGCTACGGAAACGGGCGTCACCGTTGAAACCGCCAAACACCTCAAAGTCTGGGGTGTTAGACCCTGCCATGTGACCGTAACTTCCGTCAGCACCAACATACTCCATCTTCAGTCCGTCTCCGAACTCCACGCTGTTGTACTGGCAGAAGAAAATATCATAAGAACTACCACCACCACCATGTCCACGGAAGGTAAGGTTCTCAAACTTCGTGTCACCGTTAAGTCCTATAAAGTCACTACTTGACTTGAATGTTATTTTAGCAGCAGAAGTGTAGTCATGATTATCCCATTTACCTGTGATGGTTGCATTCTTCCACAGTACACTGTTTGCCATTCCTGTCTTGTACTCTGCTGCACAGTTATATGCGTCTGTCCCATTATATGTCTGGGCATACCATGCGGCATAACTACTTTCAGTATATTGCGCGTTAAGACTCTGGTCTAGCCTAAAGCCTTCAATCGTGCGGTCACCGTTACTCTCACTCATAAGCACGATGATGTTATCATCCCATGTCACATTATCACGCAACAGGGAGTAAGCCTTATGCCATGACTTGACGGGATGTTCCTTGTCAAGACCAGTGTTGCTGTCATTGCCAGAACCTGATGGGTCAAGATATACAACCATCACGTTGGCTGGCAGTTTGCTAACGGTAAAACGCCACGTGTTAGCCTCTGCATAGTCGCTATGGATGGTATTATCAACTACTGTTACGACGCAATGGCGCAAGGTGGTTTCCTCGGTACTTACGTCGAGTGTGCGATTTGTCTCACCTGTTATTTTGTTAGCTTCTGCCACACTACCCTTATACCACTGGTAGCTTACGCCAAATCCAGCATCTGTGAGAGTTGAGGTGGTAGCTGAGGTGGTAGGAGTAAGTGACAAGTCGGCTGACAATGTCCATGCTCCTGCACTGCCTGTCTTAGATGCAGAGGCTGTTATGTTGTCAGTCTTTGGTATGAGGATAACGTCAGAATCTGCATGGTCTTCGCCTATGGTAGCCCTGACGAAAATATACTGATTATGAATATTCGGAGTTGCTGTGTAAGTATCTGAGGTAGCACCATCAATAGGAATGTCATAATTATCGCCTGCCGCTCTCGTCTTCTTATACCACTGATAGGTGCGCTCAGCCGTAGAAGCGCTGTTGACAGTTGCCACCAGTAGGTGATCTTCTGTCAGTGAACTGCCTTCATAGGTATCTTTTGCTGTAACATAAAGACCTGAAACTTCACCTATAGTGACAACAGGATTGCCCTCTGATTCACTCCAAGCCCATTTGTAATCGTTCAACAATGCCTGCTCATCAGTAGCGAGTGAAGAATAGTCATTGAATGAGGCAATGACGGTAGGGTCTAATGTCTCCTTATAGTTACCCTGATTGACACCCTGATACTCGTAGATATCATTATCACCAGTGTAGTTGGTGGTAGTGTTATTTGTAGGATGCGTTGCCACCTCCTTTATGTTACGGTCACCCCAGTCTGTCGTTACAGAAGGGTAATCATTGTTTATGAGTTTGTATTTGTCAACGCCTGCCTCATATTTATTCCATATTTTGAAGTTGCTGTAGAACATTCCTGTAGCATCGAAGGTAGCGGTAGCGGATGTCTTTGCCGTGAAGTGCTTTGCGAAATCGAGGAAGCCTTTATTACTATTACCATTCCATGCAACATATCCGAAAGTCGGTCCGACGAAAGCATTACGGGCACGAACCTTACCTGTGTATATAGAAGGTCTTGGATAAGGCACTGTGTTTGCAGCATCGTTTGAAAAAATACTTCCCACTATACCACCTATATTGAACTGTTGCTGATGCGCAGCATCGGCAAGACTCGTAAACTCTGCATGCTGAATGTCTATATTGGCGTTAGAAGAGAGGTAGCGAAGTGTGGTATTTGCCAACGTCTTGTTATCATCATTGACGGCTGCAGTAGCACGACCTATCACACCGCCAATAGACAGACGCTTAGCTGCCAGTTTATATTCTGAAGAGCCTTCATCTGTAATCTTAGTGTTGGTGACGGAAATATTCTCTATGATAGAATAGTTACCTGCTACACCAGCGAGCGGACCTATGAAACAGTTGTTAGCATTTCCTGAGGTTGCCGAAGCATTGGTACCAGGATAGTAGAAAGAGCGATTGGCTGTATCATGGGTAAAGACCGCACCATCTATGATAAGGTTGCGCACTGATGCTTTGGTAGCAGTGGTCTCGCCCACCTTATAATACTGACCAGTGGTACCTATGCCACTGAAGAGTCCCCATGCAGATACTGCTCCATTGTTAGCATAACCTGCATACCAGGTTTCGCGAAGATTCTTTATAGTGAAGCCTTTACCGTCAACAGAACCTACGAAAGCAAAGTTGTTATTGTAATTACCATAAGTACCGTCAGTAGAGAATGGCACAGTGCCATTAGAACCGATAGGCTCGAATGGTGAATCATCACTATCGGCGCTGAAGTCTATGTTACTGTCAAGCTCATAGTATGCCTGACCATAACCTATAGGGTTGTTAGAGGCAATATTTTGTGTCTGTGAGCGGTAATAGCATTTATTGCCAGAGTTCAGACCGTTGCTGAAATGTATGTACTCCTGACGGAGATTAGAAGGCTGCTTCATCTGTTCCGAGAGCAGACGAAGGTCACTCTCACAACCCAACAGGTAAGGGTGCTCCTTAGTACCTGCATCATAGACATACTCATGAACTCCATCTGTCTTGGTGCCTGCTGTGTCTGAGCCCTTGAAACGCAGACGAGGAACAGGCAGATAACTTACAGCCTGAGCAAGGATGTTGCTGCTGCCGTCAAGCGCCTGAACTATGACGCTGGTACCATTCTGGTAACCTTGAGTATAGTTGAAAACTGGCTTAACGCTTATTGAGTTGCCTGTTCCTTGAGCCACACCATCAACATACCACTGGTATGAAGATATTTCGCCAGCATCGCTACCAGTAGCAGCCACGCTGAAGGAATGGGCATCGAAACCACGCTTTCCCTTGTCACTATCGGTAAGGGTAAGGGTGATATTCTTAGCACCAGACTTACCCATTGCATTCTCTACGTTCTTCTCAATGGCTGTCTCGTATTTGCTCGACACAGCTGAAGGCAGGTGCTTAGTGCCACGATTGACGCCCTGCTCATAATACATATAGTATGATGGGTAGGTGGTGACGTTCTTGTTACGCTGAGGGAAGATGTTCTGCTCACCATTTTTCCAGTCTGAAGCATTTGCTGGGGCTACTGAGGCATAGGTGTCAGAGCCCAAATTATCTGAACGTGTCCACCACAATACAGTAGTACTGCGACGAGCATGGGCAAAATAGCGGTTGTGATGCAGCAACTTATCTGCAGCAATGTACTTTGTGCCGCCTATGTCCTCTACGTCAGATGACTTAAAGTTGACATAGCGCTTGGTGGAGCCTGTGCCTATATAGTAATTATCCGAAGTTCCGTCCTGTGTAGGGGTAGCAAGTTCGGAGGTAAGACCTATCTTGTAGTCGCCATAGCTCCATGAGCCAGATGCACTGCGCTCTACCTCATCGGTATTTTCTTCCGTTTCACCACCATAGTAGTTGATAACATGGTTCCAGTCGGGCTGATTGTCCTGAACGGAGGCGAGACAAGGTGCCACCTGAGCGTATGGAGCATATATCTTACCTGAGAAATAGAGATTTTCAGAGTGCTTATGGGGATTTACGTTAACACCTACTACGCCACCTACCATAAACAAGTTGCGGTAGAGATTGCCTGATGTGGCAAGTGAGAATCTGCTGAAGTCAATGTTGCCGCCGATTACGCTACAGTTGTCAACAATGTGGCGTGTGGCGGTATTCTGATCGTTTCTGTACACATAGCCAACAACACCACCATAGAACAGACGCACATTTGGTGTAGTGAACGTATGTGCCGCATCCATGGTAACTGTAGGGTTTTTCACCACTATGTTCTTTACCTGAATGCTGGTCTGACCACTATCAGCATTAGGCACGCCGAAACTCATGTACCAGTTATCGGCATGGTTGCACTTGATGGTGATAGTAGGATTCTCTATCTTGATGTTCTGAAAGCGAGAGTAATTGCTTGCCTTACCGACAAGTATGCCATAGTAATGGTTCTGATTGGTAGCAGTGGCATTATTGCTCTCAATAGTCAAAGACGGATTGAGAAGGGTAAAGTTCTTTGCCTCGGCATGCTTGGAACTGGTGCCACGTGCGCCGATAAAGAGACCATACTGCCTATTGCCTGAATACTGACTGCCATCACCAGCATCGTTTGAAGAAGAGGCAACGAGCTTCAGGTTACTGATAGTGTGACCACCACCATCAAAAGTAGCCTCAAGCTGACGACCCTTGGACTCACCGAAGAACCACTCGATGTTGTTGAGGTCAATATCGGTGGTAAGAAGGAAGTAGCCATAGTGGTTGACGCCTGTGAAGACATAGCTGCACAGGTAGCCAAAGGTAGCAAACTTCTTTGCACTATCAATGATATACGGACTATCCTCAGTTCCTAAACCTGAGAAATATGATACGAGGCTAGGTTTCAAAGCATTTGGGGCAGTTGCACCAGCAACTGGTTTGTCATACGTACCATCCCACGTGTCCGCCTGCGCGTATGAAAAAACGCTGAGGGACATGAGCAACACTGCCACAAAGCGGCATAGTGAACTGGTTGGTTTTACGATGTTAAACTTTGGTAAGTAAAATTTGGTCATAAGCTTGGTCATAGCTTTTATCTTGCGTTTGTAATTTATCCTTAATAATTCAATGCGCTGAACTCCTTTCATACTGAAAAATGCGCAAGAAGTCGTGCAAAGTTACACATTTATGTATATGCGCGCAAAGGATTTAACATTTTTTCCGTTCTGTGTTAACGAAATTTCACACTCTTGAAGCATCTGAAAAAAAGATGATAATTTACACTTTGTAAGGCATGTCTGGTTATCTCCTTACAAAGTGTCACTTCAAAAAAGTGAACTTAAAAATCAAATCTGGAAAACTTAGGAAAAATCGCCTCCTACGAAATAGGTGCACAAATCTACCCTTTTGGAAGAAATGCCTGTTTTTTCTTAAAAATAGCTTAAATTTTACCCCCTAAAAGCATTACTTTTCGAGACAGAAGCATTACTTCTATCGCTAAAAGTAATGCTTCTATAGGGTCAATTTTTCGGTTTTGTGCGCCAATTTTTATCATTTGCTTCTTACTGCCTGATTACCAGATAGTTACAAAATCGCTGAGAATCGTGAATTTGAGGACATCTGACTGGTTGTACGTAAAAAAGGCAAGGAAATGGCATTACGAAAAATCACTTCGTAAGCAAAAGGGAATGATTTGCTTACAAAGTGATTTTTTTGAGTTCAAACGCGCTAAAGCGCTGGTTCAAGACGCTCGCTGGTGCGAGCTGGTTCAAGAAAGTTCAAACGCGCTAAAGCGCTAGTTCGAAGAGTTACTTCACCTCAGTGGTAGAGGTGGTAAGGGCAGTGTTACCAGCAGATGCTACACAGTAGTAGAAGCCGGGCTTTTCTGCTGTGAGGGTTGCGCCAACGGCATCGCGAAGGAGTTTGAACTTACCCTTAGCGGCTGCCTTCTGGTTCTTGGCATAGAACCACTGATAGTGAGGCTGAATGCCGTCATTGCCCATAGCGTTGATAGAGAGTTTATCGCCCACCTTATAATATGGAAGGAGGTCACGTGAGAGCATGATAGCCTTATCCTGCTGATACATACGCTCATACTCAGTGGCTGCAAGGATGAAGCCTCCAAGCACCTTGCCCTCAGTATAGGTGTTGCGCTGAGGAACGTCAGGACCCAGGAGGTAGTACTCCTTTGAACCATCACGCTCGTCCTTAGCACCCAGTCCTGCAGAAGCACAGTTGTGGATAAGCTGTACTGTGCCATCCTGCTGCTGCATCATAAACTCATTTACCGCACCCTGATAAGCCTTCTTTGCCACTGGCTCATATTTTGCCTTGTCGAGGAGTCCGAGACGGATACCTTTTATATAAGCTGCAGTGAAGATTGAGGTACAAGATGACTCAAGGTAGTTGAGGGTAGCTGGATAAGCCTTTCCTTTATACTGAGTGGCAACAAAATCATCGGTTTCATCGAGCAATTGATACCAGCAACCGCTCTTGGCATCCTGACGGGCTGCAAGTCCTGAGGCAAGCTCGTTGAGGTAGTAGCGAAGGGTGCTGTAGTTTTGGGTGTTCTGCAAACCAGCTATCTGCATCTGCTCGAGAATATCGTCGAGAGCAAGGAAATACCATCCGCATGCCCTGCCCCAGTAAGCTGCTGAGTGGAAGATGATGGTCTGAGTGCCGTCAGGGAGTGTTTTCTGTCCTATGCCTGCCCAAGCCTGTGAAGCCTTGTTAGAAGGGTCGGCACTGAAGGCATGCCAAAGGAGCTTCTTGTCATTATCCCAAAGGAATTTCCATGAAACATCAAACTGGCGAGCTATCAGATCCCAGTCTTTCTCAGCTGAACCAGTGACATAGCCTGCCTTCTGGTAGTTAATCATCTGGGCAAGAAGGGCTGCTCCCATATAGAGTCCGTCACACCACATCTGGTCAACATACTCACGCTTGTGCCACCAGCCGCCAGCAGCACCTACGAGGGTGGTATCACTGATGACATAGGTCTTATTGAGGTCCTTGAAGGCACGGCCGATGTTGCTGATAGCCCATTCGGCATTAGAAACGGTCTGGCTGTTGGCATACTTGCCGTAAGCCCCTTCAGCAAGGGCACGGAGAGGGAAATACATCTTGGCAGCATTCATGTCGTCCTGACTCTTGCCCACGAACGGAGCTGCATCATAACAGCTGTTGGCATAGTTCTCAACTGAATAGAACCAAGGACGAGCCCATGACTGCTTGTCGTAATAGGCTGCTGCCTCGATGATAGCCTTAGCCACCAAACCAGGCACATAGTCGAAGGCACTGGCACCAAGACTATTCTTAATCTGTTTGCCATTCACGTCGAAGGCACAGAAGCCGCGTGGCTTGGCATTAGCACGGAAATCACTGATGCGTGAGTCGATAACCCACTGCGAATAACGCACACCATCATTATACTTCACTGCCTTCCAGTCAGAGGGCACCACAGTGGTGTCTTCTGCCATCGCCTTAGAGGCAAAGGAGGCAGAGAGTAACATGGCTGCTGCAAAAGCAAAAAATCTTGTTTTCATTGTCGTTAGTGAATTTATTGGTTTATATAAGCTATAGGTATAACACTACTGAGAAACGGATACCGTTGTTGCGGGCATTGTGACGGTCACGATAGGTGAAGCGGTGAACGTAGTCGATGTTGAGTATCTGGAAGATGTTATGTATGCCTATCACACCCTCTATGTAGGGTCTGCCATTCTCGATGGTATGGAAATCCTTAGGGAAGGGTGAGAGGATGTCATCTCCCTTGTTCTGTGGCAGGTTGGGGTTGTTTTTATCGGTGAGTTCGCCAAAAAGTATGCGGAAACCGAAGTATTCCTTCAGGCGCACACGCCTTAACAGAGGTATAGTGCGCAGGAAGTTGCCGTTGGTCTCCCACGACAGCAGTATCTGTGTGTAGCGGTCGTTGATAAGGTCAACATGAGAGATAAGGCTGAAGGACTCGTCATCGTTGACGTAAGACATATTGGCATTAGGAGAGAGGAGCAAAGGATATGGCACCTTGCTCCACACTGCTCCTGCCTTCAGCGATGCCTTGGCAAATCCCCAGTCGTTGAGGAACCATCGCTTCAGGATTTTCAGTTCGGTGAGGTGAAAATTATACTCGCCTCCAAGGAGACCCTTAATGCCCCAAGTGTGGGCGATGCCGATGCACGGAGCCTGAGCATTCACAGGCAACTGGGTGTTGGTTATGTAGTAATAGCCCTTGGTGGGGTTATACTCCACCTCTGCTCGCAGTTCGGAGGTTCGTATAGAACCAAAAGTCATATTGCCTGCTGCCTCGTCCTTCTCATGGGCAATACTAAATTTATAAGACATTCCGTACTTCTCGTCACGCTGGAACGACAGTTTCTGCATACGATAGAACATACGGTTGGTGTTGGTGCGCCATCGCAGCGAACGGAACAGGTTGTCATTGTCGCCTTTATTGTAGCGTTCACCTATGTCACACATATCATAGCGCATCTCAAAGCTGATATTGCGACGAGGAAATTCATCAGCCTGATACTTCTTCTCAACAAAGGAATATGTGGCGTTGGCACGATAATACGTTCTCTTAGACTTAAAGCCGTAGGCTGCATAGCCGTCGAGAAAGAAGTGACGATTGAAGTAGCCTGTGGTGGTACCGCCAAAGCGCAGACGCAGACCGTCGATGTCATTAAAGGATATGAGTGCCTTGGTAGGTGCAATAACGAATTTGCTGGGCGAGCCTGTCCTGATATAGTTGTTGACATAGGCACGCACTATCCATATAGGTATGCGCATACCTCGCGCCTCAGAAGCATAATCGAGTATTTGATTAACTTTCAGTCGTGTGCCACTTGGATTATATGGGTCCGTAGGTATCAGCGTCTTGTTCATACCCATATAAGTGGTATCTATCTTAGTTGCGGAATTATACTTCACCCAGAAGGTATCTGGCTGGTATTCAGCCTTAGCGTCATACCTTATGGGACTATGTCCCTTAAGCACTTTTTTATCGATAGAATCGGTAGAAAAGTTGAAGAAACGTTGTTCTTTTACGTAGCTCAACTTACCCCAGTTGCCCCAAGGACGCAGTTCAGTCATCACGTCGTTTTTGCTCAATGCCCAATTGCCGTATTGCGTAACATTAAACTCCTGAGTAATGTATATCTTGTCAATAGAACGCATGTGCACATCATGGGGGAGCATCAAGCGAATATACTTAAGATGAGGGATGCTGTCATACCATATCATCATGTCGCCCACCAGTCCGTACTTTCTCTTCTCATTTTTGGAATAAGCCACATGATAAACTGTCACCTCCTCATTGTACTTAATCGTATTGATAAGTGTGTAATTGTAGTTGTCAAGAGCCTCAGCACCCACAGGAGAGATAATAGTACGGTAATCCAACTTAAACTTATCATCGAATATATTGATGTCACTGTATCTCTCGCCTATTAGAACCTGAAGAATATCGCTGGAATCGAACATTTTGTTAAGTCCCTCGCGCTTAACGCCAGTGACCACAGCCACCTCACGCGAAGGATTCTTACGCCAGTAATTCTCCTCCACACGCTCATTTACCATTAGGGGCAGAGAGAACTTATTGTCGAGGTCAAGGCCATTTACCATATTGCGGAACCACTTGTGACGCTTCATGAAGTCACTATTCACATTGAGTGGGTCGATATCGTTGAGGTCAATGTCACGACGCTCATATTTGGTGAAGTGGTAGAAGTCGAGTTCGTGGTAGTCATACCTCTTATGGCTGGTAATAAGTTCCTTTATCAAAAGTTCGACAGAATCGCGCATTTCCTGTGCTGACACCGTGGTGGCACAGCATAACATAATAAGCAATATGTATGGATATAAACGATTCATGTTATAGTCTCTCGAAATTTGTCAAGCCCGTCTTGAGATAACGTTCGTATTTCTCTATGTCTTCGTCGTAGCCGTAAGAACAGGTGAGAGGTTTGCCGTCAGGGGTAAGTATGACAAAGAAAGGCTGAGAGATGCTGCCAAATTTATAACTCTCAAGATAGCTCCACATATCGCCCACGCTACGCAATACGCGTTCACGACCGTTTACCCTGACGCGTTGTGGATTAGACAGTGGTGTGCGATCGTCAACATGGAGCATTATGACAAGAAACTCCTTATTTATTACGTCGCGCACGCGAGGGGCACCCCACACAGCCGACTCCATCTTACGGCAGTTAACGCAGCCATAGCCCGTAAAGTCTATCAAGACGGGTTTGCCTGACATAGCCGCAGCAGCCATTCCCTCCTCATAACTGGTGTAATGGGCAGGAAGCGTTCCGCCTGCCGAAGCAAGAGACGATGACACCATAGGCGAAGCATCTTTAGCTGGTGGAGCGAAGGCTGAAACGAGGTGGCATGGAGCGCCCCACAAGCCTGGTATGAGATAAACCACGAGCATCAACGACAAGGTAGCCACACTAAGACGTAGCCAGCCAGCCTTGCGCACATGTAGCCACTGGGTGTGATACAAACCCAGGAAGAGGAAGATAACAATCCAAAGGGAGAGGAACAGCCAACGAGGCAGTATGCCCCAGCCGTAAGCCATATCAGCCACACTAAGGAACTTCAGCGAGAAGGCAAATTCCAAGAAACCGAGAGTAACCTTTACATGGTTCATCCATGAACCAGAGTGAGGCAGTTTCTTCAATATCGCAGGGAAAACGGCAAACAGGGTGAATGGCAGAGCTATGGCAATGGAGAATGCCAACATACCCACGGCAGGAGCAAGGAGATCACCTTGAACGGCTATCTCAACGAGAAGATACCCAAGGATAGGCACCGTACATGAGAAACTCACCACCACAAGGGTGAGAGCCATGAATATCATGCCAAGCATTCCACCATGAGAGTCTGACTTCATATTGAGTTTGTTAGCCCAAGAATCAGGCAGAGTTAACTCGAAGAAGCCCATGAATGACAAACCGAAGACTATCAGAAGCAGGAAACAAAGCACATTGAACACCGCATTAGTGGAGAGGGAATTCATAGCGTTGACTCCAAACATCAGGGTCATGATGATGCCAAGGAGCATAAACAGCACTATGATGCTGACACCATAGTAGGCAGCATCACGCACACCTGGCAGACGGGCATAGCGGCATGCCAGCCTCCATGTACGCTTAAGCAAAGGAGAATTATCCTCTTCTTCTGCGAAGGCGGAATAAAAGACCCCCTCTAACTCCCCCTTAAAGGGGGAAGACTCCCTCCCTCTAAGGGAGGGTGAGGGGAGGGTCTCCCCTCTTTTTATAAAGAACGAGACGGTAAGTGGGATGATAGGCCACACGCAAGGGGTGAGGATAGTCAGCAAACCACCAAGAAAACAGATGAGGAACACCTCGAAAAGGCTACGCTGGGAGAGGATAGGACTGGTGCTGAGTGCCTTGAGCTCGTTGATGATAGGAGTCCATAACGGAGAGGCAGCACGCTGAACGAGGTCAAATGCCGTCATATCACTACTGGTGTAATCGAGCATAGACTTCGTGGTATCGACCGAAGCGATGGTCTTGCTCACCGTATCGCGAACAGGAATAGCGTTTCCCTTAGCATCCTGAGCAGTAAATGAACCATCATAGGCAAACTCTACCGACGAGGGGGCTATGCACTGCAGTTCATTGCAACCGTAATACTCAAGATAGCCGCTGAAAGAATATTTAGCGGAGGTTTGCTGGATACGTTGCTCATACACATTGGGACGCAACTGCACAAGACCACCTTTCAGGGACACTCCCTCGGCAGACTCCATCACAAGGTCGGTGGTGAGACTATAGCCGTCCTCTATCGTAGCATAGAACTTAAGCGAAAGTTCATTATCACTCACGCGCGAGATGCTCGTGGTAAATGATATTTGTGCTTGCAGTAGTGCCACGACAAATGACAACAACAATATGAGAGAACAGCGTTTCACTCTGGTTAGTTGCTCTTCGGTTTAAAGTTAATTCTTTATTTTTCTGCAAAAATACGATTTTATTTTGTAAAAATTGCTATCTTTGCACCGAAAAATCGTGACAAACAACGAAAAAAGATGAAAAAAGCACTACTTATAATACCATTTTTTCTTGTCTTATGCCTTAGCGGGACATGGATGAAGGCAAAAATTCAGGATGATGCGCCTGAATATGCACCCGATTTCACCCTCCCCGACACCGCAGGCAACAATTTCACCCTGTCAAGTCTGAGGGGTAAGTATGTGGTGCTTGACTTCTGGGGCACATGGTGCAAGATATGTCTCAAGGGAATGCCAAAACTGAAGGATGCACAATCAAGATACCCAGGACGCTTTGAGATAGTGGGAGTGGACTGTGGCGACAAGACAGTGAAATGGAAGCATTGGGTTGACTCGCTGAAAGACGAAATGCCCTGGCGACACGTGATAATGGGCAGGAAACTGTACATACAACAGGATTATCGCATAAAGGGCTACCCGACAAAGGTATTGATAGACCCTGAAGGCAAGATTATAAAGAGTTTCGTGGGTGAAGACCCAAGGTTCTATCTGCTCTTGGAGGAACTGTTTGCAAAGTGACCTCACAGGGCGACAATTGTTAAGAAAACGAAAAATATCTCTATATAATAATGTGTATAGGGATTTTTTATATACCTTTGCACCCCGAATTAAACTTCGTACAAAAAACGAAACCGAAAACAAGACGCAAACAAAAACAAAGCAATATAAATGCAAGAGAACTTAGTAATAGTGGAGAGTCCTGCAAAGGCAAAGACCATCGAGAAGTTCTTAGGTAAGGACTTCAAGGTAATGTCAAGCTACGGACACATCCGCGACTTGAAGAAAAAGGAAATCAGTATTGACCTGAAGAATCTCGAACCTGAATACGAGATTCCTGAGGAAAAGCGCAGAATCGTTTCAGAACTTAAGAGCAATGCCAAGAAAGCCAAGAAGGTTTGGTTGGCATCCGATGAAGACCGCGAGGGAGAGGCTATATCATGGCACCTGTGCGAGGTTTTGGGGCTGGACGAGAAGAACACTAACCGTATAGTGTTCCACGAAATCACTAAGAACGCCATACTGGAGGCAATAGAGCATCCACGTCATCTGGACATGAATCTTGCCAATGCACAGCAGGCTCGTCGTATGCTCGACCGTCTGGTGGGCTTCAGCCTCTCGCCTGTGTTATGGCGCAAGGTTAAGCCACAGTTGTCAGCAGGCAGAGTGCAGAGTGTGGCTGTAAGACTGATAGTGGAGCGTGAGCGCGAGATACAGGAGTTTAAGCCTGAGACGTATTACCGTATTACTGCCGTCTTCATGATAGACGGTCAGGAGGTTAAGGCTGAACTGGACCAGCGTTTCAGCAAACATGAAGAGGCACTCGCCTTCCTTGAGAAGTGTAAGGATGCGCAGTTTACTGTCTCTTCTATACAGAAGAAACCGCTGAAGCGCACCCCAGCACCACCTTTCACCACCTCAACATTGCAGCAGGAAGCTGCAAGAAAGCTCGGTTTCACCGTTAGTCAGACCATGATGGTGGCACAGAGGCTGTATGAAAACGGACACATCACATACATGCGTACCGACTCTGTAAACCTCTCCAGTCTGTGCATTGGTACAGCCAAGCAAGCCGTTACTGAACTGTATGGCGAGAATTATAGCAAGTCACGCAACTACACTACGCATTCTAAGGGTGCACAGGAGGCTCACGAGGCTATCCGTCCGTCATATATGGAGCACTCAACCATTCAGGGCACATCACAGGAGAAGCGTCTGTATGAACTGATATGGAAGCGCACCATAGCCACACAGATGGCTGATGCCGAGATAGAGAAGACCACAGTAAACATCTCACTTAGCAACGCCAAAGAACAATTCATAGCAACTGGTGAGACAGTGACCTTCGACGGCTTCCTGAAGGTTTATCGTGAGAGTCTGGGCGATGACGAGGTGGAGAACGACGACAACATCAGCGCAATGCCTGCTGTAATGAAGAAGGGCATGGCTGCAGAGGCTGTAGAAGTGGTCTCTACACAGAAGTTCTCACAGAGTCCGCTGAGATACACCGAGGCTTCACTCGTTCACAAACTGGAGGAACTCGGCATAGGACGTCCTTCTACGTACGCGCCTACAATATCTACTATACAGCAGCGTGAATATGTGGTGAAAGGCGACAAGAAGGGTGAAGAGCGTCACTTTACCATCGACACTCTTAGCAATGGCAAGATAGCATCACAGAATAAGAAGGAAATAGCTGGCAATGAGAAGGGTAAGTTGATGCCTACCGACATCGGTATGGTGGTTAATGACTTCCTCATGGAATATTTCCCTGCTATCATGGATTATAACTTCACAGCTAACGTGGAGGAGGAGTTTGACTCCATAGCCGACGGCAAGATGGACTGGCACAAGATGCTGAAGTCTTTCTACAAGGACTTTGAGCCTACGGTTGAAAACACCATGAAGGCGCGCAGCGAACACAAGGCTGGCGAGAGAGTGCTGGGTGAAGACCCTAAGACTCACAAGCCTGTGATGGTGAAGATAGGCAGATACGGTCCGTTGGTGCAGATAGGCAGTGCTGACGACAAAGAGAAACCTCTGTTTGCTCAGTTGCCAAAGGACAAATCACTTGAGTCTATCACACTGGAAGAGGCACTGGAACTGTTCCGTCTGCCTCGCACCATAGGTAAGTTTGAGGGTAGCAACGTAACTATAGGCACAGGTCGTTTCGGTCCTTACGTGCTTCACAAAAAGAAGTATGTATCTATACCTAAGGATGTTGACCCTCTGGAGATAACCCTCGAACAGGCTGTTGCACTGATAGAGGCTGAGAAGAAGGCTGAGAAGCAACGCCACCTGAAGACATTTGCCGAGGATGCAAAACTCGAGGTGATGAACGGACGCTATGGTCCTTATCTGGCATACGACGGCAAGAACTACCGTCTGCCTAAGTCGATGCACGATAAGGTTGATGCTATGACATACGAAGAATGTATGGCAATCATCAACAAAAGCAAGGACTAATGATTCGCATCATACTGATAGGATATATGGGCGCGGGCAAGACCACGGTGGGAAAAGATCTCGCCAAAAGTCTTGGCGTGCCCTTTTATGATCTTGACTGGTACATAGAGACCCGAATGCGCAAGAAGGTCAAGCAGATTTTTGATGAGAGAGGCGAAGAGGGTTTCCGCAAGATAGAGCGCAATATGCTGCACGAGGTGGCTGAATTTGAAAACGTCGTGATATCATGCGGAGGAGGTACACCTTGCTTCTATGACAATATGGACTACCTCAATGCGCAAGGCGATGTGGTCTATCTGCGTGGAACACCCGAGATACTGTTTCGTCACCTGAAGATGGGCAAGGGTGTCAGACCGCTTCTGTTAGGAAAGAGTGACGACGAACTGCTCGCCTTCATCAGGGAACAGCTTGCCAAACGCGAGGAATTCTACATGAAAGCTACACATATAGTAAATATCCCCTGCATGGAGGACGAGGACAAAATATCCGAAACCATCGCTAAGGTTAAGAAAGAGTTGGGGGTTGATAATTGACAATTGATAATTGATAGGTTATCGTTATATGAAAAGATGGACTATAGAAGACTCTAAGGAGTTGTACAACATAAACGGCTGGGGAACATCCTACTTCGGCATCAACGAGAAGGGACATATTTATGTCTCTCCACTGAAGGACGGTGCGCAGGCAGACCTTCGTGAGATAATCGACGAACTGCAGTTGCGTGACATCTCTACCCCCGTGCTGCTACGTTTTCCCGACATCCTCGACAACCGTATCGAGAAAACTGCCTCTTGTTTTAAGAAGGCAGCAGAGGAATACGGTTACAAAGGTGAGAGCTTCGTGATGTACCCCATCAAGGTAAACCAGATGCAGCCCGTGGTAGAGGAGATTATCTCTCACGGACGTAAGTTCAACCTCGGACTGGAGGCTGGTTCCAAACCCGAACTCCATGCTGTGATTGCCGTACAGTGTCAGAGCGACGCGCTCATTATCTGTAACGGATACAAGGATCAGGCATACATCGAACTCGCCCTCTTGGCACAGAAGATGGGCAAGCGCATCTTTATCGTAGTAGAGAAACTCAACGAGATAGACACCATAGCCAAGGCTGCCAAGAAACTTGGTGTTATGCCTAACCTCGGTGTACGTATCAAACTCGCCGCTTCGGGTTCTGGCAAGTGGGAAGAGAGCGGTGGCGACGCATCCAAGTTCGGTCTTACAGCCTCAGAACTCTTGCAAGCTCTGAAACGTCTTGACGAGTATGGCATGCACGACTGCATGAAACTCATACACTTCCACATCGGTTCGCAGATAACCAAGATTCGTCGCATACAGACTGCCGTGAGAGAGGCAGCACAGTTCTACGTAAACCTGCGCAAGGCAGGCTATAACGTGGAGTATGTCGATTGTGGCGGTGGACTGGGTGTAGATTACGACGGCACTCGTAGCAGCAACTCTGAGTCGAGTGTCAACTACAGCATTCAGGAGTACGTAAACGACGTGATGTACACCTTCATCGATGCTGCCGACAAGAACGAAATCCCCCACCCTAACCTCATTACAGAGTCTGGCCGTTCGCTCAGTGCCCACCACTCGGTGCTGGTTATCGACGTGCTTGAAACAGCATCGCTGCCTGAGATGCCTGAGGAGTTTGAGGCTAAGGATACCGACCACCAGCTGGTGAAGGAACTCTATGATATATGGTGTAACATCGACACACGTTCTATGCTCGAAGACTGGCATGATGCCGAACAGATACGTGACGAGGCGCTCAGCCTCTTCTCTATGGGTATGGTAGATTTGAAGACCCGTGCCGAGATTGAGTCTATGTACTGGAGCGTTTGCCGTGAGGTGCTTTCGCTCACCAAACAGCTGAAACACGTGCCTGAGGAGTTGCGTGGCATTGACAAACTCCTTGCCGACAAGTATTTCTGCAACTTCTCGCTGTTCCAGTCACTCCCTGACGCGTGGGCTATCGACCAGCTCTTCCCTGTGGTACCCCTACAGCGACTTGACGAGCGTCCAACCCGTCAGGCAACCTTGCAGGATATCACCTGCGACAGCGATGGCAAGATGACCCACTTCGTAACGGGTTCGCACCTCTCATCCACACTGCCCGTTCACGACCTTCGCAAGTCTAAGGAGCCATACTACCTCGGTATCTTCCTCGTGGGTGCTTATCAGGAGATTCTTGGCGACATGCACAACCTCTTCGGCGACACCAATGCTGTGCACATCTCAATGAAGGATGGCACATACCACATAGACCAGGTTTTTGACGGTGAAACCGTAGAAGAAGTGCTCGACTACGTGCAGTACAACCCCAAGAAACTGGTGCGCCAGCTCGAGATTTGGGTAACGAAATCAGTAAAACAGGGAAAAATCAGTCTTGAGGAAGGAAAGGAATTCCTTTCCAACTACCGCTCAGGACTCTACGGATATACTTATTTGGAATAAGTTGAGAGTTTAGGGTTTAGGGTTTAGAGGTTAGAGCTGGCAAAATGCCAGATAACTATTCCTGCCGTAACAGAAACGTTGAGTGAATGTTTGGTACCATACTGAGGTATTTCCAAACATCCGTCACACATATCAACCACCTCTTGATGTACGCCTTTGACCTCATTGCCGAGGACTACGGCGTACTTCTTTTTATCCCCAAATGCAGGTTTGAAGTCATTAAGCATCGTAGAACCGTGACACTGTTCTACGGCAAGTACCGTATAGCCATCAGCCTTCAATGCAGCAACAGCCTCAACAGCGGTCTTATAGTATCGCCACGCCACACTCTCCTCTGCTCCCAATGCCGTCTTGTGTATCTCTTGCGAAGCCTTCAGCGTACAGTCGCGCACCAGAGTGCCGTCCTCATCACGCACCTCGTCTGGCGTTGCCGTAATGCCACAGAGGTATATAGCCTCAACCCTGAAGGCATCCGACGTACGAAACACGCTCCCCACATTGTATAGGGAACGTACATCGTCGAGCACCACCACGAGTGGCATCTTCTCCGCCTCGTGAAACTCCTCCACACTGAGGCGGTTCATCTCTATGATAGAAGTCTTTTTCAATTGATAATTGACAATTGATAATTGATAATTAGGGGTCAAAACATAGAGCTTACTCTCTTTATGCCGCTGACCAGGACATCAATCTCCTCCTTGGTGTTATAGAGTCCGAAGGAAGCGCGCACGGTACCATTGATACCTAAACGGCGCATCAGGGGTTCAGCACAGTGGTGACCCGTTCTCACAGCTATGCCTAAGCGGTCGAGCAGTGTTCCCATATCGAGGTGGTGAATATCGCCCACGAGGAAACTTATCACTGCATCGCGCTTTGTGGCGTCGAGCGGACCGAATATGCGCATCCCCTCTATGGTCTGCATCTGTTCTAAGGCATAGCGGGTCAGTTCCCTCTCATGCGCCTCTATCTTGTCCATACCTATATTGAGCATATAGTCAATGGCTATTGCCAGTCCGTGAGTAGCTATATAGTCTGGCGTGCCAGCCTCAAACTTATATGGCAGGGCGGCATAGGTGGTCTTTTCGAATGTCACCGTACCTATCATGTCACCGCCTCCCTGATATGGTGGCATCTGTTCCAGATATTTCTCTTTGCCATAGAGCACTCCTATGCCAGTAGGTCCATACATCTTATGTCCTGAGAAGGCGTAGAAGTCGCAGTCCATATCCTGCACATCGATTGCCATGTGGGGTGCCGACTGCGCACCGTCTATCATACAGGGCACCTCATGCTCATGGGCAGTCTTTATTATTTCCTTCACGGGGTTCACCGTACCCAGCACATTACTAACGTGGGTCACACTCACCAGTTTGGTCTTCTCGCTGAAGAGCGTCTTGTATGCTTCCATGTCGAGTATGCCATCATCGCTCATCGGTATCACCTTCACCACTATGCCCTTCTTCTCAGCCTGCAACTGCCAAGGCACTATGTTTGAGTGGTGTTCCATAGTAGATATGATAACCTCGTCGCCAGCCTTCATGTATGCCTCCACAAAACTTGATGCCACAAGGTTCACAGCCTCTGTGGTGCCTCGGGTGAAGACTATCTCTGAGGTCTTCTCGGCATTGATAAACTGCCTTACCTTCTCTCTCGCCCCCTCGTGCAAGTCGGTAGCCTGTTGCGACAGGTAGTGCACACCGCGATGCACGTTAGCATTCACGTTGAGGTACTCCTCACGCATACCGTCGAGCACGCAGAGCGGCTTTTGCGTCGTCGCTCCGTTGTCCAGATACACCAGTGGGTACTTGTCGTATATCTTACGTTGTAATATAGGGAAATCCGAACGTATCAGTTCACAGTTCATAGTTCACAGTTCACAGTTAGTTACAAATCTTACATGTGCCACAACGCTCTTCCTTACTCAGGCGCTTGTCTATGAGTATGTGCAGACGGTCGCGGAAAGCCTGCCACTTCATCTCGTCTATCACCTGCGAGATAAAGGCATTCTTCAGCAGTGTCTTAGCCTCATCCTTTGATATGCCACGCTGCATCATATAGAATAGTGCCGCTTCGTCCATCACACCGACGGTAGAGCCGTGCGCACACTTCACATCGTCAGCATATATCTCAAGCATCGGCTGGGTGTACATCCTCGCGTCGTTGCTTGCCACCATGTTGTTGTTCGTCTCCTGCGAATAGGTCTGCTGTGCTCCCTCCTTCACCAGTATCTTACCTGCAAAGGCACACACCGCCTTGTCGTCGAGCACGTATTTATACAGTTCGTTGCTCTGACACTGCTCCACCTGGTGTTCTATCACGGTGTTGTTATCTACGTGCTGCTCTCTGTCGGCTATCACGGCACCGTTCAGAGTCACCTCCGAGCCCTTGCCCTGCATATACACATCGATGCCGTTGCGCGTCACACCGTTTGATATCGTCAGGTTGTTATGTCTCACCACTGCATCGCGCTCAGTCTTTATATAGAGGTTGCTAAAACGGTTACATTTGCTGCTGGTCTCCTCCATCTCATATAGGTCCAGGTGTGAACCCTCTTTGCATACCACCTCTATCACCTGCGATGTGAGGAAAGCCTTGTCGCTCTTCACGTGGTCCACAAAGAATATTGTTGCCTCGCTCAGCTCTTCCATCACTATCAGCACACGGCGCACCACCATAGTATCTTGTTCGCCACTGAGTATATTCTCTATACGTATCGGGGTCTCTGCCTTCCTACCCTTTGGCACATATATCACGAGTGCATCATGCGCTAATGCCGTGTTTAGGGCTGTCAGGGCATCGCCTTTGCTGTCAGCAACCTTATTATAATATGGTGCGATGTCTATCGGCGCTTCCTTTGCAGCATACACATACTGCACATCCTTTATGGTGTATGGAGCGAGACTCAGTCCGTAGTTGGGAGCGAAGGCTGCCTCCACATCGGTATAGCGGTATCTCTCCACCTTCCTCGTAGGGAATCCCATAGCCACAAACTGCTTCATGGCTTCCTCGCGCTGTGCGTTGAGCGCACTGCACGACTGCCTCTCCAGCTGGCCCTTTATCTCGTTATATAATTCTACGTATTGATTCATTAATTATGCATTCTGCATTACAAAGTCAAAACCCTCGTTCTCTATCTTCACTGCCAGTTCAGGACCGCCAGTCTTCACTATCTTGCCGTCTATGAGCACATGTACTATGTCAGGCTTTATATAGTCCAGCAGACGCTGGTAGTGGGTAATCACCATTGCCGAGGTCGTCTCCGTGCGCAGTTTGTTAAATCCTGTAGCCACTATGCGCAGTGCATCAACGTCCAGACCTGAGTCTGTCTCGTCGAGTATGCAGAAGGTTGGTTCCAGCATAGCCATCTGGAATATCTCGTTACGCTTCTTCTCACCGCCTGAGAATCCTTCGTTTACCGAACGCTTTATCAGCTTCTGGTCTATCTCCACCAGTTCGCGCTTCTCTTTCATCATCTTGATGAAGTCGCCAGCCTTCATAGGCTCCTCGCCTCTCGCCTTACGTCTGGCGTTCACGGCAGCCTTCATGAAGTTGGTCATTGACACTCCAGGTATCTCCACTGGCATCTGGAACGACATGAATATGCCTGCGTTGGCACGCTCGTCGGCTGTCATCTCCAGCAGGTTCTGTCCGTTGAATATTATCTCGCCTTCCGTCACCTCATAGCGTGGGTTACCCACTATGACGTTGCTCAGTGTTGACTTACCGGCACCGTTAGTACCCATCAGCGCATGTATCTCGCCATCTTTGATGGTGAGGTTTACGCCCTTCAGTATTTCCTTTTCTTCTACCCTGGCATGCAGGTTTCTTATTTCAAGCATAATATAGTGACCCTAATTCCTAATTTCTAATTCCTAATTTCTAATTCCTAATTAATTATCCTACGCTTCCTTCCAGACTCACGCTGAGCAGCTTCTGTGCCTCCACAGCAAACTCCATCGGCAGTTTCTGTAGCACCTCCTTGGCATAGCCGTTCACTATCAGTCCTACGGCTTCTTCTGTCGATATGCCTCGCTGGTTGCAGTATAGCAGCTGTTCTTCGCTTATCTTCGATGTCGTAGCCTCGTGCTCCACCACTGCCGTGTTGTTATGTATGTCCATATACGGGAAGGTGTGCGCACCACACTGGCTGCCCAGCAGCAGCGAGTCACACGATGAGTAGTTTCTTGCTCCGTCAGCCTTCGATGTCGCCCTTACCAGTCCGCGGTAAGAGTTCTGCGAATGTCCTGCTGAGATACCCTTTGATATGATGGTCGATTTGGTGTTCTTGCCCATGTGTATCATCTTTGTACCCGTGTCAGCCTCCTGGTAGTTATTGGTCACAGCCACGCTGTAGAACTCCGCTACCGAGTTATCGCCGCGAAGCACACATGAAGGGTATTTCCACGTTATCGCCGAACCCGTCTCCACCTGTGTCCACGACAGTTTGCTTGACACTCCGCGCAGGTCGCCGCGCTTTGTCACGAGGTTCAGTACACCACCTTTGCCGTGTTCATCGCCTGGATACCAGTTCTGCACGGTAGAGTATTTCACCTCTGCCCTGTCCTTCACTATTATCTCCACTATGGCGGCATGCAGTTGGTTCTCGTCGCGCATCGGTGCCGTACATCCCTCGAGGTATGACACGTATGAATCGTCGTCGGCTATTATCAGTGTTCTCTCAAACTGTCCCGTTCCTGCAGCGTTGATGCGGAAGTATGATGACAGTTCCATCGGACATCTCACGCCCTTAGGTATATAAACGAACGAACCATCAGAGAATACTGCTGAGTTCAGTGCCGCAAAGAAGTTGTCTCTGTATGGCACCACACTGCCCAGGTATTCCTTTATCAGGTCTGGGTGTTCCTTTATCGCCTCACCTATCGACATGAATATGATGCCCATCTCCTTCAATTTGTCCTTATAGGTGGTCTTCACGCTCACCGAGTCCATGATAGCATCTACGGCAACGCCGCTCAGTGCCAGTCTTTCCTCCAGTGGTATGCCCAGTTTGTCGAATGTCTTCTCCAGCTCTGGATCTATCTTGCCGTCTTCCGTCAGGTTAGGGTTCTTTTTCTTTGCCATCGGGTCGGCGTAGTATGATATCGCCTGATAGTCTATCGGTGGCACGTTGACGTGTCCCCATGTCGGCTGCGTCATCGTCTGCCAGTGGCGAAATGCCTTCAGACGGAACTCCAACATCCAGTCGGGCTCACCTTTCTTTTCTGAAATGAGCCTGACTACATCTTCCGTCAGTCCTACGGGTATTATGTCTGTGTGAACGTCAGTGGTGAAGCCGTACTCGTACTTCTGCTCCGCCACCTTCCTCACAAATTCATTCTTCTCAGCCATTATTTCTGTTCGGCTTCAGTCTTGTTTGTCTTGGAGTCTTCAAACTCTGCAGGTGTACCGTAAATGTAGTTGTATCGATCATAACGATAGCTTGCTATCTTCACAAAACTGAAGTCCGCAAGGTAGTCGCCTGTACGGTAATCCCTGAATGTGCCTTCAAATCTGTAGTTTGTCAAGCGATAGTTTGATATACACACTCTTGCACCATCGTCATAATCCAGGTAGATTCTGCCATTCCTTACCTCAAAGTAAAAACGGCATTTATCATAATAACGGCTGTTTCTGTAGTAGTCATATTCATAACCGTAGCCCTTAGCATATCTGTATGGATCTGTAATAAACTCCATCTCTACATACTGATACACAGTGTAATCATCCCATCGCCAAGACCAGCTCTGTGATACTTCACCCTCCCATATTCCGTTGAGAGTGTCGGCGATATTGTTATCGTCATTACATGAAGAAAGTGTCATCGAGAGCATAGCTACTATGCCCACAAACAGATAGTTGTAAATCTTTTTCATTAATTATATCGTTTTATTCTGGTTTTGTCCTTTAACTCCTTAGCGAGTTCAACGAGCGATAACTCCTTTTAACTCCTTTAACTCCTCTCAAGTTGGACTTGAGAAAACTTAATTCTCTAAATTCTATGCAAAATTACGAAAAATTCTTCATTCTTCACTCTTCATTCCTCATTTTTTTGTATCTTTGTAGTCAAATATGAAGATTGGCAACATAGATTTAGGCAATCGTCCGTTATTTCTTGCCCCTATGGAAGATGTGACAGACATTGGTTTCCGTAAGCTCTGTAAGCGTTACGGAGCATCTATGGTATATACCGAATTTGTGGCTGCTGAGGCTCTTGTCCGTTCCATCAAGGCTACGGTGAGAAAACTCACCATCAGCGACGACGAGCGTCCTGTCGGCATACAGATATACGGTCGCACCACCGATGCAGTGGTGGAAGCGGCTCGCATAGTGGAGGCAGAGGCTCATCCCGATGTGATAGACCTCAACTTCGGATGTCCCGTGAAGAAAGTAGCTGGTAAGGGTGCTGGTGCAGGAATGTTGCAGAACATCCCCCTGATGCTCGAAATGACTGAGGCTGTGGTAAAGGCTGTCAACACCCCTGTCACCGTAAAGACAAGGTTGGGGTGGAACTCCGACAACTATGTCTTCGGCAATAAACTGTCAACAATCTCCTCCCCTCAGGGAGGTTGGGAGGGGGTCGATTTGGCTCTTCACTTGCAGGACTGTGGCATTCAGGCTCTCACCATTCATGGCAGAACGCGAGCACAGATGTACACGGGCGAAGCCGACTGGACTCTCATCAAGGCAGTGAAAGATAATCCTGCCATCAAGATACCTATAATAGGCAATGGCGACATCAAGTCGCTCGACGATGCCGACCGTGCCTTCGACACCTTTGGTGTGGATGCCGTGATGATTGGCAGAGCTACTTTCGGTCAGCCTTGGATATTCTCCCGCGAGGCTACCGAGACACTAAATAATGCCGATAAAATCGACATTTTATTGGAGCTTCTGCAACTCAACATCGACTATATAGGTGATGAGCATAAGGCTATCCTCCACACCCGTCGCCACCTCGCCTCTACCCCTATCTTCAAGGGAATAGCCGACTTCAAACCCACCCGCATAAAAATGCTTAGGGCTGATACTGTGGAGGAGTTGAAAAATATACTAAGACCCCTCGCCCAGACCCTCCCCCGAGGGGAAGGGAAATAATACCGAATGACTATCAAAATAAAAGAAAATGAATACTACAGAAACAAAATCATTAGCAAATAGTAATTCCACCCCTACCCTCGGGGAGGGATGCCCAAAGGGCAAGGAGGGGGTCTCTGTAATAAAAGTTGGCGGTGCCGTGGTTGAAGACCCAGAACAGCTCGCTCAGTTGCTCGATAACTTCGCCTCTATCCCAGGCAAGAAGATACTGGTGCATGGTGGTGGACGCCGTGCTACTAAGGTAGCGGCACAACTCGGCATAGAGAGCCACATGGTTGGTGGACGCCGAATCACTGATGCAGAGATGCTCTCCGTAGTCACTATGGTGTATGGCGGACTGGTAAACAAAAACCTCGTGGCACAGTTGCAGGCTAAGGGTGTCAACGCCCTCGGACTGACTGGTGCCGATATGGACGTTATTCGTTCTCACAAACGTCCGCTGAAAAAGGTAAAGATGGACGATGGCACCGATCAAATGGTCGATTTCGGTTATGTTGGCGATGTTGATTATGCTGACGGCGACCGTCTGGCACAGTTGCTCAACAGCGGTGTCACCCCTGTCGTTGCTCCCCTCACCCACGATGGCAAGGGCAATATACTCAACACCAATGCCGACACTATGGCGAGCACCGTTGCCAAGGCTCTCGCCAAGCACTTCGACGTAACCCTTATCTTCTCTTTCGAAAAGAAAGGTGTGCTCAGCAATCCTGACGATGACGACAGCGTGATACCTGTCATCACCCACGACTCCTACCGTCAGTATGTTGCCGACGGCATAATCTCTGGCGGTATGATGCCTAAGGTAGAGAATGCCCTCGAAGCCGTTGACGCTGGTGTCAAGAAAGTCGTTATCACCCTCGCCACAAACATCAATAAAGAAAAAGAAGGCACACAAATAGTATAATAGTTATCGTAGGCGCTTGCACCGTATCGTAGCCCTTTAGGGCGTATCGTAGCAACCTCTGGTTGCATATCGTAGGCGAAGCCGTATCGTAGCGAAGCGTATCGTTCCCGTTCCCGTTAACGTTCCCGTTCTTAACATGGATCTTAAGCGCGACATACTCCCTCTCAAAAACGTGATGTACCGCCTGGCACTGAGGATTACCCTCAACAGTCAGGAGGCGGAGGATGTTGTGCAAGATACCATCATCAAACTATGGAAAATGGGCGAGCAACTCGACGCTATCGACAACCTCGAAGCATACGCTCTCCGTATGGCTCGTAACCTCGCCCTCGACCGTCAGCGCATGAAGGTCAACCAGACCGAAAATATCGATGGAATGGACTTTTTCAGTTCCTCTTCCGTCGAGAGCACCATAGAACATGAGGAACGCATCAGCACCATCCGTCAGGCTATGGAACAGTTGCCCGAGAAGCAACGTGTCGCCATGCAGCTCCGCGACTTCGAAGGTCTCTCCTACAAGGAAATCTCTAATATCATGGAAATCACCGAAGACCAGGTAAAGGTCAATATCTTCCGCGCCAGGCAGAGTGTTAAATCCAAACTCATTGAGAAAACTTGAAGAAGTTATAGACATCTGCACTGGCATAAAACTGTGTTTTGAATTTAACAAAAACCAAGAATAACCCTTTTTGAAAGTTTAGCACTACGTGCCTTGTCCTGATGTCGTCAAGAATCTGACTGTAAGATGAACTTACATCATATTCTCTCCAACACCATGTATCATCTGATAGATCTCAAAACTTTCAAAAAGCAAAAACATCGGCTTTCTACAAAGCCTGAAAAACAAAGATCACACACTCCGCGAGTAATGTTTTTTTGTTTCTCGCAAAGGCGTCTAAGAATAGCTCTTTTCAAGAGCCTCGTTCTGTGTCCATCCATTCACTTGTGAGCAAGCTCCCAGTGACAGCCTTTCCACTTCACTCATGGTTTCACCATTTTATTCTTAGACTACGCCAAGAGCCAAGGTCGTGCTTTCAGCACTCACGCCAAGCCATGCGGACAGTGTAAGATATAAGTACAAGGTGACTAGGGACTCCGAGCTCTGCTCGCCTGAGCACCTATGGAGCGCAAGA
>JAEEVS010000079.1:0-11631 GCA_016290975.1 Prevotella sp. | reverse complement strand
TCTGGCATACAAAAAGGACTTGATGACATAAAGAAAGGCAATGTGTATCATGCAGAAAACTCCAAAGACTTAATCAATCAGATTTTTGGATAGAAGATGTATAGCGTTACTTATACTGGGCAATTCAAGAAGTCTCTAAAGAGATGCGTGAAAAGAGGACTTGACCTAAAAGTTTTCACTGACACGCTTGACCTTCTGCAGGCAAATGGTCAGTTACCTCCTGAGTATAGAGCACATCGCCTTGTAGGCGATTATGAGGGATGTTGGGAATGTCATATGCGACCCAATTGGCTTCTAATTTGGAGGCAGAACGACATAGAATTAGAACTTGTTTTAGTTGACACAGGTTCTCACTCAGATTTATTTTAAATAGCAAGTAGTAATCACTTCTTGCTATTTTTTTATCCGTGTCCATCTGAGCCATCCCTGGTCTTTCTTTTTTTTTGTCCCTTGTTGTCGTTTATTTTAAAAAACCGAGAACAACCCTTTTTTATACGTGTCAGGCTATTCGCCTATACGAGGCATGGCATGATGCTTTTGCTTGTAAGCAAGCTTCCAGCCAAATCCATCTACCATTCCTCTGTGCCATTGGCACCTACACGAATAAAAAAGAAAAACCCTGCCCTTAGGGCAGAAAAAACAGGACTCGCATGCGAGTACATTAACGGGTTCCGAGCTTGCTCGCCTGAGCACCGACTGGAGCGCAAGAACGATAACGGGAACGGGAACTACTTTATCCTTCATACACCTTATTCATGTATAGTTGGAGAAAAATTGTCTGATATCATAAAGAGAAATGAAATAAAAGTGTTACCTTTGCAGAAGATATGAATGATATAGAGAAGAACAATCAGATTGTTGAAGCCAGAGCCGAACAACTGGCTGAGCACATTGAGGCATTAGTCGTTGAAGCACGAAAGAAAATAGCGTCAACAGCCAATGTAGCCATTGTGTATACCTATTTCGAAGTAGGTCGATATATTATAGAGGATGAACAAGGCGGTAAGCAGCGCGCTGAATATGGTAAAGGAGTATTGAAAAGTGTTTCCGATCGACTTACTGAACGATTAGGCAAAGGTTGGTCGGAAGAGAATCTGCGCCTGATGAGGAAGTTTTATACCCTTTATTCCCATGCACCATCACCGATTAACAAAAACCAAACCAGTGGTTTGGAAATTCAATCCCCAAAAATCCAAACCAGTGGTTCGGAAATAAAGAACGAGAATAGTAACCAACGGTTACGAAATCATCAGTTCGTTCTTCCCTGGACTCATTATCTAATACTCACGCATGTCTCAGATCCCGACGCCCGTCGTTTCTATGAGATAGAAGCATTCAAACAGCAATGGAGCAAACGCCAACTGCAACGGCAAATAGGCAGTGGTCTCTATGAACGTCTGGCGCTTAGTCGTGATAAAGACGAAGTTATGCGTTTGGCAATGAAGGGACAGGTGGTAGAGAAGCCATCTGACATCCTCAAAGACCCAGTGGTTCTGGAATTCATTGGTTTGAAATCTGATGCATCCTATAGCGAGAGTGACCTTGAAAGTGCCATTATCAGTCGCCTACAAGATTTTCTTCTCGAAATGGGCAAGGGGTTCCTATTTGAAGCAAGACAGAAGCGGTTCACTTTTGAGGAAAGACATTTCTATGTAGACCTTGTGCTATACAACCGACTACTTCAATGCTATGTCCTCGTTGACTTAAAGATGGATGACCTCACCCATCAGGATCTTGGTCAGATGCAGATGTACGTCAACTACTATGATCGCTTCGTTAAAGAGGATTTTGAGAAACCAACTATTGGCATTCTCCTCTGCGAGCGCAAGAATGATGCCCTTGTAGAACTTACGTTGCCAAAGGAAGCCAACATCTATGCTCAGCAATATGCACTTTGTCTGCCCGACAAAGCCCTGCTTCAGCAAAAGTTGCGTGAATGGATTGCAGAATTTAAGGATAAAGAGGACGAGGTATGAGCCATCCCTGGTCTTTCTTTTATGTTGTCCCTTGTTGTCGTTTATTTTACAAAAACCGAGAACAACCCTTTTTTATACGTGTCAGGCTATTCGCCTATTCGAGGCATGGCATGATGCTTTTGCTTGTAAGCAAGCTTCCAGCCAAATCCATCTACCATTCCTCTGTGCCATTGGCACCTACACGAATAAAAAAGAAAAACCCTGCCCTTGGGGCAGAAAAAACAGGACTCGCATGCGAGTACATTAACGGGAACGATAACGGGAACGGGAACTACTTTGTCCCTTGTCCCTTGTCACTTTGTACTTAGAATGGTTTTTGTTAAACTATCCGTGGTCTTCTTTCGCCTATTTTGTTCAAAAAAACTGCAAAATATTTTGTTATTACCTTATTTATTAGTACCTTTGCAGCGCAAAGGTGTGCGCACCTCTGCCTTCATGAGGCTCACCCCTTTAAGGGTGACACCACGAAGCGAACACAGTCAGCCCACAGGGTTGGGTGGGTTCGACAAGAATATAGGAAAAGAGCCACGTCACGTGTGGCGAGGCTTTAAGGCGTTTTCTAACGTTACTGTCTGTGTAGTTAAACTTAGCAACTTTGACATCAGATACAGCGGTAATGCAACGGAGAACGTCTGCGTTAGAGGATTGTATCCTTTCACGAGCTGCACACCCATCTTTTCTTGGGTGTGTAGTATCGGCGTAGAGTATATAGTCATTATGGCGTGGGCTGACTTGCGTTGCTTATCCTTATCTGAGGGCAATGCTAAGGCCTAACTACAGGGATAGGCACAGAGGAGAAACTCCCACGCTTTTTTTATTTCCACAAAATACATACTAATCACATCGCTGAACAGGGAGTTTCAAGACCATGATGCGCCAGCCTCTTTGCGCCAGCTTCGAAGAAGCTCTTGGCTCTTTGCGTAGAGGTGACAACTGCCCTCAGGCAGTGTGCATTCTTTGACAAACTAAACGAGAATTGGATAAGCAAATATGCTCGCTATAGCGGGATATAATCCAACATTTCCAGTATTTGTGCTCTCCCTGCTTGCGAGAGTAGGGAGAGTTTAGAAAACTCCCAGTCTCGTCCCTCAAGGGATGGACTACTACATAAAATGTTCGCGCGTAAGCGCATAATGAAAATTAGGTATGATAGACTTTCTTTGCAAAGCTATATCCAAGGAAGAAATAGTTAAAGAACTTGGATGTGTACATGGAGGTTCTTTAGATCTCATCATAGACTATCTAAGTAAATGTAAAAGGGGTGAAATCTCTGATGACGAGACTTACTCAAAAATACCATATGCTTATAGATATATATTGGATGTGTTAGACAATCCTAGGTTAAGTAAATATGTACAAAATCTTGATTATAAAGGACTGTTTGAGCAAAATATAGAGAAGGCAAAAAGAGACAGGAATAAACAATACTTTTAACTACTCGTTAATGACAAAAACAAAAGAATGAATATGATGAGTTTTGTAAACGAAGTTATAGCACGAACAATAAACAAATTGAGGGATATATATAACTCAAAAGATGAACAGAAATACGTTTCTGCTCAAACGTCATCTCGCCTTGTTTTTCCAACATACAGGGAAAAGGGAGTTAGGGTCAGTGAGCAGGAACTTAGATTTTTGTTTGTTGATGAGTTTAATTGTTACTGTAATGAGAAAAAGATTGACGATATTTTCTATTCTGTCGAAACACCAACAGAAGACAAATATACGTTCTCACAAGATGGAAATAAGATACCTCCTATCATAGGAGAAGGACAATCAGGTAATTTCGATTTGACACTACTCAATAATACAAAAGGTAAAGAATGGTTGATAGAATTCAAAGCGGGGTATGTTACAGAACAGGCCTTCATGGAAGTCTTGGCAAAACTTTCTAATCCACAAGAAACTGGAAGACCGCGTTTGATTTTGCATGTAGTAGAAGGCACTATAAGTGATGCTTGTTGGAAGAACTTGCAAAAAGCCACATCATGGATGTATGAAAAGAGTAACCTTACATATAGAGCAAATGTGGTGTATATGTGTGTAAGTCTGACAGGCAGTATGGATTTAATAGAAACAACAATAGAAGGTATATATAATAATGCCAATAGAGTAGAAGATCAAAAAACGCAATCCCTCTCCGAATTCTTTGATCAATATCTACATAAAAAATGAAACGAACATAACTAGTATACTTGAAATTATATAAACCGATAAACAGTTATGAATACAGAATTTCTTAGTAACATAATAGACAGACTAAATAGGGCTGCAGAAAGATTATTAGACAATAATAATTGTGAGGTTAACTTTCAAGAGATTAAAAATGGTGTAAAGGAAAAATTAAGAATAGATCCTAACACGGATCTTTCAGGAAACACAAACCCTTATATCGTTACATTTTACTTTTATCACCTAGTAAATGATGTCACA
This sequence comes from Prevotella sp., assembly GCA_016290975.1. Taxonomy (GTDB): domain Bacteria; phylum Bacteroidota; class Bacteroidia; order Bacteroidales; family Bacteroidaceae; genus Prevotella. The sequence goes on along the minus strand of JAEEVS010000079.1, from coordinate 7,222 downwards.
AATATCGTATGTGACACACAACATAAGGAAAAAATTACCGTCAATGATGAGTTCTTTTCTATATATCTAAGTGAAGATCTTTAACAATTATAAAATAACATTATTAATCAACTAAATTATTAAACAACAATGAAAAAAATTTTATCTATTTTGATGCTCTTAGTGGCGATAGTCACGGGAGCTAGTGCAGGAGACGTTACCATTGGTTGGACAGAATTCAAAGCACTGCCAGCTTGTGGTGGAATGGTTAAAATTTCAGGTGATGCTAACACGTCGATAAATTCGAGTGGTATAGCTGTTACCAAAAATACAGAAGCCAATCCTACTGGAAGGTTCACTTTTACATCATTGGCTCCAGGATATACCATTAAGAGTATCGATTTTACAGAAAATACTAGCAATAAGGTAGTTAGCGTAACTCCAACTGTTGAAGGTACTTTAACAGGTCCAACAGATAAGAAATACACTTTTACACCGGATGACAAAACTCTTACAGAGATTTCATTTGATATCGAAGCCACAAAGAATAGTGAATGTCGTTTCAAAGTAGTAAATGTGGTGTTAACTACCTCAAGCACAGATGTATTCGAGAGAATGACTATAACATCTATTACTAATAATACAGTGGGGTACACTAACTCTGCGGGCGAGAATGCGAAGTCTGTACTAACCTCAAACATTACTAGTGGCAGCACTGGTCGTATTCAAGTTAAAAAGGATAGATATATTCAGATTTCATCCGAAACGAATAACATCAAGTATATAGCAATAAAATCTTATCAGGATGCTACCATGGTTTTCAATGCAGATCAGGGTACATTCACAAGTTCTAATTTCAGTTGGACACCAGGAACAGAAAGTTACAAGACTGTTAAATTAAATGGGCCTACAGATAATACCAGTTTCTATATCACAGATGTCTTTGTTATAATGGAGCCATCAGCTCCTGTGGTAAAGCACTCTGTAGCATACAACCTTGGTGATGGCACTTCAGCAACAGGCGCTCCTACTCAGGCAGATGTGGCAGAGGGAGCTAAGTTCACTGTAGCAAATGCTCCAACAGACCTTGTTCCTCCTACAGGTAAGGAGTTCAAGTGTTGGAATGATGGTACCAACGACTATAATGCTGATGCAGAATACACTATGGGTGAATCAGATGTAGAATTCACTGCTGTATATCAGAATGAAACTGTAAAATATGCTGTAGCAAAGACTACACCAGAGAATGGTTCTATCGCAGTTTCTGCTACAGAGGCAGCAGAAGGCGAGACAATCACTCTGACTGCTACACCTGACTTCCGATATGCTTTTGGCTCATGGAACGTATACAAGACGGGTGATACAGAAACAAAAGTTACTGTTACTGACAACCAGTTCACTATGCCTGCATACGCTGTAACAGTTGACGCTACATTCGTAGCAGACACACGTAAACAAGTTCTGTATGTAACATCAGATGGAAATGTTAACTCTGGTGATGACCTCTATGCTGCTCTCAGCGAGGATTACACAGTTACTAAGGCAGCTTACAATGCTTCAAAGACCGTAACAGATTTTGATTTGGTAGTTCTTCACGAGTCTATCACTGGAAGTAATTATAACGCAGGTCTTGTAAAGGCAGCTAAGGAAGGTAATGTTCCTGTGCTGAATACCAAGTCTTACTTCTACAACGAAAGTCGTTGGGGTTGGGGTACACCAAATGCTGGCACAACTGCATTGGGATGCACTCTGAGCACAACATACTTAAACATAGCTTCACATCCAATCTTTGCAGGTATTACAACTACTGACGGATTTATTAAAGTAGCAAATAGCACATCCTCTGACGACAAGGTTATGCAGCCTGTGACTGCTCTCGTATCAGGTAAGGAAGGCTATACTCTTGCAACATCACCTAATGCATCTTCTGGCAATGGTACTGCTATCCATGAGCTGACACCTGCACAGCGTGGCGTGGAATCTGCTAAGTATCTCATGATTAGTGTACACAATCAATGTTTGAATGACCTTGATGCTAATGGTACGAAGCTCTTCAAGAACGCTGCTGAGTATCTGATGAGTAATGAGGCATGGACTCCTGAAGAAAGTATGGATCTCACTCTTAACAATGGCGGTGATTCTTTCACTAAGGGCTTCACAACATTCTGCTCACCTGTAAACTTCACTGTGACTAATGGTACTGCATACAAGGCTGCAATTGCTGATGGTAAGATGACAATGGCTGCTCTCGAGGGCGTAATACCTGCTAATACTGGTGTTGTTATTGCAGGAACAAAGGATGCAGTTGTTACTGTTACAGCTACCACAGATGCTGCTACAGAGGTTACAGGCAATGACCTGAAGGGTACTACAGCTGCTGCTAAGACTGCAGACCTGAAGGGTACTGCTGCTAAGTTCCTTGCATTCAAGAAGACAACCAGCACCTTCACTCCTTATGGCGGAGAGAACTTCCCTGCTAACAAGGCTTATATACTTCTCGATGGAGAGAATGCTCCTTTGAGCCTTGAGATGGTTTTCGAAGAGGCTACAGGCATCAACAACGTTAACGCTGCTGAGACTGAGGCACAGGCTGCTCCTGTAAAGGTTATCAAGAATGGTAAGCTCTTCATTGGCAACTATAACGTAGCTGGTCAGCAGGTAAAATAAAGACTCACCCCCGACCCCAGACTCACCCCTAACCCCTCTCTTTGAGAGAGGGGGATTGAGAGGGGAGGGATTACAAACACTTAATTAAAAAAGAATAAAGTCATGATAAAGAAAGAATATATTCAGCCAGAGGTAAAGGAGGTAAAGGTTATTCTCCCAACTATCCTCGCAGGTTCAGGTGAAACACCTGACGTTGATACAACCTCAGAAGAGAGCGATTGGACAGATATGGAAGATGTCGGTTAATCTCTCCTAACGATAGGGATGCAAGGGCTTGCTACCCTTGCATCTCACCACTGCCCCCTGCGAAGGGCGCTCCTTTTTCAATATCTGTGGGACGTTTTCTCCCAGAGGTGATTAATTAATAAAATTTTTCATTTTGGTGTCGCGAGACACGTATAAAATTAGTTTGTAAATTTATAAAGTTGCCCCCACGCGCTGGGGGCTTTTTTTGTTGAAAGATATCGTAATCATAGATATGAAAGATGAAGTCTTCTAATTATAAGAATGCCACTGACGAAGCAAGAGTGTTTTGCAGGCTGAACACTTTTGGGGTAAATCTGTTCAGTCGGCTGAACAGATTTGGCTAATTTGCCCTTGATTTAGGGTAAAATGTTCAGCAGGTGATACACTTTTCTGCATAAAATGTTTTGTAGGTTGAACATTTTTATATAATTTTGCAGCAGAAATATATTATTCACTACACTATTAGGATATGGAAGCGCTGATTAAAAGGCATCTAAACAGGATGCAAACCGTCAATCTGGACTTTGTCAGGGGCATTATGGATGAAATTGACTGGAAAGAGCGACTGCTGATGATAAAAGGGCAGAAGGGAGTGGGCAAGACAACGCTTATGACCCAACGCATTATGCAAACCTTTGGTGCAACAAACACTACAGATGTGCTATACGCCAGTCTTGACAATATTTATTTCACTAACCATAATCTGCTTGACTTCATTGAACAGTTTCATGCTAAAGGGGGCAGATACCTATTTCTGGATGAGGTGCACAAATATGCTGGGTGGAGCCTGGAGATAAAGAATGCCTATGATGAGTTTACTGACATGCACTTTGTGCTCAGCGGTTCGTCATTGGTGAATCTGGCAGAGGGTGAGGCAGACCTGTCGCGTCGCTGCATCACATATAATATGTCTGGGTTGTCGTTCAGGGAGTTTATGCAGATGTTTCATCATATTACTTTCAGGCGTCGCACCCTTCAGGAGATTCTGACTGAGGGCAATGCTGTATGTGCAGAGGTGAACTCACAGATTCGCCCTCTTCCACTCTTTGCGGAGTACTTGCAATATGGATATTATCCATTCCTCGCTGATGGAAGGAGTAATTATTACCTTCGCATAGAGAACATAGTGAATACAATAATAGAGTCGGAGTTGCCCCAACTGCGAAAGATTGACATCGCCAATATCAGGAAGGTAAAATCTCTCATGGCTATCCTCTCAACTTCTGTGCCGTATAGCATTGACACTGTGAAGCTATCGACGATGGCAGAGATTTCACGCACTACATTATTGCAGTATCTGCAAAATCTGGATGATGCGCGATTGGTGAAACTGCTATATTCGGATGCTACCAACGTAAAGCGTCTGCAGAAGCCTGACAAACTGTATCTGGAAAATCCTAATATGCTTCATGCTCTTGCCACGATGCCTGTAAACGAGGGTACTGAGCGCGAGGTGTTCTTTGTAAACCAGCTGTCAGCCAGCCATATAGTGGAGTATAGTAAGACGTCGGCTGATTTCACCATCGACCATCGCTATACTATCGAGGTAGGTGGAAAATCGAAGGATGGCAAGCAGATAGCTAATCTTGATAATGCATATATCGCTGCGGCTAATGAGGAATATGTATTGGGAAATAAAATTCCTCTTTGGCTGTTCGGAATGTTGTATTAGAAGATAAGGGCCTGCTCCTTGACTTATGTTAAGAAATTGCATTTATGGAAAAATAGAAGCGGGGAGAAAGGCTCTAATTCATTAATTATTAGTACCTTTGCACCTCGGAATGTGTATGTTGCGCTGGCAGTAGGCTATCAACACGCTGAAAAAGAAGAACTTGAGTGTATTTTCTTTCTGTGTGTAAGACTGCGCCAACCGCGAAAGTTACACAAAGAAAGAAATTTTTTTTACACATTATTAATAATAAAAAGAAATGCCAGGATTAATTGGAAGAAAAATCGGAATGACATCCGTGTTCAGTGCCGACGGTAAGAATACACCGTGCACTGTTATCGAAGCTGGTCCTTGTGTCGTAACTCAGGTGAAGACCGTCGAGAAGGACGGTTATGCCGCTTTGCAGCTCGGTTTCGGAGAGGCAAAGGAGAGTCGCACTTCTCAGCCTATGATGGGCAACTTTAAGAAGGCGGGCACAACACCAAAGAAGCACTTGGCCGAGTTCAAGTTTGACGAGGAGCACAACCTCGGTGACACTATCTCTGCAGACCTCTTTGCAGATGGCGACTTCGTTGACGTAGTCGGTACATCTAAGGGTAAGGGTTTCCAGGGCGTAGTAAAGCGTCACGGTTTCGGTGGCGTAGGTCAGGCTACTCACGGTCAGGATGACCGTCTTCGTAAGCCAGGTTCTATCGGTGCCTGCTCATACCCTGCGAAGGTGTTTAAGGGCATGCGCATGGGTGGACACATGGGTAACGAGCGTGTTACCACGCAGAATCTGAGAGTGTTAAAGGTTATCCCAGAGCAGAACCTCATCATCGTGAAGGGTTCAGTGCCAGGATACAATGGTTCAACAGTTTTAATCAAGAAGTAAAGTCATGGAAGTAAATGTATTGAATATACAGGGCAAGGAGACAGGACGTAAGGCTGTTCTTAATGACGCTATCTACGCTATCGAGCCAAACGACCATGTTCTCTACCTCGACGTTAAGCAGTATCTGGGCAATCAGCGCCAGGGTACAGCAAAGGCTAAGGAGCGCAGCGAGATGTCAGGCTCTACACGTAAACTGGGTCGCCAGAAGGGCGGCGGTGGTGCACGTCGTGGTGACATCAACTCACCTGTATTGGTAGGTGGTGCTCGCGTTTTCGGTCCTAAGCCACGCGATTATCGCACTAAGCTTAACCTTAAGACTAAGCAGCTCGCACGTAAGAGTGCTCTCTCTTACAAGGTGCAGGAGAATGGTATCATCGTTGTTGAGGATTTCAACATCGAGACTCCAAAGACTAAGGAGATCCTTGCAATTGCAAAGGCTCTGAAGGTTGAGGGCAAGAAGTTGCTCTTCGTTCTCCCTGTAGAGAATAAGAATATCTATAAGTCGGCTCGCAACCTCAAGAATGTTGAGGTGATGGGTGCAGCTAACATCAACGCCTACAAGGTGATGAATGCTGACGTGCTCGTTATGGCTGAGAATGCCGTTCCGACTATTGATGAAGTTTTAACCAAGTAAACTTAATAAGGAGAATTAGATTATGGCATTTATAGTTAAGCCTGTAGTCACTGAGAAGATGACTAAGATTACCGAAAAGAAGCCAAACCGCTACGGCTTTATCGTAAAGCCTGAGGCAAACAAGCTCCAGATTAAGCAGGAGGTTGAGGCTCGCTACAACGTAACAGTAGAAGACGTTAACACCATGAACTATGCCGGCAAGCGTTCATCACGCTACACTAAGGCTGGACTGATCAAGGGTCAGCGTAACGCCTTCAAGAAAGCTATCGTTACTCTGAAGGAGGGCGATGAAATTGATTTTTATAGCAATATCTAAATAAAAAATGGCAGTACGTAAATTAAAACCAGTTACACCTGGTCAAAGACACAAAGTTATTGGCACGTTCGAGGATATTACTGCATCCGTGCCAGAGAAGTCTCTCGTTTACGGTAAGCGCTCTACCGGCGGTCGAAACAACACCGGTAAGATGACCGTACGCTACAAGGGCGGCGGCCACAAGAGGAAGTATCGTCTGATCGACTTCAAGCGAGAGAAGGATGGTGTTCCAGCAACAGTAAAGTCAATAGAGTACGATCCAAACCGCTCTGCGCGCATCGCACTTCTTTACTATGCTGACGGTGAGAAACGTTACATTATCGCTCCTAACGGACTTGAGGTGGGTGCTAAGCTGATGTCAGGCGCTGAGGCAGTGCCAGAGGTTGGTAACGCTCTTCCACTTGCTAACATCCCGGTAGGTACCGTAATCCACAACATCGAATTACGCCCAGGACAGGGTGCACTCCTTGTTCGCTCGGCTGGTAATTTCGCTCAGTTGACTTCTCGTGAAGGCAGTTACTGTGTAATCAAACTCCCTTCAGGTGAGACACGTAAGGTGCTCTCTGCCTGCAAGGCTACAGTCGGTGCTGTAGGCAACTCTGACCACGCTCTCGAACAGTCTGGTAAGGCTGGTCGCTCACGCTGGCTCGGACGTCGTCCACACAACCGCGGTGTTGTAATGAACCCTGTAGATCAACCAATGGGTGGTGGTGAAGGACGTCAGTCTGGTGGTCACCCACGTTCACGTAAGGGTCTGTACGCTAAGGGTCTCAAGACTCGTGCACCGAAGAAGCTTTCGAACAAGTACATTATCGAAAGAGCTAACAAGAAGTAATC
>JAEEVS010000010.1:0-71934 GCA_016290975.1 Prevotella sp. | reverse complement strand
TTACCTATGGCATAGTATATCTGGTCGAGGTACTCCTTATTGTTGTCGTTGCGAGCCATTCTGCGCAACCTGCTGATCATCTTCTTCGACTGTCCCTTAGCCATCACCTCAGTCATGGCGATGTTGGCGTTAAATCGCAGTTCGTATGAAGGGTGCTGTCCCAGAACCTTTTTGAATGCCTTATATGCTTCTTTATTATGCTTCTGTGCAGCCTCTATCTGTCCCAAGAGGTAATACTCTCTTGCTCTCTGCTTCGAGCGCATCTCGTGTTTTATCACCTTACGCAGATACTTCGTAGCCTCAGGCAGGTCGCCTGTGTGCAGGTAATAGTCGCAGAGCGTGTAGTCCCATTCCTTCTGTGCTCGCCAGTCTATGCTGTCACGCTGCATATTCCTTATCACGTCTTCAGCATCATACAGCCATCCGTTTTCTATGTAGCACTTAGCAAGCCAAGCCCTTGCCTTGCCATATATGGCAGGCTGTCCCTTATACAGACGCGACATATAGGCGAAGGTGGCTGCTGCCTCGTCAAACGAGCCCATATAGAACTGGCTTCGTCCCATAAGCATCCATGCCTTCCATAAGAAGGGGTTATACTCTTTTCTGGTAAGCCATTCTATATCTTTCTCCGTTTTCCTACGGTCTTTATTCCACACGGGTTTAGCCTTTATGCTGTGCAGGTGTATCGCCTTCTCAGCCTTCGTTATGGCAATCTCGTAGTTTGCCTTACCCAGTTCTCTGCTTGCCTTATTGCCTACGGTATATAGCGGAATCTGTTCGGTAAAGTTATCCTTGTTTCCGTTCTCTTTCTCTACAGAGGCATCTATGTATGCAAGTGTGCCATTATAGTATATGTTGTATTTTGCGGTGAAGGCATGCCAAAAACGAGTTGATGCCGTATTCTTTTTTGTAGAACACGACACAACGGCGAGTGCCACGAGGCACAACAAAGCAATATGTTTTCTTAAATCAGCTATAACCCTTAACCTTTAACCCTACTCCGAGCTTGCTCGCCTGAGCACCTACGGAGCGCAAGAACCGTTAATCTCAAATCCCGCTGCCTTCAGGTCATTCCAGAAGTTTGGGTAGCTCTTGCTCACCACCTCGGGGTTGTTTATTCTCAGTCCAGGAAACATGATGCAGGCTGGTGCAAAAGCCATTGCCATACGGTGGTCTTCATAGGTGTCTATGACTATATTGCCACGCACCTCATGGCGTATGCCGTCCCAGCTGAGCACACCCTCTTCGTTGTCATCGAGTATGAATCCCAGTTTCATCATCTCATTCTTCAAAGCTGCTATGCGGTCGGTCTCCTTTATGCGTAGGGTCTGCAAACCAGTGAAACGGAACGGTATGCCGAGCAGCGCCGTCGTTACTACCACCGTCTGTGCCAGGTCTGGCTGGTTGGTGAAGTCGAAGTCGAAGCGTGGCAGTCCACGATGGTGTGCACTCAGCGTCACGATGTTTGGGGTCAACTGCGTCTTCTCAGCAAACTCAGTCTTTACGCTCAGCATAGAGAAGATATAACGTATTGCCGAATCACCCTGTCTGGAACCGTCCATCAGTCCAGGCAGTCTCACTACGCTCTTGTCGTCGTTGCCGTGCTTTTTAGCCAGCAGCGCTATTATCTCATACCAGTATGAGCTGGCACTCCAGTCGTTTTCTATGGTGAACGGCACACTCTTATACGCCTGTGGCTTTACCTCTATCGTGGCTCCGTCTATCCAGTCCACGTCAGCACCAAACTCTCTCATGGTGCATATCGTGAGGTCTATGTACGGGCGTGATATTATGTTGTCTGTCAGGTGCAGGGTCAGTCCCTGTTCCATCGCAGGACCTATCATCAGTAGGGCAGAGATGTACTGTGACGAAACATCACCCTCGATGCTCAGCCTGCCACCTTCCAGTTTCTTGCCACGTATGCGTAGTGGAGGGAAGCCCTCTTTCTCCACATATTCTATGTCGGCACCCAGTTGGCGCAGGGCATCCACCAACACCGAGATAGGACGATGCTTCATCCTCTCCGTACCCGTTATCACGTGCTCGCCCTCCTGGGTGCACAGGTATGCCGTAGTGAAGCGCATCGCCGTACCAGCCGCCTTGATGTCTATCTCGTAGGGCATATCTCTCAGGGCAGCCACTATCACGTCCGTATCGTCACACACACTCAGGTTCTCGGGGTGTATTATCGCATCTTGGCTGTTGTTGTTTCTGTGCGCCAAGGCATTTATCACCAATGCCCTGTTGCTGATGCTCTTTGAAGCAGGCAGGTTTATGGTGCTGTTTATGCCGTCAGGCGCATGAAGTATATATTGCATTATCAGTTAGTATTACCGTTATATATTAAATATAACGCAAAGTTATGATTTTATTGCGACATACGCAAGAAAAAAATGAAAAGTTTGGAGGATTCAAAAAAAGTTTGTACTTTTGTGCCTTAGATATATGATAACAGAAGACGATATACTATTGATGCAGGATGCTATGCTCCTTGCCCAGCATGGCGAGGGACAGGTGAATCCTAATCCGCTTGTTGGTGCGTTGATAGTAAAGAATGATGATATCGTAGCAAGTGGTTACCACACTCGCTACGGAGACCTTCATGCCGAGCGTGAAGCTTTCAAGGATGCTGAATCAAGAGGTATTGACTGTAAGGGCGCCACTTTATATGTTACGCTCGAACCCTGCTGTCATGAGGGTCATCAGCCACCTTGTGTGGATGCTGTCATCGAACATGGCATCAGTCGTGTTGTAGTGGGTCTGCTCGACCCCAATCCTCTCGTGGCTGGCAAGGGACTGGAGATATTGCGCTCTAAGGGCATCGAGGTTGATGTGTTTGAAGACGGGAACGGGAACGTTAACGTTAACGATAACGGGAACGATAACGGGAACTGTGTTAAGGCAGCTCAGGAACTCGTTAAGCAACTCAGGATGCAGAATCGTGTGTTCCTTAAGTTTATCACCACCAACCAGCCTTGGATTACAGCCAAGTGGGCTATGACGCTCGACGGCAAGATAGCCACATCCACAGGCGACAGCAAGTGGATAACCAATAAGCAGTCTCGTCAGCGTGTTCACATGCTCCGCAAGAATAATATGGCTATTCTCTGTGGCATAGGCACCGTGATAGCCGACGACCCCATGCTCAACGTGCGTCTTTCTGAGGAGACGATGCAACGTCTTGGTATTAAGGAACATGAGGTGCGCCATCCTATCCGTATCGTTGCCGACCGTCAGGCTCGCATCCCTATGGAGAGTCAGCTTGTCAGCACTGCCCATGAGTATCCTACCATCGTGGTTTATGGCAACTCTGCTGATGAGGAGAAACTGCAGCAGCTGCGTGATGCTGGAGTGACGTTGTGGAACTGCAACTCCCTTACTGAACTCGTTCAGCGTGCTGGAGCGGAGAAGATAGACTCCATACTCCTTGAGAGTGGCGGCACCCTTAGTGAGGCTCTGCTCAGTGAGGGACTGATTGACGAGGTTGTGGCATTCGTGGCTCCTAAGATAATAGGTGGTAAGAGCGCTCGCACCCCTGTCGAAGGCGAGGGAGTAACCCTTATGTCTGAGGCTATAGAACTCGAAGACCAGATAGTCGAGACTGTAGGTGGCGACGTGATGATATCAGGACTGGTGAAGAAATAACCTCTGGTTGCGTTTCGTACGAAGTTTATGTTTACAGGTATAGTAGAAGAAATAGGAACCGTAAAGAGTATTAAGAGGGGTGCCAAGAGCATCACTCTCGAAATATCTGCCTCCAAAGTGCTCGAGGGTACTGAGGTGGGCGATTCCATCTGTACCAATGGCGTATGCCTTACAGCCACCACCGTGGCACCATCCTCCTTCACTGCCGACGTAATGCCCCAGACCATGCGCATGACCTCCTTCAGTCTGCTCAAACCAGGCAGCAAGGTAAACCTTGAGCGCGCTCTCACCCTGCAGTCGCGCCTCGGCGGTCACATCGTCTCTGGTCATATCGACGGCACAGGCAAGGTGATAAAGCGTCAGCAGGACGATACCGCCCTGTGGCTGTGGATTGAGGCACCAGCCCATATCATGCGCTACATCATAGATAAAGGCAGCATAACCATTCAGGGTGTCAGTCTCACTGTTGCCAAGGCTCCCTCTATGCAAGAGAGGGCAGGGGGTGAGTCCACTTTCGCCGTCTCTCTCATCCCACACTCTCAGGGCGCCACCACGCTCCATTCGGTTAAGGTGGGTGATGTAGTAAACCTTGAGAACGACGTGATAGCCAAATACGTAGAGAACTTCGTACGAAACGGCGTAAGCGCCTACGAAACGCAACCAGAGGTTGCTACGCAAACGAAAACCGAAGCTTTCTACCGTGATTTTATGTTAAAGTGAATATGTACGATTTCAATACAATAGAAGAAGCTCTTGATGCACTCCGTAAAGGTAAGTGCATACTTGTGATAGACGACCCTGACCGTGAGAATGAGGGCGACCTCATCTGTGCGGCACAGTTTGCTACTACAGAGAACGTCAACCTCATGGCGAGCGTAGCCAAGGGACTGATATGTATGCCTATGAGCAAGGCGTTGTGCGAACGACTCGACCTGCCTCAGATGGTGATGCACAACAGCGACAACCACCAGACGGCATTCACCGTCTCTGTTGACCATATCTCCACCACCACAGGCATCTCAGCCGTGGAGCGTGGCGTGACGGCACGTGCCATAGCCGACCCTGACAGCAAACCCATCGACTTCCGTCGTCCTGGTCACATGTTCCCTCTGCAGGCCCGCGAGGGTGGTGTGCTGGTGCGCTCAGGTCATACTGAGGCAACCGTTGACCTGTGTCGTCTGGCAGGACTCACCGAGGCTGGTCTCTGTTGCGAGATAATGCGCGAGGATGGTACTATGATGCGTACCACCGAACTGCTTGAGCTTGCCAAGAAGCACGACCTCGTCTGCGTAACCATCAAGTCGCTCATAGAGTATCGTCGTCGCACCGAGAAACTCATAGAGCGTGTGACCGATGCCGAACTGCCTACCAAGTACGGCTCTTTCCGTGCTGTGGGCTATATCAACAAGGTGACTGGCGAACATCATGTGGCACTCGTCAAGGGCGATGTGAGCACCCCCGAACCAGTCCTCTGCCGTGTTCACTCCGAGTGTCTCACGGGCGATGCCTTTGGCAGTTTGCGTTGCGACTGTGGCGAACAGCTTGCCGAGGCTATGCGTCGCATCGAGGCAAAGGGTAGGGGAGTGTTGCTCTACCTGCGTCAGGAGGGTCGTGGCATCGGACTCATCAATAAACTCAAGGCTTACAACCTGCAGGATCAGGGCATGGACACCGTTGAGGCTAACATAGCACTCGGCTTTGCTGCCGACCTCCGCGAGTATGGCACAGGTGCCAGCATCCTTGCCGACCTTGGTGTGCGTGACCTCATCCTCATGACCAACAATCCTCAGAAGATTAGTGGCATAGACGGTTTCGGTTTGAGGGTCGTTTCCCGTGAACCCATCGAGATGACCTGCAACGAGAAAGATGAGTTCTATATGTACACCAAATACGCTAAGATGGGTCATTTGCTTCATGTAAAGAACCCTAAAAAGAAAGAATAATTCAAGGTAATATCTTAACTCCTTAACAACTTAACTCCTTAACTCCTAAAAAAGAATATGAAAAAGATTGAAGGAAAGCTGGTGGCAGCTGGCATGAAGGTAGGCATCGTAGCCTCTCGTTTTAATGACTTCATAGTAAACCACCTCGTAGCAGGTGCTGAAGACTGTTTCGTACGTCACGGAGGCAACTCCGACGACCTCACCCTCGCCCTCGTTCCAGGTGCTTTCGAGATACCTCTCACAGCGCAGAAGATGGCAGCCAGCGGCAAGTATGACGCAGTCGTTTGTCTCGGTGCCGTCATTCGTGGTGCTACCCCTCATTTCGATATGGTGGCTAACGAGTCAGCCAAGGGCATCGCTCAGGCGGCAATGCAGTCAGGTGTACCCGTTCTCAACGGCATCCTCACCACCGACTCTATCGAGCAGGCAGTGGAGCGTGCAGGTACTAAGGCAGGCAACAAGGGTGCCGATGCTATGATTTCAGCTATCGAAATGGTAAATCTCAACAAAGAGCTGTAATTATCAAGAAGTAAAGAAGTTATAGAAGTTAACGCTCTTCGAGCTTAGAAGGACTCCGAGCTCTGCTCGCCTGAAGAGCTTCGCTCGAAGAAAAGACATTACCTTTGAACTATTGAACTCTTGAACCAAGTTCTTGTATTGTCTAAGTGGCTGCAAGCCACGATAACTCCTTTAACTCCTCTAACTCCTAAAATCTTGTATTGTCCCTCTAACTCCCTCTAACTCCCTTTAACTCCTAAAAAAATCAATTGTCAATTATCTAAATGGGTCAATACTGGACACGCAAGGGCGACGAAGAATTTGAGGATGAGAAAACCATCAACCCCTTCGAAGAAAAACGAATAAAGAGCGACAGGAATAATCCCCGTCCGAAAGAATAGCATAACCTTTAGATGCAGAAGCATTACTTCTGCATCTAAAAGCATTACTTCTGTCTCTAAAAGCATTGCTTTTACAAAAAGAGAGAAAAAAAACTAATTTCTAATTTTTCAATTTCTAATTTTACGAAAAACGAGAAGTTTTTCGTAAATAACCTCCTAACCTCACTTAATCCCCTGTTATCCCAGTGTTTATGCGCCTTCCCGATAGTGACCTCTTTTCGAAATAGGTCACTATACAGGTCACTACAGAGGTCACTATTGTCTTCACATCGATACTAATCATGAGGTCAAGTGACCTCTTAGTGAGGTGTACAGAAGAAAGGTCACTATCCTTAGCCCAGTATTCATGCGCCTTGAGAGCGTTTTAGTGACCTTATGAGGTTATTTTTGAAAATTCTCTTTAATTTTCCGAACACATCTGTTGTGACTAAAGCGACATGAAAGATACAGAAACAAGCCGTTTCTGTGCCCTCTTTGAGGCTTTTTAGGGGGAATAACTGAGATTATTCAGCCTATTTTAAGGATGATTTCCCTATACGCAGATTATTACTCATTTTGTAATAGTCTTATTATCAGCTACTTGAGTGACTGTAAGTCTTATTCACAATCTCAATCTCAGTATCTCAGTTGTTTCTTAAGGTACCCCTTCACTCTCTCATTTTATATTATTATATATATAATTATTTAATTATTAATAAGTTATAAAGTTTATTAGAGAGAGGGACAAGATAAGAGGGTACCTATTTTTTAACTGAGATACTGAGATTGAGACTACTACATAACCTAAGGTCGCCCATCTCCCTATGAAGCCCTAATATCCTTTTTTCTCCCCATTATTTGGAGAAATAAATTTTTACTTTGTGGGGTCAGACATTCTAAACAACATTGTTGCCTATGAGATAAATTTGGATCTTTAATACATATTGAAATAGAAGCGTTAAATCATATTCTTGTTCTATCGAAATCGGCAAAATTAGAAAGAGCAACCAAGAGTAGAGTCCTAGCGAGGTAGTGTCAAAAGTTACAGGCATGACCTCTTATTTCATCCTAAGCAGCATACCATGAAAAACCAATTTTACATTTATTTCAAAAATCAAACATTTTTATCACATAGCTATGACAAGTAGTAGTGCGGTAAGCACGTACTAATGAGGAAAAGGATATAACTTTATTTTGATTTTTGTCACTAAAAATTTTGGAGTTTCTCAAAATATTACTAATTTTACACCGTCATTTGGAACTCTCTGAGGATTTACTATCCAATCCTAAGAGTGACAGCCAGAGACCAAGAAGGCGTTAAATTGTCTTTGTCCTTTATCTTAAAGTCTGGAAAATTTTAATTGCAGGGACGGGTCAACGAAATGCCCATATTGTGTGTATTGATTGTTTCTTTCTGGTTCAACTGGAAGAGCCTCAATATCACAAGCATGGGGTGTAGTTATCTGTTTGTTTGCAATGAGGTTTTTCCAGAGCCCAAGATAAGACGAGCGGTTAATAATCTCCATGCTTTTCTTGTTGCTAACCTAATAATAATGCTACAATAATGGAGTGAGTGGTAAAATATACTTTCCTATGATAAGTTCGATTTTGATAGTGCTTTTAGTAACTTCAATGTTTGCCTGTATAGCTTCTTACTGCCTTAAACTCCACATATATGAAAAAAAACCGGGTATAAAGAACTTAGGAATTGATTATACTATCGATTTGCCAATAATTCATACCTGGGCGTTTGCGTCACTTTTTGCCATTAGCCTTGCTATATTGCCAGAAAGAGATAATCTGTACGGGTTAATTACATCTGATTTAGCGACAATGGGTCTTACAGATGATGATTGGGAGCAACTGTATCTGTGGCAAAAGATTTATGGAGCAACTTTCCTCATTGTACTAACAGTCACGGTTTTAAGTATAAGGGCGGTATTTCATCGACAAAACATTTCTACTAATAAACTAAAAGTAATTACTGGTATCATCAGCGTATGGACCGTTATTTCTCTATCTACAAATTTTGCATCCTTCATAATTAATTTTACTTATTGGTATTTTGATCTAAATACAACGTTTAATCAAGTCGTGTTTTTAGTTTGTCTAATATCTTTTTTGATTATAACTATAGTTATACCTATTGTAATTCTACAAAGAAAATACTACAAGGCGATTGACTTGATATTCAATACAAATAAGCAAAAGGGCCCAGATGCAAATGCGGGAATAAATATAGAACCTGTGCAAAGTACAAAACTTACACAAGACATTAATCCTGTATCTCTTTCCAATAAAGATTCATCCAATGAGCCTGATACTAAATCAGTAGGCATAACAGATAAGGTAAAACTTCTTTTTGAACTAAAAGAACTACTTGATAGTGGAGTCTTAACTCAAGAAGAATTTGATAATGAAAAGAAGAAAATACTAAATTCATAACCCTATGACTCAAGAACAGATTATTCGACTTCAAGAATTAAAGAAACTTTTAGATGCTGGCATACTGACGCCAGAGGAAATGCAAGTTGAAAAGGCTAAAATTCTAAGGACTCATTCTCTTCCGTTATCAGAAAAGGAAGAAACTCTAGAATGCAACAATGAGTCAAAAACAAATACTCAAGATAACAATCTTGAAACAAACGTTTCTACTCCTCATAATATAGAAATAAAGAAAGATGGTAATCAGGCGGCAAGACAAAAAGACTCAAAAAGAGTAAAACGTCTTTTTCTTGCGATAGGTTTTATTATTCTTCTACTTGGAACACTCTTTGCACTGGTTCATAAGAGCAATAACACAACAGACTATGAGGTGGATTATGTATGTCCAGATACTCTAATAACCGAACAAGATAATTCCAATTCAAACACAGACATCGCCAATGGTGAAACCTACGATGATGATGAATTCGCTTTTGACCCTTGGATTGGTGGTTTTACTATTGATGGAGAATTATACCGAGTGGGTTCAACTGTTGCTAAACTTAATTTAAGTAAAATATCAAAGGATTATTATGAGGGAAAAATATATGCATTTATTGGAAACTCACAGGAAGATGGTACGATATCCATTGACTATGGCTCGCTTGAAGGAACTATAAAAGGAAAGGTTGATGGGAATGCTTTGACAGTTGTGATAAGCAGTTACACAAGTAAAAAAGGAAATTATGGAGATGATTATTTCAAAGGCTCATCTCTTAAGGGGCAAGTATTCCGAATTTACTATAACAGTGGTAGTTATTCAGTAACTGTACTTGGCGGTATGGAGGATTTTTATACTTATTCTGAAGAAACAACAATAAAAAAGAACTAGAATTATGAAAAAGAAATCATTAATTGCGATTGGACTAATTATCCTTTCTTCTCTATTAATCGGATGTACAATCAAGTCTGAAAAGGCAGAGAAATCAAAAATTGAGAGGAATTATGAAAAAGCAGAGAAATTTAGAATAGAGAGGAATTATGAAGAAGCTGCGAAGCTTTATGAAGAAATGGCAAAAGATGGTGACTCCTACGCTATGTGGCGTCTAAATAACGCATATCGAAAAGGACAGGGAGTACCATTTAATTTAGCAAAAGCGGATTCGTTATTAAACAAATCCGCAAAAGCAGGTTGTGAGCAGGCTATCTTTGACCTTGCATATAAATCTATGATTAGATACGTGGATGGAGAAGAAATTAGTGACCCAAAAATACCTGCCGAGATTGAAAATCTTGTATCAAAGAGTAAAAATCCTTACGTTTTGAGTAGATATGCAGAGTTAGCAGATTTTCTTATTTCTCCTCGCAAAGCCCTAAGTGTGATGAATAGCATTACTAATAAAGAAGATCCCTCATATTTATTAGCCATAGGAAAATTTTACAAACTAGGAATTGACACTTTGAAGGCTAATCACATTAAAGCTATTAAATCTTTAGAAAAAGCATTTGAGCATGGGGAGGATGATGCTGCCATACAATTAGCCTATATCTATGAATACAGTGAAAATGAAGATATATCAAATAAAGAGAAGGCTAAGGGATGGCTAAAAAAAGGTGTTGAATGTGGAGATTGTAAATGTATGTACATGTTAGCTCAAATATACCAGAATTCTAAAAAAATAAAAGAAGCTGAAACCATGTTAATCAAGGCCGCAAATAATGGTAGCATAGATGCATGTCTTGACTTAGCCATAACATACGAAAAGGAATTCAATAGAGGTAGAGCATTCCATTACTATATGCAAGCATACAATTATGGCGATATAGGGGCGGCACGGAAAATAGGAAGATATTATGAAAAAGGTTTAGCGGGCATAAAAAATTTGGATTTAGCAGAAAAATACTATGCTATCTATGCAGAAAAGGTGGGAGAAAAATTAGGTGATTTTTAGCGTAAAAGTTTACTGATGGCTCTTTGACATGGGATGAATATAAGAAAAAATAGTGTCTTGAAAAAGAGCTTCAAAAGGCTCGGCTGACGCTATTTTTGAATCGGATTAAACTATTCATATCGTGCTCTCGCATATTTTAAGAAAGTGGCAGTGCTTGGTGATCCAGATAGCATAAGGGCTGTTAGAAAATTAAAAGGTAGGAGGACAATAAAAAAAAGGTTGTATCTGTTACTTTTGACACAACCTCATCAAAGACTTAATGTATCATATCCCCTTAGCCATTTCTGTTTCCTTAACTTTTTTGAATAGCTCGGAGGCAATGTTTACCTGAGAAAGAGCGGTTGAAATGTTAAAAATGCACTCGGTTCACAAGTTTGTTATATCTTTGTGTACACAAAAAAGTACACAAAATGTTTGCATGTTAATGAAAATGTTTGTAATTTTGCAGGCAAAGGAAGAATTAACCATATACAAAGGATAGAATTATGCGTCAGATTTCAGTGAGAGATTTTCGTAGTAATATGGCGAGCTCGTTAGATATGGTAACAGCTGGTGAGCAGGTTTATATTAGAAGAAAAAATCAGTTGTTTGCCATAATACAGATAAAGGAGGAAGACCTGACGGTTACCCCTAACATGGAAACCTTAGCCGCTATAGAAGAGGCTAAGAAAGGTTTGTTTGCTGGCACAGTAAATACAAGTAGCGTTGATGCGATGATAAAGTCGATTGAAGAATGAAAACTCTACATTATACTTCTCAATTCAAGAAGGACTTTAAACGAATAAAGCATCAACCTACTAAACTAAAGAAGTTGCTTGATGTTCTAAAACTATTGGAAAACGAAGAACCCATACCTGAGGCTTTATACCCGCATCAGCTTAAAGGTGATTACAAGGGATGTATGGAGTGTCATATAGAATCAGACACTTTGCTGATATGGATTGATAAAGATTCTGTTGACTTATTGCGTATAGGCAGTCATTCAGAGCTTTTCTGAATGTAGTGCTTTACCCCTTAGCCGTTCTTGCGCTCCATTAGGTGTTCTTGCTCTGGCAAGCGTAGCACCAAAGGTGCGTCCGATTACAGGCGAGATAGCTCGGAGGCTGTTTCCTTAACTTTTTTGAATAGCTCGGAGGCGAAGACGAGGTCGTTGAGGTCTTCGTTGGTGGAGCTCATGACCTGTGCGGAGTTGCCTCGCCAGCCTACGCGTCCCTTGCAGATGAAGACGATGTTCTCGCCGATGCCGAGGACGGAGTTCATGTCGTGGGTGTTGATGATGGTGGTGATGCCATATTCCTGTGTGATGCCATGAAGGAGCTCGTCGATGACGAGACTGGTCTTGGGGTCGAGTCCTGAGTTGGGCTCGTCGCAGAACAGGTATTTGGGGTTCATCACGATGGCACGGGCTATGGCGACGCGTTTCTGCATGCCGCCTGAGAGCTCGCCAGGGAATTTGTCGCCTGCACCTGAGAGGTTGACACGGTCGAGACATTCCTGTGCACGGTGCTTGCGCTCGCGCAGGGTCATGGTGGAGAACATATCGAGGGGGAACATGACGTTTTCGAGCACGGAGATGGAGTCGAAGAGGGCGGCTGACTGGAATATCATGCCCATCTCGCGTCTGAGGCTGACTTTCTCCTGTTTGGTCATGGTGACGAGGTCGCGTCCGTCGTAGAGTATCTTGCCGCTGGTGGGTGAGAAGAGTCCTACGAGGTTCTTCATGAGCACGGTCTTGCCTGAGCCAGACTGTCCGATGATGAGGTTGGTCTTGCCGTCTTCGAATGTGGCGTTGATGTCGTGAAGGACCTCAAGGTCGTCGAATTTTTTGTATATGTGTTGAACGTCGATCATTGTTTTTTGGGGGGAGTTAAGGGGAGTGATAGGGGAGTGATAGGGGAGTGATAGGGGAGTGATAGGGGAGTGATAGGGGAGTGATAGGGGAGTGGTAGTGGAGTGATAGAGGAGTGATAGGGACATTACCCTTTTTTAGTCTTTGACTCCATTATTCTTTATTATTCCCTCGCAATAGGCGTTGAGTATTTTGCTGGTTCCATTTGCTTTAAATTCAAGTTGGTCGTATTGCTCTTGACTAATGTATCCAAGGTCAAATGAGAGTATATTATAGTTTCTGCATTCGTCTAAGCTGCCTTGAGCTATGTTAAAGAATCGAAGTTTGTCTTGTTTGCTTAACTTTCTGTAGCCTTCAGCTATATTGGCAGTTATAGATACAGCTGCACGGGTGAATTGTGAACGCAGTCCAAAGCGTTCAAACTCAGGGAATTGGGCAGTTACTTTATATACGTATAGACAGTAGTCATAGGCTTTTTGCCATGCTATAATATTTTTGAATGTTTGTTTCATTTATATTGCGTCAGTCTATTACATTTGTCCCTATCTCTCCCTTATCACTCCCTTATCACTCCCTTATCACTCCTCTATCACTCCTCTGTCACTCCTCTAAAGAATTAACTTAACAACTGCGTGAGGAATACATCGGCGAAGAGGATGAGCACTGAGCTGTTGACAACGGCGGAGGTGCTTGCCTTGCCCACCTCGACGGAGCCGCCCTCGACGGTGAAGCCGCAGAAGGAGGAGACGGAGGCGATGATGAAGGCGAAGACGGTGCTCTTGATGATGGACATCCACACGAACCAGGACTTGAAGGAGTGCTGGAGTCCGATGGTGAGGTCGTCAGGAGCTATTATCTGTCCGATGAAGGCGGTGGCATAGGCACCCACGATGCCCATGACATCGGCAAAGATGACGAGACACGGCATGAGGGTGATGAGCCCCAGTATCTTAGGCGCTATGAGGTAGTTGGCTGAGTTGACACCCATCACGTCGAGGGCGTCAATCTGCTGTGTCACGCGCATGGTGCCGAGTTCGGAGGCAATGTTACTGCCCACCTTGCCTGCGAGAATGAGGCACATGATGGATGAGGAGAACTCAAGCAGCATAATCTCACGAGTGGTGTAGCCGCTGACCCATCGAGGCATCCATGGCGACTGTATGTTGAGCTTTATCTGGATGCAGATAACGGCTCCGATGAAGAATGATATGAGCAGTACGATGCCGATGGAGTCAACGCCGAGCTGCTGCATCTCCTTGACATACTGCTTGCCAAACATCCTCCAGCGGTCGGGGATGGTGATGGCTCGCCCCATGAGTATGAGGTATTTGCCGAGTATGTTGAGATAGTTGAATGGGAATAGCATGCTATGATTTGATTTTTATGTAACTCCGTGCAAAATTATAAAAAAAAAATGAAAAACGCCACTTTTCTTTATTCTTTATTCTTTATTCTTCATTTATTTTTGTACCTTTGCATCCAAATATACTTAAAAAATTTACAATTATATGGCATCATTTATTGAAGATAAAGTTGTGATGGAGGGTATTACCTTCGACGACGTGTTGTTGATTCCTGGCTATTCAGAGGTTTTGCCAAGAGAGGTATCACTGAGCACAAAGTTCTCACGTAACATAGAACTGAAGATTCCGTTCGTATCGGCTGCGATGGACACGGTGACTGAGGCTCCTATGGCTATTGCTATTGCCCGTGAGGGTGGCATCGGCGTTATTCACAAGAATATGTCGATAGAGGAGCAGGCTCGTCAGGTGGCTATAGTGAAGCGTGCCGAGAACGGTATGATATACGACCCAGTGACCATTCAGCGTGGCAAGACGGTGAAGGACGCTCTCGACATTATGGCTGAATACCACATAGGCGGTATTCCAGTGGTGGACGAGGAGAACAAGCTGGTGGGCATAGTGACCAACCGCGACCTGCGTTTCCAGAGCAACCCTACACGACTGATAGACGAGGTGATGACATCAGAGAACCTGGTGGTGACACATCAGCAGGTGGATCTGGACAGCGCAAGCAAGATACTGCTGGAGCACAAGATAGAGAAGCTGCCAGTGGTGGACGACGAGAACCACCTCATGGGACTTATAACATATAAGGACATAACAAAGGCTAAGGACAAGCCAATGGCATGTAAGGACGCCAAGGGCAGACTGAGAGTGGCTGCCGGCGTGGGCGTTACGGCTGACACCTTCGAGCGTATGGAGGCACTGGTGAAGGCTGGTGTTGACGCTATCATCATAGACACGGCTCACGGTCACAGCAAGGGCGTAATAGAAAAGGTACGTGAGGCTAAGGCTGCCTTCCCTAACGTGGATATCGTGGTGGGCAACATAGCTACTGGCGAGGCTGCCAAGATGCTGGTGGAGGCTGGTGCTGACGCAGTGAAGGTGGGCATAGGTCCTGGCTCTATCTGTACCACCCGTGTGGTAGCAGGTGTGGGCGTGCCACAGCTCTCTGCCGTATATGACGTGGCAAAGGCTCTCGAGGGCACTGGTATTCCTCTCATCGCCGACGGCGGTTTGCGCTACTCAGGTGATATAGTTAAGGCACTGGCAGCAGGCGGCTACTCAGTAATGGTGGGTTCGCTGGTGGCTGGTACCGAGGAGGCTCCAGGCGAGACAATCCTGTTTAACGGACGTAAGTTCAAGGCTTATCGCGGCATGGGTTCGCTGGAGGCTATGGAGAAGGGCTCGGCTGACCGTTACTTCCAGAGTGGCGTGAAGGAGACTAAGAAACTGGTGCCAGAAGGTATCGCTGGACGTGTGCCTTACAAGGGAACCGTGCAGGAGGTTATCTATCAGCTGGTGGGCGGTCTGCGCTCAGGTATGGGCTACTGCGGTGCCAAGGACATAGAGGCTCTGCACAGTGCTAAGTTCACCCGTATCACTAACGCTGGTATGCTGGAGTCACACCCTCACGAGGTAATCATTACGAGTGAGGCACCTAACTATTCAAGACCACAGTAAAAAAGTATAAAGTATAAAGTAAAAAGTATAAAGTAAAAAGTGAGAAGATGAAGAGAATTCTTATTTTTTCATTATTAATTATTACTTCCTTTGCCGCTCAGACGGCGAAGGGACAGGACGACCCTGTGGTGATGACTATCAACGGGAAGCCCGTGAAGCAGTCGGAGTTTGTGTATTCATATAAGAAGAACAACGGTCCTGACGTGCTGGAACAGAAGACTGTGAAGGAGTATGTGGACCTGTTCATAAACTATAAGTTGAAGGTGGAGGCTGCGCTCGATGCTAAACTCGACACGCTGACATCATACAACAAGGAGTTTCGTCAGTATCGTGACCAGCAGGTGCTGCCCACGATGATAAACGATGCCGACGTGGAGCTGGAGGCACAGAAGATATACGACGACACGAAGAAGCGCATAGGTCCTGACGGACTGGTGCTGCCTGAGCACATACTGCTGATGACAGGTCAGAACCCCAGCGACTCGCTGATGAATGTCAGCAAGCAGCGTGCCGACTCACTCTATGCCGTGATACAGAAGGGCGGCGACTTCGAGGCTCTTGCCAAGCAGTACAGCCAAGACCCAGGTTCGGCACAGCGCGGAGGCGAGATAGGATGGATAAGCAAGGGACAGACCCTGAAGGGTTTTGAGGATGCTGCCTTTGCCCTGAAGAAGGGTGAGGTGTCACAGCCTGTGCTGACTGAGGTGGGCTACCACATCATCAAGATGAAGGACAAGAAGCAGTTGGAGCCATACGACTCACTGCGTGACGATATCTATAAGTTCATAGAGCGCCGCAACCTGCGCACACAGATAGCCCAGAACCGACTGAAGGCTATTGCTGAGGCTAAGGGCGTGAGCACAGAGCAGGTGATGGACGAGCGTGCCGACTCTATCTCAGCCATAGACCAGGACATGAAGTACCTTATCAAGGAGTATCACGACGGACTGCTGCTCTACGAGGCAAGCAACCGCGAGGTATGGGAAAAGGCTGCAAAGGATGAGGCTGGGCTGAACAAGTTCTTTAAGAAGAACAAGAAGAAGTATGCGTGGGAAGAGCCACGATTCAAGGGCATAGCTTACCACACGAAGGACATAGCCGACGTGGCAGCAGTGAAGAAGGCTGTTAAGGGCAAGAAGTTTGACGAGTGGGCTAAGGTGCTCCGTAGCACATTCAACAACGACTCTGTGCTCCGCATACGTGTGGAGAAAGGCATATTCAAGAAAGGCGACAACGCACTCGTTGATAAGATGGAGTTTGGCGTTGCCGACGCCAAGGTGAAGGCCGTAAAGAATTTCCCTAACGACGCTGTATATGGCAAGATGCTGAAGGCACCAGAGGAGATGGGCGACGTGAAGGCTCTCGTGACTGCCGACTACCAGGAGAGTATGGAGAAAGACTGGATAAAGAAGCTCCGTGCCAAGTATCCTGTAGAGGTGAAGTGGGAGATGATTGATAAACTTAATATTACTCCGAACGAGTAATGAGAAAGATACTGAACATATTACTGGGTCTGACGGTTTCAGCCCTGATGGTTGCCGCTCCCCACTACATAGACGAAGTGGTGTGGGTGGTAGGCGACGAGGCGATACTGCGCTCTGACATAGAGATGGCACGTATGCAGGCTGAACAGGAAGGTGTGAAATGGGAGGGCGACCCCGACTGTCGCATTCCAGAGCAGCTGGCTGTGCAGAAACTATTCCTCAATCAGGCTGCGCTGGATAGTATAGAGGTAACGGAAAGCGAAATAATGCAGGGCGTGGATCAGCAGATAAACGCCTGGATTCAGATGGTAGGCTCAAAGGAGAAACTGGAGGAATACCGTAAGCAGAGCGTAGCCGAGATGCGCAGCGACCTGCATGACGAGTTCAAGAATCGCGAACTGATACAGCGTATGCGTCGCAAACTGGTGGAGAACGTAAAGGTGACACCAGCCGACGTGCGTGAGTATTTCCGTGACCTGCCTTTAGACAGTGTGCCTATGGTGCCCACCACCGTGGAGGTGCAGATAATAACCATGCAGCCTCGCATACCGATAGAGGAGATAAACAGGGTGAAGGACCGCCTGAGAGATTTCACAGACCGTGTGCAGACAGGCAGAACGAGTTTTGCAACCCTGGCACGACTGTACTCTGAAGACCCTGGCAGCGGTGCACAGGGCGGCGAGTTGGGCTACACAGGACGCGGTATGCTCGACCCAAACTTTGCTGCAGTGGCATTTAACCTCAGCGACCCGAAGAAGATATCTAAGATAGTGGAGTCAGAATATGGTTTCCACATCATACAGCTCATAGACAAGCGTGGCGATAAGATAAACTGCCGTCACATACTGCTGAAGCCAAGGGTGTCACAGAGCGACATAGACTCTACGCTGGTGCACATGAAGGTGCTCACTGAAGACCTGAATAACAAGAAGTTCACCTTTGATGAGGCTGCCACCATGCTGTCTGACGACAAGGACACCAAGAGCAACCGCGGACTGATGTCAAACAACAGCGAGAGTGGTCGCACATCACGCTTCGAGATGAAGGACCTGCCTACAGAGGTGGCACGTGCAGTGGAGAAACTGGATGTGGACTCGGTATCAGAGCCTTTTACTATGATAAACGCTCGTGGCAAGACGGTGTGCGCCGTGGTGAAACTTAAGAGCAGGACTCCAGCCCACAAGGCTAATATGCAGGAGGATTTCCAGGTGCTGAGCAACGTGGTGCTCAACCGTCGCAAGGATGAGACGATACGCAACTGGGTGAAAGAGAAAATAAAGTCCACATACGTAAAAATGGACGACCGCTATAAGAACTGCGACTTCGAATATGAAGGATGGGTGAAGTGAACAAGAAACATAACGGAATAGAATGGCACAGAATCACGACGTTGATGGTTCTGTGTCTTTTTGCCTTTGCCACGGTATTCTCGGTAATGGCGAAGAAGGGTAGGGCAGTGACGAGAAAGGTGGACGAGAAGGTCTATCTGCGTCATGCCGACGAACTGTCATACGACATATACGGTTCACACCCCGATGCGCAGTTTCTGAGAGGTAAGGTGTATTTTGTGCATAAGGGCATGCACCTCACCTGCGACAGTGCCTATTTCTATGAGAATACCAACTCCTTCCACGCCTTCGGCCATGTGAAGATGCGTCAGGGCGACACACTCACCTTAGCAAGTGACAGGGCTTACTATGACGGCAACGACGAGATGGGACATGCCTACGATAATGTGGTGCTG
Source organism: Prevotella sp. (assembly GCA_016290975.1). Lineage (GTDB taxonomy): Bacteria > Bacteroidota > Bacteroidia > Bacteroidales > Bacteroidaceae > Prevotella. The sequence continues at coordinate 53,028 of JAEEVS010000010.1, read as the reverse complement.
ACGCATAAGAAGTCGAAGCTGTTCTGTGACACTCTGGACTATGACAAGATGTATGGCATAGCCGATGCCTATGGAGCAGCAGGCATAAAACTGGTGGAGGGCAACGATGTGCTGACAGCCGACTGGGGAAGGTATTTCTCTGACACCCGCCACTCGGAGTTTTACTATAACGTGGTGCTGACCAACGACAAGGGGCTGCGCATAGATACCGACACGCTGTATTACGACAATAACAAGTCGCTCGCCCATGTGCTGGGACCTTCCACCATACTGTCAGAGGGCAGCAAGGTGAAGACGGAGAATTCTTTTTACAACACCAAGACCGAGGCTTCGCAGTTGTATGGCCGCTCTACGGTGTATAACGAAGGTAAGGCGATAACTGCCGACACGCTGCTGCATAACGACAATACAGGACTGAATGAGGGTTTTGGCAATGTGGTGTATAACGATACGCTTAACAAGAACATGTTGCTTGCCAACTACGTCAACTATAACGAGAAGACGGGTTACGGATGGGCTACAGACAGTCTGGTGGCAATAGACTACTCGCAGAAAGACACGATGTGGATGCACTGTGACACCATTCGCGTGCGCACGTACTATATCAATACTGACTCCGTTCAGCGTGAGGTGCTATGCTACAACCACGTGAGAGCCTTCAGAAGGGATTTACAGGCTGTATGCGACTCGCTGGTGATGCTCTCCAAGGATTCTTGCGCCACGATGTATAAAGACCCTATAGTGTGGAACGAAGGCAGCCAGTTGCTTGGCGAGAAAATAAATATCTACTCCAACGACTCTACGGTGAGGTATGCCGAGGTGTTGGGACAGGCATTATCGGTAGAACGGCTGACGGCTGACACGACATACTATAATCAGGTGTCGTCACGAGATATGTTTGCCTACTTTACCGATGGCAAACTGAGGCAGAACAGCGCCATATCGAATGTGAAGGTGGTGTATTACCCCGTGGAGGAGTCTGATACGAGTGTCATAGGGCTGAACTACACAGAGACCGATACGCTGAGGATGTATATTGCCCCAGATAGGAAATTGGAGAAGATATGGATGAGCGCCAGTGAGGGAACGATATATCCTATCACACAGACACCACCCGAGAAGCATAAACTGCCGTCATTTGCCTGGTTTGACTATATACGTCCGCTCAATAAGCACGACATCTTCGTTTGGCGACCCAAGGCGAAGGGCACAGAACTGAAACAAGAAAAGAGACGTGAGGCTCCGAAGAGAGCACCCATAACCCCATAAACTTTTGACCCTTGGACATTATTCAACTACTTCCCGATTCAGTAGCCAACCAGATAGCGGCAGGTGAGGTGATACAACGCCCAGCCTCAGTTATCAAGGAGTTGGTGGAGAACGCAATAGATGCGGGGGCAACGCATATACAAGTGCTGGTGTGCGATGCAGGAAAGTCGTCGATACAGGTTATTGACGACGGTTGTGGTATGTCTGATACTGATGCCCGACTGTCCTTTGAACGTCATGCTACCTCAAAGATTCGTCAGGCAGTGGATTTATTCTCGCTGCACACTATGGGTTTCCGTGGCGAGGCATTGGCAAGTATAGCTGCTGTGGCACAGGTGACGCTGCAGACACGCACCAAAGACGACGAGGTGGGTACGAGGATTCGTATTGACGGCTCGCAGTTTGTGGAGCAGGAAATAGTATCATGTCCTGTAGGCAGCAATTTCCTCATCGAAAACCTTTTCTTTAATATCCCTGCACGAAGGAAGTTCCTGAAGTCTAATGCCACAGAGATGAATAACATCATGCAGGCGTTTGAACGCATCGTGCTTGTTTATCCACAGATAGCATTCACGCTGCACAGCAATGGTCAGGAGGTGATAAACCTGCGTGCCGCAAACTTTCATCAGCGCATAATAGACGTCTTTGGCAAACGTATCAATCAGCAGCTCCTGAGTGTTGAGGCTGACACTACGGTATGCAAGATTTCGGGTTTCGTGGGCAAACCAGAGTCTGCCAAGAAGAAGGGTGCTCACCAGTTCTTCTTTGTCAACGGCAGATATATGAAGCACCCCTATTTCCATAAGGCGGTGCTGACGGCATTCGACCGTCTGGTGCCAAGTGGCGAACAGGTGTCTTACTTCATCAACTTTACCGTAAACCCTGAGGATATAGATGTTAATATACATCCAGTCAAGACAGAGATAAAGTTTGAGAACGAGCAGGTGATATGGCAGATACTCATGGCTGCCGTACGTGATGCGGTGGGTAAGTTCAGTGAGGTAACCTCTCTCGATTTCGATACTGAGGGAAAACCAGATATCCCAGTGTTCAACTCTCAGCCTGAGAGCAACATTAGGGTGCCACATATTGATTACAACCCTTCCTATAATCCTTTTGCTGAACAGAAGAAGGCAAAGCAGAATAACTACAGTTCTTCACAACGTAGTGCGAAAGGGTGGGAGGAACTGTATGGCGACACTCTCAGCCAGGACAATTCGTTCAAACAGGATGTAGTAGCCCCTACTGACACTCTCATGGGCGAGATAACCGACGATACAACTGTCTTGCAGCATTCTGCACGTTATATTATGCTCTCGCAGAGCAATGGGGTGTTGATGATAGATCAGCATCGTGCCAGTGTGCGAGTGTTGTATGACCAGTATATGAAGACCCTCAACGACAGAACCGCTCATTCACAAAAGGTTCTTTTCCCTGAGGTGGTGGAGTTTCCGCCGTCTTATGCAGCATCCCTTGATGAGATACTGGCAGAGTTGCGCCTCTTGGGTTTCGACATCACCAACCTTGGCGGAGGCAGTTACAGCATAGCAGGCATACCATCAGGACTTGGCGGACTGGATGCCGTAGCCCTTGTCAGCGACCTTGTAACAGAGGCTTACGAGCACGGCGTGGGTGCTACAGGTCAGATACACTCCATCCTTGCACAGGGACTTGCTGAGCGCGCTGCTATTCCGTATGGTGAGATTCTTGATGCACAGGCAATGCATCATCTGCTTCAGCAACTCTCTCAGTGTGACACCCAGCGATACACTCCAGATGGCAAGAAAATAGTAGCTTTCCTCGGCGATGAAGAGGTAGAACGCTTGTTTAACTGTTAATAAACGCTAAAAGCAAGCAAATTCTTTATTCTTCATTCTTAATTCTTCATTAATTTTTGTACCTTTGCACTCGCTTTTGAAAAGTTATTTTCGAAAGGGCGTTTAGCTCAGCTGGTTTAGAGCATCTGCCTTACAAGCAGAGGGTCGGCGGTTCGAATCCGTCAACGCCCACAACGAATACAACGATTATAACAAAGCCTTAGAGGGCGTTTAGCTCAGCTGGTTTAGAGCATCTGCCTTACAAGCAGAGGGTCGGCGGTTCGAATCCGTCAACGCCCACCTCTCTCTCTCTAACTCTTTTAACCCCGCAGTAGGATTTTCCGCTGCGGGGTTATACTTTTTGTATGAAGTGTAAAGAATTCAGGAGTTAAGTAGTTAAGACAACACAGAGAGCCTCATGGTTATATCTTAACTCCTTAACTCCTGACTCCTTAGCTTCTAAATGTATCAGAAGTTTATTGTAAATGAACCACCGAATGTGAAGGTGTTTCTGTCTTTCTTTATGCTCTGTGATTCCTGAATGTTCTCATCTTTGAAATCAGGGTCATTACGTAATGGCGTGCCGTTTCGTGTTACTGCATCAAGCAGGAACTCGCCTGGGTTATATATCATGGTGTATGTCTTGCGGGTGTAGTCGTAGTCTATGAATAGTTTCCATGCGAAGTTGTCCTTGTGGGCATAGGTCAGAGAGATACCTGTACCTGCCTTGAATGTATTGTTAGCATCAACTACAAAGTAGTCCCACGTTGAGGTGTATTGCTCATTCCTTGGTATCACGTTGGTGATATCCCAATCCTGGTTAAATTCTACGTCTCTCTTGTAACCCTTAGCGGTTGCACTCAGGTTCAGCTCCTGCATTATACTGCTACCTACGAGGAACTTTGTGCCAAGTGCGAATCTGCTTGAAAGAGGGAAGTTGAAATATACACCGAGATCAGCAGCAAATTCCGTAAGGTGGTCACTCTCAATAGTGAATTTCAGGTCGTCATATTCGTCTCCTATCAAGGGGTATGGTGCTTCCTCTGTACCATAAACCATTTTGTTTATCATTTCGTCTTCTGTATCCTCGAATATCCAGTTTACAAAGTCTTTTTCAGACTTTCCGACAATGTCTTGCCAACCTTTAATAGGAGAAGAGTGAACGCGCAGACGTCCACCTACACCGAAGTATTTGTTGAAGAAGTAAGCACCCTCAACGCCTACTGCTGTTGATGTACCAAACTTCAGGTTGAAATTCTTGTCGCCGTCTCCATCATCAAATGAGAATTTGCTCATATCAAAGTCCATGTTTCTTGAACCCCATCCCATTGCCATTGACAGACTGAAGAATGATGGGTTCTCGATGATGTTCTTGCCACCTGTCAGATTGTTCCTAAGCAGTCCCTTGCCCTTGAATAATACGTCACTCAGGGCATAAGCAAGCTCTGTTGACATGATACCGATACCAGCACCCGAGAATACGTCGCTCACCCAGTGGCGGTTGTTAAGCACACGCATGATACCTGTTGCCGTTGCTACGGTGTAGCCTGCTACAGAGTACCAAGGTGAACGGGTAAGACCATACTCCTTATGCAGGATGGTAGCACCCACGAAGGCTGTTGCCGTATGACCTGAAGGCCATGAGTTGGCTGTTGAGCCGTCAGGACGCATCTCCTTGGCGGTGTATTTGATACCGTTTACGAAGCCAGCCATGATACCGTATGACATCGCTGTGGTGGCAAGGAAGCGTCCCCAGTCAGAACGACCCTCTACGCCTGCCACCTTCAAACCTACGGTGAATGCAGGACCAAAGAACTGCAGGTAGTCATCCACGCCCGACTTGAAGTTGGTCACCAAAGAGTGCTTGCCTTGCTGCTTAAAGCCATATTTCTCGCTCTTAGCTATCCAACCAGCTACAAATACTGGTATGCCCACGAACGTTAGGTCTTCCATTGGCTTGTAAGCCCTCACGCCTGGGTTGGTATGCATCCATGTCCAGTTTTCCTTTGAGAATGGTGCACGGTCTTTATGCAAGAACTCGATCTCAGTGTTCTTGTTCGCGTTCGCGTTAACGTTCCAGTTCCCGTTAGCGTTCCCGTTAATGTCCCAGTTCCCGTTCCAGTTTTTGTTAAACTTCATCTCAGCCTCTATCTGCTGAAATGTCTTCGCTGTCTGTTCCTGTACAGCCTCGTAGTTAGCCATTTCTTCTGCCACAGAAGACCCAGCGCAACAAAGGGCTGCGAAGACTAACATGATACTTTTCTTGATTTTCATAATACTATTATTTGTGGGGTGTATAGTTATTGGTTAATACTATTTCACCCCACAAAGTTACATTTTTTAATTTAATTATGCAAGTATTATGAAAAAAAAATGCTTTTTGCGTTGAAGCAAAAAGCATCTCTTTTATTTCTTTTTCATCGTTATAACTACAATTTCACGTGGCATTCCAAAGCGGAAGGGGAAGTTTCCTCCGAATCCTGTTGAAACAGATAGCAGGGTGGGTCGCTCCTCCGTCGTCATTCGTGAAACACTGTTCCCGTTATCGTTCCCGTTCCCGTTATCGTTCCCGTTCCCGTTCCCGTTCCCGTTATAATAGTACTCTCCTCCCCATTCGTCATACACCATGCTGGATGGTGACCATCCGAAGAGACCGAACTGTGTGCCGTGGGTGTGACCAGCCAGTGTTATGTCTGGTTTTATCACAGGCATTATGTGGTGTCGCCATGCGTTAGGGTCATGAGACAGCATGATGGAGAGGGTAGGGGTCTGTTTGTTTTTGTCTAAGGTCTTGGCTATATCGCCGACAGCCTTCTTGATGTCACCAAACTGTGGGAATGGTGGCAAGCCCCAGTTTTCTTCACCTATTATATATAGAGAGTCGTTTCCGCGATGTATTATGCGATGCTCATCCTCCAGCAGGTCCCATCCGAAACTGCGCTGGGTATTCCTTGTGCGCTGCACCATTGCAGCCTCTTCCTTTGCAGGCAGTTTCAGGTATGTGGAGTAGTCGTGGTTGCCCATAATGGTCATCACGCCGTCTGGTGCCTTAAGTGACGAGAATGCCTTACGGTGTGCCTCCAGCTCGTTAGGGGTGAAGTTCTGTATGTCGCCCACAAAGCATATCAGGTCTGGCTTCTGTGCGTTGATACTGTCCATTGTCTCCTTCAACAGGTGGGCGTATGGACCGCGGAACGAACCCACATGACCGTCCGAAAACTGTACTATCTTATATCCGTCAAACGCCTCGGGCACGCTGGTGCTTTCGTATGTTATGTGCTTTACCTTCAGTTGGTTGAAACCTATTGTGATGCCATACACTACTATATACACTATAAGGAGTGCCACTGCTAGTCCTACGTATGTGCCCACCTTTGGTATGAGTGAAAACAGACTGAACAATATCTTCGGTACGCACACCAGCACCATCACCAGCAGGAATATGTTGGTGGCGGTGTATTCTTTCTCCAGTCCAGCGTTAAAGAACAGGAACTTGGCAAAGAGTGCCAGCACTACAACCAGCGGCAACCACCATAACCACTTGAAGAATGAAGAATGACGAGTGAAGAATGAAGAATGTGAACTGAGGACTGCAGGTTTGATATAGCGCAAAAAGATATATAGGTCGCTGCAAAAGCAGAGACCTATAACCAGTATTGGTACGAATAGCTTTACCATAGTTACTTAGCTGGAGCAGCAGGTGCTTTCTGCTGTGTTGCGCCGAATCCCTGAGTGTTGTTAGGATTTGTCTGTGGCTGTTCGGTAGCAGCATTCTCTATTACTGAAGCGTCTGAAGCAGCCTGTGGTGCAACGTAAGCGCAAGCTATTGAGAGCACTACCATAGCACAAGCCAGTGTCCATGTAGCCTTCTCGATGAAGTTTGTTGTCTGGCGCACGCCTGCCACGCTGTTAGCGCTTGAGAAACCTGAAGCAAGACCGCCACCCTTTGATTCCTGAATGAGTACGATGCCGATCATGAGCACTGCTGCAATAAGAATGAAAATTACTAAAAGTGTGTACATTTTTTTGTTTTGTTTTTTTAATTTATTATTTATCCTTTTTAATTTATTCTTTAACCTCTAACCTCTAAGCTCTAACCTCTATTTCGAGTTCGCTATTATCAGTTCGAGGAATCTTTTCTGGTCCTCGTAGTATTTGTTGTTGCTGTTGGCTTTCTCGTTCACCTTTTCCATTATGTCGAGTGCCTTCTTATACCTTTTCTGTTTTATGTATATGCCAGCCAGTGTCTCGGTCAGGTATTCGTCAGACGTCATCTCGTCGCCGTCCCCATCTTCTTCCTGTTCTGGCGTATATTCCAGTTCCTCTTGCAGGGTTATCTTACCTTCGCTGTTTATGAATGCATCGATAAGTGCATCAGCTTGGTTCCCGTCCCCGTTAACGTTCCCGTTATCGTTCCCGTTATCGTTCCCGCTCTCGTTCCCGTTCCCGTTCCCATTAATGTCCTCGTTATCTAATTCTTCAAAGTCGGTAGAGAGTAGGTAAGCCACATAGTCTGTTGTGGCATCCACAGCCGTTGGTTTGCGGTGCTCCTCCTTCTTCTCTTTTTTCAGTTCGTCCTCTTCTGGTATGGTACTGAGGAACGTGTCTATGAGCGATACCGTACGTGAATCGTCCTCCTGTGTCACTGCCGCCGCCCTTCTGTCGGGTTTGTTTGTGAAACTCTGTGGCGACTTACGTTTCAGTCGGTAGTGTGCCGCCTCCACCAGGTTAAACAGCACCCTGCGGTCTGTTATGTATATTGCCGAACGGCGCAGTTCCTCGTCGAATGTGGAGTCGTGCAACAGATACAGGTTCTTGAGCAGTAGCAGCCTTGCCGTCTGGTAATACGGATGCTCAGCCGTGATGCGTCTCAGTTCGTAGAGCGTCTCACGGTTCATCAGCTCAGGATGTTGTATCAGTTCTTGTATGCTCATTACCAATTAGATACTGTTGCGTTGAATATCTGGTCGCAGAGGCTCTGACACATCTCGTCCACCAGTCTCTCCTGTACAGAGTTCAGACTCTGCGTTGATTCATAGGTGGTATTGGCGGTAAACTGCCTCTCGAAGTCCTCGTCGTGATTCTTGTTGTTGGTAAACCTCACGTTCACGGTCATTATCAGCTCCACTTGGTTGGAGTAGCCGTCGGCAGAAACCGATTTGTTCCTCTGCTGATATTGTGTTATCTCGCCCTCTATCTTCAGGTCGCCGTCGCGCTTCACCTGCTGCAGTCTTGTCTGACTCTCAAACTTGTCCTTCAGCATCGTGTTGAACATTGGTGCCATCGGTCCCCACACGTATGTGGCACGTATAGGGAAGTCGGCTATCTGTATCGTCTTCGTCTTGTTATAGTCTATGCTTGCGCCAGTAAACTTATACGACACAGAGCAGGCTGTTGTCAGCACCAGTACTAACAACAACGTTAACGCTGACGTTAACCTTAACCTTTTTATGTAGCCTTTAACTTTCAATTTTCAACTACCTAATTCCAAACTCTTTCAATCTCCTGTAAAGGGTGCGGTCTGATATTCCCATCATCTCGGCAGCCTTCTTACGGTTTCCTCCGCAGCGTTCCAGGGCCATTTCAAGTGCCTTCTTGTTCAGAGCCGCTATATTCAGGTTTTCTGGCTCGGCTATCTCCTGGGCGTAGTCCATAGACTGCATGTTGTTACGATAGGCAACAGGCATGTTCGTGCCACCTTCCACCAGTTGGCGACCGCTTGGTGCCGTCATCTGTCCTTCGTCTATCTGCTTGCGCAACGAGTTTATCTCGCGTCTCAGGTCTGATACGTTGCCCCTCATCTCGTAGAGAATCTTGAACAGCATCTCCCTCTCGCTCTCGTATGTGCGACTGCCGCCTGCCTGTGGCTGAATGGTGGCAAGTTCGGTACTCTCCTCATTCATGGGCACGTACTTCAGCAGGTCGTCCACGTCTATCGTCCTGTTGTTTGAGAGTATCGACATCTGTTCGGTGATGTTCTTCAACTGTCTCACGTTGCCAGGCCACTTATATTTCATCAATACCTGCTTAGCATTCTCTGTCAGTTGTATGCGGGGGAAGTGGTATTTCTCCGACATCTGCATGGCAAACAGTCTGAACAGTAGCACGATGTCCTCGCCTCTGTCTCTCAGCGGTGGCATCTGTATTGGTATGGTGTTCAGTCGGTAATACAGGTCTTCCCTGAATCGTCCCTCACTTATCGCCTTGCGTATGTTCACGTTCGTAGCCGCTACTATGCGCACGTCCGTCTTCCTTATCTCCTGTCCTCCCACTCTTATGTATTCGCCAGTCTCCAACACGCGAAGCAGTTGTTTCTGGGTAGAGAGGGGCAGTTCGCCCACTTCGTCCAAGAATAGTGTACCCTTGTTGGCAATGCCGAAGTAACCTTCGCTCTCGCCTATGGCACCCGTAAACGAACCCTTCTCGTGTCCGAAGAGTTCTGAGTCTATCGTACCCTTAGGAATTGCTCCGCAGTTTATGGCGAAATATTTTTCGCGCTTTCTTGGCGAGTTGTCGTGTATCACGCGTGGTATAATCTCCTTACCCACACCGCTTTCGCCTATTATCAGCACTGAGAGGTCTGTTGGTGCCACCTGCAGAGCTATGTCCAGCGCACGGTTCAGGGCATCGCAGTTGCCCACGATGTTATAGCGTTGCTTTATGTTCTGCAGTTCCTTCAGGTCCATTTTGGATGCAAACTTGTTCGCACGAAGCAAATAATGAGTGTCAGCATAGCTGGCTCATGGTGCGTTTAAGCAATTTGCGAGTGCAAAGTTACAAAAAATGTTTAATAGTTCAATAGTTCAAGGTGGCAAAAGTGCCCCTCTTACTATTCTTTAACAGTTTTTTCCTCCGTAGGAGGAGTGTTTTCGTCTGCCGCCTTGATATATGTTACGTTTTCCCTACGGTGCTCGGCAGGATTGAAGCCTTTTTTCTTTACGGCGAAGCGAGCCTTATCGCCATCCTCCTTCTTCTCGTGATATAGCTTTTGCAGAGGGTTGGCATTCACCTCGTCATAGTCTTTGCGGTTTCTCTCCACGTCCACCACCAGGTCTATCGCCTTATACAGCCCCTCAGCCTCAGTCTGTGTTATGGGTATGCTGATGCCGCAGAGTAGGGTGGTGGTCTCTTCGTTTGTGGCTTTTTCGAATGCCTCGTCACACTGTCCCTCGTATATCTCTACCACAACGTCAAATGCCATGAAGTCGTCGCCCTCATACATCTTGCCTGCTGCTATCGGACCGAATATCTGTATGCCTTGCTTCACCAGTTCCGATACGGCAGGGGCTATGATATTCATCTCAGCCGAGTCGTCTGCTGTAGATATCTCGTTATTCAGTGATGTTATCGCTATACGTGGATTTTGTATTCCGAGGTCTCTCTTCAGCGTCTTCCACAGCATGGTGATGCTGTTTACTATATCCTCCTGTGTCAAGGAGTTAGCAGCCTCCGCCATGCCCACCTGTCCTTTCACGGCAGTCAGTCGGCTGGTACTGCTTATGCGTATCGTCGTTGCCTGATCCACCTTCTCGTCAGTCACCTCTTTTAGTGCTTTCCTCAGGTTTTTCGCCATTGGCAGACATACTATGCCTTTCACTATGCCGTCTTGATAGTCTCTTACGGCATCGCCTAGCGCACTTATCTCTGGTTGTCCGTCAGCACCATATAGTGCCACGTCATACATCTCAACCAACCCCTCCTCATCCAACAGGGTGTTGAGCAACTCGCATTTCTCAGCAGGTGCGTTGCCCACAAGGGCTATACATGGAATATTACTCATATACTTCGTTTTGTTATTACATATATTACTCCCTCCCACTCGGGAAGGGATGTCCGTCAGGACAGGGTAGGGGTCCCCTTTTTGCTATACAGCATTCCGCAGGCAGCAAATATGTCCTGTCCTCTCGATGCTCTGATGGTGGTGAATATGCCGTGCTTGGTCAGGTAGTCACGCAGATTCTCCATTTTCTTCTCGTCGCTGGTCTTCAGCGGCACATCAGGTATGCTGTGAAATCGTATCAGGTTCACCCTGCAGTCCAGTCCGCTCAGCAGCCTCACTATCTCCCTTGCGTGTGTCGGCGTGTCGTTCAGTCCGTCAAAGACGATATACTCGAACGATAAGCGCCTTTGACCGCTGAAATCGTAGTTTTTCAGAAGTCCCACGACTTCTTCAATACTCATTCCCTTTTCCGCAGGCATCAGTTGCGCCCTTTGTTCGTGGATGGGTGAGTGGAGTGATATGGCAAGGTGGCATTCGCTCTCCTCTATGAATCGTTTCAGTTTGTCCTTCACTCCCACGCTGCTCACTGTTATGCGTCTCGGGCTCCATGCCATGCCCCATTTCGCTGTCAGTATCTGTGTCGCCTTCAGCACATTGTCAAGGTTGTCCATTGGTTCGCCCTGACCCATAAACACTATGTTCGTCAGTCTCTCCCTCTCAGGCAGCGAGTATATCTGGTTCAGTATGTCGCCAGCCGTCAGCTGTCCTTCGAATCCCTGCTTTCCCGTTTGGCAGAACAGACAGTTCATCTTGCATCCCACCTGGCAGCTCACGCATAGCGTAGCCCTGTCCTTCTCGGGTATAAACACCGTCTCCACCATCTTTCCGTTGCTCACGGGAAACAGGTATTTTATCGTTCCGTCCTTCGACTTCTGACTGTCCAGCGGTGCCATCAGCCCCACCTCGTAGTGCTCTGCCAGCAGTTCCCGATTTTTTTTTGAGATATTGCTCCAAGAAGCAATATCAACGGGAACGCTAACGTTAACGTTAACTTTTCCTTCGTTGTCCTTTGTACCTAGTCCTTTGTCTTGGTTCCCGTTCCCGTTAGCGTTGTAAATCCACTTCGCTATCTGGCTTCCTGTGAATGCAGGCATACCGAGTTCCTTGCACGCTTGGCGCAATTCCTCCTCCGTCATTCCTAATAGGGGGCGTTTCTTGGTCAGTATGTCATCGTTGGCGTTCATCCTTTTACGGGTACCTATTTTAAAATCACGGACAAAGGTACAATATTTTTCTGATATATCAAAATCTTTTTCTACTGAAACTTCTTGTGCCACGCCTCAAACTTCCTGACGCCCTTTTCGCCGAATTTCATAAGCGAGCGGCACGCCTCGTCAAATGTCTTCTCCTTATCCAGCTTCGTCTTAGAGAAGAACTTGTCCGCATAGCATATTATCTGCTCCTCTAACGTCTCAGGCTCCAGTCCTGGCAGTCCCGTTCCGGTATGGCGGGCGCAAACCCTGGAAAGACCCTCTAAATCTTCCTTAAAGGGGGACTTGGGATTCGCGACAGTAAGGTCCCTCCCTTCAAGGGAGGTTAGGAGGGTCGCCCCTATCACCCCATGCCTTATATACGGCTCCGTTCCGTGACAGTGTATGCCTGGTGCGTCGCAACGTATTATGCCGATGTCGTGGAGCATGGCGGCAGCATACACAAAGTCGCGATCCAGTTTCCACTCAGGGTGGGCATCCACTATGCTTACAGCCTTTTCCGCCACCTGTCTGCTATGTATTAGGAGTATCTCCTTAGCCTTGGCGTTCTCGTTCCCGTCCTCGTTCCCGTTTCCGTTTCCGTCGTAGTAGTAATCTATTATTGCTTTATAGTCTATCATAATGCAAAGGTAATAAAATTTATTTTATCTACGTCGCATCCACTGAATATTTTTTGTTTTAATCCTCTAAAATGTTGTTGTAGTTGCCTTTCTTGCCCTTAATTTTTCAAGTTGTTTATTTTGAATTATAAGCAGCAATTTTATGTATATGTTTTTAACACTTTGTTTCTCTGCTTTTTATAGGGGCATTACTTCTGTCTGCAGAGGCATTACTTCTGCAAGCCCTTGATCTGCTTTCCCTGTTAGCATGTTGATTATCAGCATGTTAGCCGTTCTCGGCTAATATGCTAAAATTCGCCTCTTACCCGCTTTTTGTCTATGCACACTTTTGCTGTTTTGTGCATATTGATTTTTAACATTTAAGTAGCGTCCATAGTCGCCTTCGTCGCTCTTGTTGTCGTTATTGTTCAACAATCGGCTAAATAACAGGCAGTTCCCCTTGATATTAGTCAAGAAATTACATTTTTGCACAAAAAAGAAGAAATTTTAACAATAAGAGGGGGTAGATGTCGGTTTTATTTTATAATTTTGCAGTACGAAATAGATTGCACGGGGCTCAAACCTCGCAATACCGTTAAAAATACAACGTGGTCTCCATTTGTGGAGCCGCATAATTCTAAACCAGAAATTCGTGTGATTATGAATGCTCCAAGGATAATATTAGCAACAATTATTTTTCTATTTTGTACGCTCGCGGGCGCGCAAATTAATATAGGTGGCAACATCTACGGTGGTGGCAACCAAGGTGACACTGGCGGCAGAACTACGGTCACAGTCTATGGCGGCGACTTAGGCAAGGTGTATGGCGGTGCCCGTATGGCTGATGTCAAAGGCGGCTCATTTGTCCACATCGACGGTGAGCATGCCAGCAACTATATCGTCATCGACAAGGTCTATGGAGGTAACGATATAGCTGGAAACATTGGCTCTCCTGCTGATGTTTCTGCTGAAATCCCCGCAGAACTGACGGAGGTTGGCCCTAAGGAGCAGCATAAGAATCCTATCGACAACACATGGAATACCTTTGTGCGCATCTCGACAAAGACCGACGATACTGGTGCCGAGGCCGATGATGCCCAGAAGATATACATCGGACAGCTCTTCGGTGGCGGTGATGGCGACTATACGGTCAAGAATCCTAGTACAAGTGAGTCTGGTAAGTGGGAAATATGGACAAAGGATGCTACTCCGATTAAGGTCTATGAGAATGCTGACAGACCTCAATTGCCTGATTTGGGTAAGACATACCTTGAACTCCTTGGCGGTTCTATCGTGTATGCTTATGGTGGCGGCAATAATGCGACCATTACGGGTCAGACCGTTATTGCCCTGAAGAATCCGAGTGATGTGGTCAGCAGTATCATTGATGCTAACAATCCGAATGCTAATACTGATCCTCTCAAGGGTACTGTAGGCGAGGTATTGACCAACGACCGCTTTGAGAATAGGATGGGCATCAATACCGCCTTCTCTTATCCGAGCAGTGATGCCTACCAAATAGGACGCTTCTTTGGCGGTAACAACAAGGCTGATATGGCTATCCGTCCTCGTTGGAACCTGCAAGAGGGTAAAATCCGCAACCTCTATGGTGGTGGCAACGAGGGTCGTATGACCAGTCCTGAGGGTCTGCTCATGCAGATTGAAGGTGAAGGAATGGTGGTTGAAAGCGTCTATGGCGGTTGTCGTAAGGCTGACGTGAAGCCATTGTACAACAACGACGATGCCACACCAGTGCCATACAGCGAGGTGCAGTTGCCTGCTGAGGATAACCCTAACAACATTCCTGCAGGCTATGCCGCTCGTGTCAGAGTGGTGGCAGGTCGCGTAACCAATGTCTATGGTGGTAACGATATCGCGGGTAACGTCTATGCAGGCAACACTGTAGGTATCATGACCCGCATCTATGGCGATGTATATGGAGGCGGTAACGGCTCGTATGCTTATACGGACAATTCAGCCTTGGCAAACGATCCACGTTGGAGCGACTTCTACTATAATCCTGATGAGGTGCTTGCAGCAGCAGGTGTGACGGGAGTTCCTGCAGAACTCAAGTCTGTTACAGCCCTCAACCTTGTACGTCCTAACGCTGAGAAGGTGTCTATCCTTGTCAGAGGTAAGGATGCGGGTCACCCTGCCATTATTAATGGCGGTCTGTATGTGGGTGGTAACAGTGCTTCCCTGCGACAGAATGTTCCAGGTATTCCGGCTGCTGACCAGACGCACATCAAGATTGGTTCATACGCAATCATCGACAATGCATTCCTTGGCAACAATGGTGCTAACATGATCAAGACCAACGAGGCTGATCCACAAGGCAAAAACGAAGGTGTGCTGCGCACGATGGCTCGCACAGATATCTCTGGTGATCTCACAAAGTTCAACTCTATGGACTTGCTGAATCAGGACGTCTTTAACAAATATATGGAAGGTTGTGCCATGAAGGTGAAGTCAACCGTTGTATTTGAGAGCAGGGCTAAAGGCGACGCTGCCGATTATATTCCTTTCTCTACCCAGTTCGGCTCATTCTACTGCGGTGGCAACGTAGGTAGTATGATTACTGAGGGTAAGACCACTGTCAATTTCAGCGATAATGTTATCGTATATAATAAGGTGGTGGGTGGCTGTAACAGCGCTTTGGTTACCCCGACTACTTACAATGCCATCTATGAAGGCGGAATGTTAGGCAGTCCTGATCCTGCGCCAGCAGGTTCGGCAGATAACGCTATCGGCGACAAGCTGGTACTTAACATCTCTGGTCTTAAGATTCAGCCTAAGCGTTGGAACGGTGACCATACCGCTCTTATCTGGAACACTGTCAGCTCATCATCAGGAGAGGCTGTTGCCCCTGTAACAGAGGGTGGAGAAAGCATTAGTACCCCTGCTGACCTCGACCGTCGTTTCGATGGTGGTAACATCTATGGCGGTTGTTACACCAGCGGTATCGTCAACGGTAACGTGGTAATCAATATCAACAACTCTATCGTTGACCGTAGCACTCTCTTCGACAGAGTGGAGGAGGACGAGACTGGTGAGGATAAGCTCTATGGCAACGACCAGTATCATATCTTGGAGCGTCGCAGTGGCGTCATCCTTTCCGAGCAGGGTATGGATGTGCTTGGTAAGGCACTCAACGTATTCGGAGGCGGTAAGGGTATAGAAACCGAGATATGGGGTTCTGTTACCGTTAACCTGAATCGCGGCTACACCTTCCAGATATTCGGTGGTAGTGAGGAAGGCGCCATCGGTAAGGGTGTTCATGGTGAGACAGAGAGAAGTTACACCTATGACTCAAGATACAGCACATACATCAACCTGAACGGTACTGTTCCTGGTGTATCCAGAAAGGAAAGCATGTCTGAGGATATCGCCGAGTGTGAGTTCATGTATGGTGGCGGCTTCTTGGGCGTTACTGCTGGTGACTGTATCATCAAGCTGGGCAACGGACGTATCTTCGACTCCTTCGCTGGAGCTTGTAACGCTAACGTACTCGGACATACTGAGACATATATCGGTACCAATGGTTTCCCATACGTTCGTGACTTCGTATATGGTGGTAACGACCTCGGCGGTCAGATTCTCAATACTGCAAACTTCGACAGCCGTCTGCGCAATGCCGACGTTCGCAGCAAGGTGTATAATACCGATATGCTCAATGCCTCTGCATATATAGAATATGTACAGGGGCGCGTGGAGAAGATTTTCGGTGGTGCATACGGTGTGTATGACTATAAGAGTGAGCACTTCCGTGCTTATTTCGATACCGATGGTCATGCTAAGGATGGCTACCACAAGCCATTCCTCGACAATGCCTTTATCAACTTCCGTCCTAACAACAACAACAACCCGCTCAATATCGTTAAGCAGATATACGGCGCTGGTCAGGGTTACCTCGGTGAGGAAGAACAGGACTTGATGCAGAACCGAAGCTACATCCTCATCGATGTGCCTCAGATTATGCAGACCTATAAGGGCACAGAGGTGTTCGGCGCTGGTGAGAGTGGTGGTGTAGGTATGGGCGTAGATCCAGAAGAAGCAAAAACACCTGCAACAGCATATAAGGCATCAGCCATCATCGACCTGCTAAGTGGTCAGTTCAAGGCAGTCTATGGCGGTAGCTATCAGGAGGGTGTGACACGACGCACAGTGGTCAACGTACCTACAGGCTCTACCTTCCGTGCTGAGGCTATCTTTGGTGGTGCCTACGGCTTGTATCAGGAGTATCCTTGCGACGTCTATGAGGCGAATGTCAACTGGAACAGTAGCGATGCCCTCGTGGGTGGCTACCGCACTGGTCTATATGGTGGTAACAACAACTGCCGCCGCACCTTCTATGGTCGTGTAAACGTCAATGCACCAGTATATTATGACAAGACTAACGGCTACCTCGCTACCGTCTATGGTGCTGGTTACGGTAAGGACACCTGGTCACAATATACTGAGGTGAACCTTAACAACAATGCTCGCGTATATGAGGTATATGGTGGCGGTCAGCTCGGTCGTGTGATGAACAAGAAGACCGTTGACGCTTGGGCAAGCGAGGCCAACACCGCAGCCACGACGGCATACACTGCTGCACATGCGGAATGGGAAGCCTTAACTCCTGAAGAGAAGACCGCTACCCCGGAGCCCCAGGCACCACAGTCTATCGACCTCTCTATCGGTACAGGATATACTGATAACGGATTGGATGATCCTCTGGCAACAGAGAGAAACGGCAAGAAATACAACACTAACGTAATAATCAACCAGGGTGCTGATGTCTGCGGTTATATGTTTAACGGTAGCCTTAGCGGTGCCTACGCCTACGGTGGCGGTCTGGGCGATGTTAACGTTCCTAATACTGGTGACGTGCACGGAACCACCTACATCGGTCTGCTTGGCGGTAAGGTGACTAAGGACCTTTACGCCGCTGGAACAGTTGGTTCAGTAAACAATAAATACAACATTGCTACTGATGACTTCGACCAGTCATTCATCGCTTCTGCCAACGCCTATATCGAGGGCGGTACGGCACGTAACGTCTATGGTGGTGGCTGGCGTGGTAGCGTGGGTTACCATGTGGGAGCTATTGACGCCTCAAGAGCTGGTGATATCCTTGGTGAGACCAACGTCATCATAGGTAAGAAAGATGGTGACAGCTTCATTAACGGTCTTCCTGCAGTCGAGCGTAACGCCTACGGTGGTGGTGAGGGTGGTGCCGTATTCGGTACTACCAATATAACCCTCAACAAGGGCTTCATAGGCTATCGCCACTTCAGTAGCGTACCAACAACTGATACCGACCTTAAATATATAAAGGTGGGCGATGACTACTATCAGGAGAAACTGCACGACGAGACTTGGTCTGGCGACGGCTCTAACCGTCTCTATGATAGTGGATGTATCTTTGGTGGAGGTTATATCGACAACAGTAGTGTTGACTTCACTAAGGTAAAGATGTTTGGCGGCGTGGTACGTAACAGCCTCTTCGGTGGTGGCGAGATTGCTGCCGTAGGACGTGGTGTCATCGAGGCTTCAGGCGTTGACAATAGCGTACGTACCTTGAAGGGTATCTATAAGGCTGGTAAGACATCAGTGGACTTCTTCGAGGGCGAGGTACACCGCAACCTCTTTGGTGGCGGTCGAGGCTATAACAACCTCGGTGAGGGTGGTACTCTCTATTCCGACGGTTACGTCTTCGGACAGACGGAGGTGCACATGCACAGCGGTACAGTGGGTACTACAGATGAACTGGCACGCGGAAACGGTAACGTATTCGGCGGTGGCGATATAGGTTATGTATATAGCGCCTACGAAGGCGATGACGGCAAACTCTATGTCGGCATAAAGGACGGCAATCGTTACGACAATGTATGGGAGGGTTACTATTACGCATTTAAGATAGGTGACGGATCATACACTCCATTCCCAGAAACCCCATCTGCAAGTGACGATCGCTGGGTAAAGGATAATGGCGAGTATGTGCTTACTGAGGACTGTAAGGTGCTTATTGAGCCTTATTGTAGGGCAAAGGAAGCTGTTACTGTTAATGAACACGCGTACGCGGAGGGCGAATATGTAACCACCGCTGACCTCCACCATCTGGGCAATAAGAATGATGCCGCTGCTACATGGGCAAAGCTGGATGATGCAGGTATCATTATCTACAACGCCGTATTCGCAGGCGGTAACACCTCATCAGGTTCTTCTACCGTGTATGCCAATGCTACTACGGTATTCGGCAACGCTACGGCATCTATCCACGACGTTTACCATCGCGACCTGATTACCTTGGGTACAGGACGTACTGGTGGTCTGTACGGCGACGGTAACCTTACCTTCGTTGACGGCTATCGTGGACTGAACATTACCAACTATGGTACAGACTATTATAACATCTCTAAGGAGATAACGATTGACCAGTATAATAATCTTCCTGCACGTGAGGCTGCTTACTATCAGCTGAAGTATAAGTGTGTCCAAGCTTGTACAGATAAAGATGGTACACCATATCATCCTGAAGGTGGCGGATACAGCAAGGCTTCTACACTGACCATTGATGAGATTCTCTCAGTGTTTGAAGGAAACCACACAATTATTGTAAACAATGCGCCTAACCCTGCTTATTGGCAGCCGAACGGCGTATGCTCTATCTATGCTGGCCGTCTGATGAACACCTTGCAGCGTGCTGACTTCTGCGGCGTCTTCGGTAGCCGAATGGTGATGGAGGGAGCAGAAGACCGTGTGCCTGAGATTGCTGACCACACCAAGTACACCATCAACCGTGTGCGTGAGGTGTCACTCAATCATAAGGAGTCAGTCATTGAGAGCGACAAGGCTCTGAAGCCTGGTAAAACGCCTGCAGAGAGTGGCATCATGGACCAGAATCCAGAAGACTTCGTTAACAAAGACAAGGCTATTCACGGCAACTATTTCGGTATCTATAGCGTTGTTAACTATCTTGGTGCTCTCACCAGTGACGTGTTCTTCTTGCCTTCTAAGAATGTGCGTTACACCGAGAACGCCTCTGAAACCTACAAGGCTGCCTCTACTGCATATAACAACGGTAGCACTGCGGTGGCTTCCAAGGATTACGGCACAGCAGGCTTCTATGACTGGAAGGCTGGTCTTGTAACAGACCGCAAGCGTAACAACGGTACCAGCCTTAACAAGGTGGCTCTGGCTTCAGGCGTATATCTGGAGTTGACTACCGAGAAGAGCAAAGGCACAGACCTGAATCAGAAGGACTGGGGCTACATCACTGGTGTGGTAGAGCTCGACCTTATCAATGTGCAGCCTGGTATGGGTGGTGGCTTCGTATATGCCAAGAACGTACATAAGGTGGGTTCTTATACAGAACATAAGCATAACACCCTGACAGAACTGAATAAAGATGCTATCACACGACGCGACTTCACCTTCGAAGGTGCAGACGTGAAGTGGGAGACATCAGGTAACTTCATACATAGTACACAGACCATTATCGACGACTGCTACAACGTCAGCGGTAAGTATTCAGGCAGTGATGCCGTTCCTGCTCACTACTGGTTCATTCAGGGTTCTGTATATGTATATGATCAGTATATCTCTGCATACACTGGTGCACCTAACGCATACAGCGAGACGGTAGATATTCCGCTTACTATCACGGCTGCTTCTCATGGTACGATGAAGCTGCTCAACGTGATGCCTAACAAGTATGCTTATTACTCTACTCCTGGTCATCCAATGACTAAGGACCAGAAGGTAGTCATCAACGAAGTGGAGTATCACCTCAATGATCCTATCAACTACTGGGATTGGTTCTTGCTGACACCATCAGAGAAGGCTCTGTTTGTGGAGCAGACTTACGTAACCATCGCTGACAGTAAGGACAACGCAGAAGCTGAACTTATCGTCCCAGCTGGTACGGTAATGCTGCCAAGCGAATACCAGGCAGCAAAGACTGCTCACCCAAGCGGTGTTTACCACGTAGAGAAGCAGCAGATGGTGGACTTCGACTTCGTATATCGTTCATCTAACAACATAAGCCACAATACTGGCTACATACTGACCTATAAGGTGAACAACCCGACAGGTTGGAATACATGGTACACTCCGAAGCAGAGTGCAACTCCTGTTGCGGATAAGAATCAGACAGGTGGTACTGAATATGAAGACGGACCTACCTATCGCCTGAAGGGTGGTATTACGGCTGGCGTCTTCGGACAGCGTGAGTATCAGGTTAGCAACCTTATCTCTGAGGATGTTTATAATACATATCAGGATATACCTGCATCTGCCAAACCAACTACTGGTCAGGCTACATTCAAAGGTGCATACCTCGTAACAAAGGAATACACAAGCGGCGACGTTCACCTGAATGTCGGTAGCGCAGTATCTGCCGACGACGCAGAGAGTATGACCGGTTATGTTGCTCCTGCTTTCATCAGCACCAGCACCATACAGCTCAGCAAGACAGAGTATATCTATGCAGGTAGCCGTATGACTGAGGCAGAGAAAGAGGCATACAAGACCAAATATTCATCACTGGCAACATTGATTAATACTGAGGTCGTTCCTGCTTACTACTGTACTGTTGAAGGTCTCTATGGTGGTAACTACTATGAGGCTAATAGAAACTATCGTGCACTTGAGGTATGGAGTTCTATGTCTGAAACTGACCGTGCGAACTTCGAATTCAACTACGATGCTCTTGACGTGCTCATTGACCCAAATTACGATGGAACTCAGGGACAGAAATACCAGTATGACTCTTCCGCAGCCACAGCCGTAGCAGCTGAGGCTAACAAGGCAGCCTACTCATTAGAGAAACCTGTTGACTATAAAGCAACCTATAACGGTACAAGCACCCTCGATTATGGAAGTGGTACCGTAGCCCCTGGTGACGAGATTTCTCGAGAAGTGTTCGAGAACATTCCTAACGAAAAGCGTCACTACACTACCATTAACGTGGCGGAGGCAGGCGACGTATATGTTGTTAAAACTCCATTCCAGGTAGGTAACACACCATACGCTGTGGGTACAGTAATCTCTGCAAGTACGTATAATAGCTTGGCTGACTCCGACAAGGCGAATGTCACAACACTGACCTTTACCAATGAACAGTTAGGCAAATATTATTACTGCCGCGAGGAGTATGAGGTCGGTGAGCATGGTCAAGGTGAAACCGTAACAGGTGTCGCAGTCACTGGTGGCGTAACAGGAACATACTCTAATGGTGCAACGGTTCCAGTGGGTGTCGTTATTACTAATGGTAACTTCGATGATTTGAAAAACTACCAGACTGACTTCACCATCCACGGTGTAGCACCTACGGAGACAAGTACGCTGTACGTCAGCCGCTTCTCTGATATCTTCGACCTCTCTAAGGAGAAGATTATCACCGTAATCTATCAGTATGACTACGAGGAGAGCGATGCTACAGGTGAAAACATTACCCCTGTCAGCGAGCGTCACGTAGTGAACATCCACGTACTCTTCAAGAGCGGTATTCCTACCGTCGAGGACATCAAGGCTCCACAGACTGTGCTGCCTGGTACCTACGTCGGAGTACGCGAGCCACACGTAACACCTGGTGCTTACGAGATAACAGGTGGTGGCTGGAAGATATTCGAGAAGAAGTCTGACGCCGAGAGCCACATCAACGGTATCGAATACACACCTACCGCTGATCCGCTCTACTGGTATCAGAACGGCTACTATCTGGCTTACTACGCTAAGACATATCTCGGTGAGACATATTCTAACGCCGTTCCTCTGAGCGTTGCCAACTATCATGACCTCAAGACCATGATGGAGGCAGGTGACAGACACCACTATTATATAGATCATAAGGATGCTCACACCTCAGGTAAGCGTTATCCTAAGATTTACGTCAATGACTACACAACTGACGGCAAGAATGGTCTCGACTTGCTGAGTGATCTCTATAAACTTACACTCGGTGATGCTACAGCTGTATCAACCTATGGAGCATTCGACACACCAAGCAATGTAACAGGTGCTAAGGAACTTGACATCATCTTCCGTACCAACATCAGGCATGCTGATGCTTGGACACCGATAGGTGATGAAACACAGTGCTTCGAGGGTAACGTTCATGGTGACGGTCACTACGTGAGCGGACTTGACAACTCACTCTTCGGTAAGCTCTGCGGTCATGTTTATAACCTTGGCGTGATGGGAACCTTCACTGGTGGCGGTATAGCCGACGATGCTGATAACAGTGGTTCTGCAGAGAACTGCTGGATAAAAACCAGTGGCACACCGGCAGCCGATACCAAGGCTGTAATCGGCAGCTACGACAGCGATGCTCAGGTGACGAACTGCTACTACCCAGGTAACGAAGCCTTCGAAGACGGCGCTGCAAAGACGGCTTCGAAGACTGCCTTCTACTATGGTGAGGTGGCTTACAACCTTAACCGCTTCTATCTGCAAGAGCGCTTCAACAAGAATGGTGGCACTCCAAAGATAGCAGATACCTATGTACAGAGCCGTTATGGTAATCCTGACTTCATCTACGCTGACGGCGTAATACCTGAGGTTGTGAACCCAGACCGTGTGAAGAAGAACCCAGAAACAGATACACCAGAGACTGACCCAATAACAGGCGAACAGCTCTATGTGCCTCTCTATCCATACGACTACCTGTTCTTCGGACAGGCTCTGACCTACGGTCACATAGCAGGTAAGACACATCAGGATGTTCCTTCACCAATAGCAAAGGCTGATGACCTGATAGACGTAGGTGACACTGGTAACCGAGTATATCGTGCTCCAGCTTATTTCCGCAACAGCACTATGAGCAAGGTTTACTTCAGTCCTAACGCAGTCTTCGCTAAGACTGATGCCGATGAAGATAACCCGACAGATATTCATAGGGGCTTGACGGCAATAGACTTCACAGGCTATGACGATGCGTTCGACAAGGATAATGGCACAGCTAAGGCTTATTCTAAGGATGATGAAGGCAGTGAGTTCTTCGCTCCATTGCTCGATGTTGACGAGATATCTGGTCTCAGCAACTACGGACTCACAAAGAACCTGCTTGTATATACCGAGGCAGCTCCAACGTTAGGCGATGGTACTACTGCAGCTGAAAAGACTGCTAAGGTAGTACAGACATCACTTGAGGAGCCTGACTATGTTCAGGGTGATTACGGCAGAGTAGCCGCTCAGGACGGTACAACAGTAAATGGTCACTGGGTTTACAGAAATACAGGAACAACTACTTACGGAGCTTCTAACGACCATCTGCTTATAGACAAGAATGACTTCTGGGCTCCAATACCTTACAGATTCGATAGTAGCTCACGCATGTGGTATCAGCGCATACCTGACACCTATGCCGGCATCAACACTGGTTGGGAGTCTATCGTACTGCCATTCAATGTACTGACTGTAAGCACCCATCAGAAGGGCGAGATAACTCACTTCTACACAGGTGACGGCAACAATGGTAAGATAGGTCATGAGTACTGGCTGCGCAAGTACACTGAAATAAATAATGGTTCTGAGCCTACCATCAAGAAGGCTACCTTCATTAGCCTTGCTAAGAATGAAGGTGAAGACGCTTATGACAATACTTACGACAACCACTACCTGTGGGATGCTCTGCATCAGTATCTTGATATAAAGGATGGTGAAACAGAAGGACAGAACAGGTATTACAAGACTTCACACACCTACGAGGGCTATCCATTGCAGCAACAGGCTACACCTTATCTGATAGGCTTCCCTGGAAAGGCATTCTATGAGTTTGACCTCAGCGGTCAGTGGACTGCACCTAAGATGCCTACAGGCTTCGAGCGTCAGGTAGTAACCTTCGCTTCTTATCCTAATATCACTATCAACAAGAGTGATGATGATATGAACCATAGTCCAGTAGATGAGGGCTACACCTTCACTCCAAGCTATCTGAATCAGGAGCTTGCAGCAGGTACTTACAACTACGTGATGAATGCCGAAGGCAACAGATACGTCAAGGTACCAGCCACAGGTGATGCAACACCAGTATTGCCATTCCGTGCTTACTTCGCTACGACAAACAGCGGCCACACTCTCAGCATCGTATTCTCTGATGCAGAGGGCAAGCCAGAGGTAACACCTGACAATGGTGCTGACGACAACGAACCTTCTACCGTAACAGAAGGCGAGGGCGGCATGACCTTCATTCCAGGTCTTGGTACTATCACTACCAAGTCAACTCTCAAGGAGGCTCGCACAGTACTCGTTTACGGAGTAGGCGGTGCACTCGTCAAGGCATTCGATATTAAGCCTAACAGCACCGTTGTTATCAACGTACCTTCAGGCTTGGTATATGCTGTCCGCACCGTCACTGGCGACTACAGCAGCAAGCTGATGGTAAGATAAGTGAGTGATAAGAAGTTCAATAGTTCAAGAGTTCAATTGATATATGAGTTCAATAGTTCAAAAGTTTAAGAGTTTAGTAGTTCTCACTTCTCTCCTGCTCCTTGCAGGAGGCAGTGAGGCGTGGGGACAGACGGATGATTATTCCGGAACGTACTACATTGGCACCGTTACCCACAGTGGTACACCGGCAAACAACTTCTACCTGTGTCCAACGGTGGGCTGGAAATATTACCAGTCATCATCTCCATTCTATACCGATACAGACAATGGTATGCCGTTTCTGACTACCTACAAGTGTCGTGGTACAGTTGGTTATGATGCAAACAAAGCTATATGGTTTATTGAGAAACATCCTACTTTGGATTATTACTATATCATACATGCTATTGATGGAAAATACCTAACTTACAACGCTGGTTTTCTATCCAACAAAGGTCGTGTGCGTGTACATCTTGAGGATTCACCTGCAAATGATGATTATGCATTGTTTGCTATTAGATATGACTCTTCGAGTGAATCTTATGAAATTATTTCTAAATATGCTGAAGATAATAGTGTTGATCCCGATAGTGGAAATCCAAGAAAATATCTGAATGTCAATAAAGGAAACAAGGAATCACTTGTTGGCGACGGAGATCCTTTTAATGGTATAAATACGGGCGGTATCATTGGTCTTTGGACTAAAGGAACCACAGAAAGTACAAATAGTGGCAAATTCTATCTTGAGTCTACGGTTTATATCTTCCCTCCAACCATTACTAATAATAACGATGGGACGTTTACCATTACAGCACCAGAGGGAACGATACATTATACTACCGATGGTTCAAATCCAACGGCAGAAAGCCCAGTATGTAGTGAAGCCTTTACTCCACCAACAGAAACGGACGTAATCAAGGCGATTGCTGTTGTTGGTGAAAATGCTTCTGGTGTAAAGAGCATGCCATTGCATACCTATACCTATTATATAATAAATCGTGCAGGAGACATCGCTATAAAGAAAGAGGTAAAACAAGGTGAAGGCAAGTCCCTAAGTTCTATTGATGACATTCCTGCCGACATTCGCAGCAGCTATCTTGCAGGTGAGACAGCATCATTCTATTCTTTCAGCGAACCTTATACGTCGATAGATCAGTTGACTGATGAGGCGAAGATTGATGCTACTCCGTCAGATAAAACTAATATTTATGTGACCTACACCACAGACCACCTGTCAGACAAGTTCCTGAGACTGCGTGGCGCTCGTGCTTTCAATATCAAGAGAATATCTGACAACTATTGTGCTTATGACAATAATGGTACTCTTGCCTATGAGGATGCTAACAACACCCAACCTTCTCACTTGTGGAACATAGGTGGCGCTGAAGATCCTTATGATGTGGAGATAAAGAACGTAGGCACAGGCAAATTTATGGTGTTCTCACCAACTCCTACACTTGCTCTTGATGATGAAGCATCCACTAAGTTCGTCATTATGGCTGGCAGCACCCCTGGTGACCTTATTCTCTTTGAGCAGATAAATTTTATGGATGCCCCAGGTGATGATAACGCTGACTTCTTAAAGGCAGAGGTAAAGGTATATCCTGTTGATATATCTGTCACTTATAAACTTATTGACCGTCAGAAGAAACTCATCGCTACCATAGAAAGTAATGAGTCAGAATTGAAACTGCCTGATGAATGGATAAGCCCATTAGTGTCAGCATATCATTTCTATAAGACGGCAAGCATTGTTGGTGACGTATATACTCTCAGCGACCCTATCACCAGTACGTTTGATGTAGAAAGCGGAGACCCTATATACGTAAACTACGATGTAAGTGATGATGTAGACCTCGATGGCATGAACAGCCTGAACATTGAGGATAAGGAGAACAAAACCTACATGCTGAGGTTCCTTGATGGTGAGAGCTTCAAGCAGGAGAATGGTAGTGATGGTGTATCAGACGTGCAGACTAAAGCAGTATATCCTTACAACAATGGTGATGTTACCATCTATGTGTATGGTGTAGAGCAATGGCAAACGCAGTTGTCAAAAGGTGCCAGCACACGTTCTCGCTGGCTGTGGTATATAGTGCCAGCTAACAATCCTGCATCAAAGGATGAACTCGACCCATATCATGTAAATATAGTATCTTATCAAGATCATATTTTTAAAGATGAAGATGGTAATGAGTTAGGTAGATACCATTCTTATCTGCGCACATATAAGCCAGAAGGATATGCTAATGTTGTGACAAGCGTAATCAACAGCAATCCTCTTACTAATGGAGGTAATTATGGTGACGACCCTTATACCAATCTTGCCACAGAATATATGATTGTGGGTACAGCTCACCAGACTCGTCTCGTTACGCTCAATCCTATTGATGATGGAACAAGCAATGAGCGTCGTACCGTCAACACCTTTGAGCAATATTGGAAGAACAGACCTACGGTGCAGGGAATATTGTCGGAGGCTAATAAGGTGACGACAGAAGGACGTAACGTGACACTTACATCTGCGCAGAAGACAGAGATAGCGGAAGAAGGCTGGCATGTTTATACAGCATGGGCATATTCTGCTCCATGGATAAACAATGAGTCTGGTACTACAAAGACTAATAAGCAATACCTGAATGAAGAGCATGCTTTCCAGACCATCAGTATGGGTTCTGGCAACTTCGTGTTCGAGGAAGTAAGCCTTGAGCCACTGGTAATCCTTATGGACAATCACGGATGGGAGGTTATGCGTGTGCCAGTATCTAAGACAGATGTATTGCGTACTTATAACAGCCCTATGGTTGAGCAGTATAAGTGGTACTCTGCATCGGTGAAAACGACAGGCTACCATAAGTACTCGGTAATAGGTACACCTTATCATACCAGCACTTCGCTTGCGACTGTGCCAACAGGTGCTAAGGAGGGTAACGACTTCTATGTCACCTACACAGTAAAACCTGCTTATACTTCCACTTACACAGGAGCTGCAACGGCTGCTGCTACAATACCTACAGCCTTCCTGTTGAAGCAGGGAGGTAAATATGCCAAGACCTCTGGCTCAATCATTGAAGGCGCTGATGCTCCTGCAAGCATTGAAGATGCGCCAGACGATATGTTGTGGTTCCTGAGACCTAACTTCGATATAGATAGGGAGATGGGTTACCTCTATGAGGGTGAGACAGGTGCTCACGATGAGGCAAAGACAAAGGACGCAACAGAGCAGGACTATTACCTCGCTGGCAAGAACGGTTTCGACCCTTACAACGTTCAGATACAAAGTGTGTATAACACTAAGCGTTACTTTACAGCCAACTCTTCTGCAATTGCACTTAAGAGCGGTGTGTGGACAGGTACATCAAGTCAGGTAACCCTGCAGAACCTCAACGTTAAGCAGCATGCCATAGGTCACGACCAGACGACGCTTAATATCACCGATGCTACATTCATGGTGGTAAGTGATGCTAATGGTAATATGCGCCTGATGCCACGTTTCGACAATACTAAGGTGGCTGAAATTGATGGCGATAACAACCCATTCACAGTGCTTGCAGAACAAAAAGCAGCTGCAACTGCAGGCGACAAGGGTAATGACGTGCAGACCTTATGGATAGAACATAAGGATGCTGCTACGGAGATACATAGTCGCTCTGAGATAACTGACATGAATGGTCACTATGTTCTTGCTTCTGACTTTACATTTGCAGGATTCACCTCTCTTGGTACATCAGAGGCACCATTCACTGGTGTGATAGACGGACAGTATAACACTTACAGCGGCTTAAACACACCACTCGTGGCATACGCTAATGGTGCTGTAATCCGTAACCTGATACTTGATAATGTGTCTATCAGCGGAGGTACTAATGTAGGTGCTATATGTAATGAGGCTACAGGAGCCACACGTATATACAACTGTGGCATACTTGCCACTAACAGCACTGTGAGAACTGACGAAAACGGTTACACTCATATCAGTAGTTGCAGTAGTAGCGTTAGCGGTTCAAACTACGTCGGCAGTATCGTAGGTCTGCTTGACGGTTCATCTCGTGTCATCAACTGCTACAGTTATGCTGACATCACTGGAGGTGCAGAAGTAGGTGGTATCGTTGGTCACAATAATGTGGCAACTTCCAGCAGTTACCTTGAGACGATGGTGATGAACTGTATGTATTATGGTAATATAACGGGTTCAAATAATAAGGCACCAATATATAACGGTGTGAATATCGTTAATAAGGATGCTACAGGCGTTGGCAACTACAACTATTTCTATGCCGAGGCTCCTTATGTGGTGGCTCAGGATATGCAGACATCTAATGGAGCCCTGATGGCAGAGACACGCTTCTTGCAGCGTTTCGAGTTCTTCCGCAATTTGCAGAACAGCCATCGTGAACTCGCTGCATGGTGGGCTACAGGAGACAGAGCAAGGAAGGATGAAATGGCCAAGTGGGTACTGTTGCCTTCACAGATAGGTTCATCTACTCCTTACCCAGTATTGGCTAAGCCAGGTTACTACCCATCAGTAGTGAATATTGATGCAGAGAATGCAACGACCACTACCGAGCGCAACAAGGGTGGTAAGATGGGTACACTGACTGTTAATATACAAATGGGTAATGGTGCTCAATTCGCTAAACCTGATGGTGCCGAAATAGTTTATCCTTCATTGACGCTGAATATTACTGACAAAGACCCAGAGCACTTTAACTTCAACTACTACAAGGTACAATTACCTTATTATAATGAAGTAGGTACTAAGAACTATACTCATAACCGTGTAGTAACAGGCTGGAAGATTGTTAGCATCACTGGAGGAACACCAGGTTCTTTCACTACAGGTACGGATGCTCCAGCATATAACTTCGCTGACCGTAACTGCACCAATAAAGATAAGTACAGCGTTAGTGGTCGTGTGTTCTCACAGGGTGCTTACTGGGACGTGCCAGAGGGTGTGACAGCAATCACTATTGAGCCTTATTGGGCAAAGGCGGTCTATCTGGCTGACGCAAATGCTGATGTAGTTTATAATACAAATATGGAAACTGCCTATCAGGTTCCTAATGTTGGTGGTGGAAATATTTATACTAATGGTAGCCAATACTCAATAGCAGGCAATAATCAGGTGGTTTATACATCTTTATCCAATGCGGTAACTGCTCTCGCTCCTAACACCTTGCATACAGTCAATGACTATGCTGTGGTATTGGTTGGTAATTTTCATTTTTATACTACTACCCATGTTAGTGGGACACAACCATATACCGTTACTTCGGTTGACTTAGACGGTGATGACGAGCCTGACTATTCTCTTATGCTACGTAATAACGGACGAGACGAGTGGCATCCTGTAAAGTGGGATTTCATTAACATACCAGGTTTGGGTATGGCACAGAAATCCACAGGTGGCACAGGTTCTTATAATCTTGGTATCGTAGTACCGAAAGGGTGGTTTGAATCAACTAACACTTCACTGTTCCGAGTTACTCAGTTTGAGTATTCAAGGAATAGTAGTCATACTATAGCAGCACCATATATTTTACAAGGTGGTGTAATGGAGCAGTGGGTAACAGGACAGAATAATGGTGATACAGATCCCAAGAATACTACATATTTCCATGTTGGAGGTAATGTATGGTTTAAGGAATTCCATAGAGGTACGCACCAGGATAACACAGGAAATACAAACCATACACCAATATCTGTAACAGGTGGTGATTTTGATAAGTTCTACCTCACGGGTATGTATCGTGCCGACGTAACCAGTTATGCTGATAATGCAGAATGTTATATAAATGGCGGACGCTTTGGCGTTGTAGCTGGTGCGGCTATGGAGGGTATAGGCACATCTGGTGGTGGAGATAATACTGGTAATGTTACCTGGCAGATACAGAATGCTGATATCAAGGAATTCTATGGAGGTGGTTTCAATGCTGATTCTAATCACCGTGTAGAAGGTAACATCACAACAACCATTACTGGTGGTAAGATAGACTTGTTCTGCGGTGGACCGAAGTTTGGTGATATGAATGAAGGTAAGACCGTAACCACCACTGCGACAGGTTGTGAGTTTGGTACATTCTTTGGTGCAGGCTTTGGTGGTAGTTCTTATAGCCGTCGTGCACCGAATAACAAAAGTGGTGTTGTAAATACAAATTGGAATAATTGGGTAAGTGAACAATACACGCAAGCATCTGCATCGGGATTCCCAGGAATTTCTACCCAATTCAGCTATCAGTTTATTCCAATGTCTGACAATAAAACAAACGTGGCACGTCTGTTTGTGGAACATGTTTTGTTCTCACTCGCTACTACACGTAATGTAACGTCTACTCTGACAGACTGTACCATAACGGGCAACTTCTATGGTGGCGGTAGTTTGGGTAAGGTTGAGGGCCCTGCCACTTCTACACTGACAGGTTGTACAGTCAAGGGCAATGTGTTCGGTGCAGGATATTCTGCTTCGCTCCCTACAGTAGAGGTTGACAGTATAGGCTTTAGGACTACTCCACTTTACTATACAGACTATGGTACATACCGTACAGGCGTGAAAGGTGCAACTACCACATATAAATGGCAGCATGGTGATGCAATAAGCATCGACAAAACAAATCACATCCTCTATACAACAGAGAATCTGGATGGTCTCGGCGCAGTAACAGGAAAGGTGACTCTGAATATTAATGGCACAACCACTGTGGGCGAGAGCGTCTATGGCGGTGGTGAAGAATCTGCTGTGAATAATGACACAGAAGTAAATGTTAATGGCGGTATTATCGGAACAGAAGGCGAGGGCGGTGCTACATGGGGCAACGTCTATGGTGGCGGTAAAGGTAAGGAAGATGATGTCAATGCAGGTATGGTGAAGGGTAATACCAACGTAACCATCAGCGGTACTGCAGAAACAACAAAGATTCTTCATAATGTATATGGTGGTGGCGCATTCGGCTCTGTCGGTACATTTACTTATAACCCATCAACTGGAACTACTACTCTTGCGGATAATACAGGCATGGCTAACGTGACCATCACTGGTGGAACATTCGGTAGTGACGGTAAGAATAATGGTATGGTATTCGGTTCTTCACGTGGTTCAGAAGGCGATCCAGAATCAAATCCGCTTGTCGATAAGATGGCATGGGTTGGCAATACGAACGTGGTTATCGGAACCACTTCCGCAGAAGATAACACAAATCCTTGGATTAAGGGTTCTGTATATGGCGGTGGCGAGAACGGTCACAACTTCAAAGATGCATTGGTGACTATACATAGTGGTACTATCGGTATAGCAGAGGGCTCTCCAATTACCGATGATGGCGGTACGCCTGATGACCCTTCTGATGATATTACCTACTCAGGAGCCCGTTACCCTTCTCGTGGTAACGTATATGGTTCTGGTTGCGGTACTGACACCTACAAAAAGACCGTAAGTGAAGTAGAAAAGACATACTTTGACTTTAACGCTGGTATAGTGCGTGGTAATACAACCGTACAGATTGACGGCGGTCACGTGGTGCACAACGTCTATGGCGGTGGTGCTATGGGGTCAGTGGGCACATACACCCTTGCTGATGCGACTTATCATACAGCGCATCCTGAAGTGCCTGTCGGCAAGCCAATCTCATGTGCAGAGGGTACTGGCACTTGTACCGTTACTGTCAGCGGAGGTCAGATAGGTGTTGCCGGTGCCAAGATGGCTGGATATGGTAAGGGCGGTCCTGATGACTATGGTCATGTGTTTGGTGCCGGTCGTGGTGAGATGCATGATCCTGTCCAATATCCTAATTTGGAGACTTGTGCATACTTCAATAAGGCGATATTGAATATCAGCGGCACGGCATTCCTAACAGGTTCTGCCTATGGCGGTAGCGAGAGCGGACACGTGTTAGGTGATACTGAGGTGAACATCTCTGGCGGACAGATAGGATGTGGAAAAAATGTCACTGCGCCATACGGAGCTGAAGTATGGGGTGACGACTATGTTCCATCAGATGATTTGGAATGCGCAAGCTGGCCATACGAAGCACCATACGCACCACATGACCTTTACGCTAATGCAACGGGCGACTTGGATAAATACCCTAGCGGAGAATCTACCGAAGGTGGAAGACTGGAAGCTTCTGACGGACATACTTACTATGGTAATGTGTTTGGTGGTGGCTCGGGTTGTGTTCCTTATTATGACACAACTGAGGGCATCAGTAAATATCTGAGTACGGCAGGAAGTGTTGAGGGAACGACTACAGTAACTATCGACGGCGGTCATATCTTGACTAATGTTTATGGTGGTTGTGAGGCTACGAATGTGAAGGGCTCTGCCACTGTTACGATGACTGGCGGTACTGTCGGTGTGCCACGTACGTTCAGTCAAATAGTTGCTCATCCGGTTACGTGCTACGTCTTTGGTGCAGGTAAGGGTGACCAGCGTATCTTCTTCAATAAGGAGACGAATGTGGATCGT
Organism: Prevotella sp.; assembly: GCA_016290975.1. Lineage (GTDB taxonomy): Bacteria > Bacteroidota > Bacteroidia > Bacteroidales > Bacteroidaceae > Prevotella. The sequence goes on along the minus strand of JAEEVS010000010.1, from coordinate 19,537 downwards.
GCAACGGTTACCGTTGAGGGCGGAAAGGTCTATGGCTCAGTCTTTGGCGGCGGAGAGGATGGTCACGTATTCCAAAATACGACAGTGAACATCGGCACGGATGAAGGTGAAGGACCAACGATTGGTACATTGGGTACCTCTTACGTAGATGGTAACGTATTCGGCGGAGGTCGTGGATTCAGTGGCGATGCACTGACGGCTGGTAACGTGGGTGGCTCTGTGGAACTGAACATCGAGAGTGGTAAAATTCTCGGCTCTGTCTATGGTGGCGGTCGTCTGGCATCAGTGGGCTACGGTCTATATCTGGTGGATGAAGAGATAGAAGAAGACGGACACAAGATAAAGCCTTATGGTATATTGCGTCCAAACAACAAGTATGACGGTTCTTATCCTAACCCAAGTACTGAATCTGCTTCTACCTATTATAATAATGGTCGTGGTTACATCACAATAAACATCAGCGGCGGTACCATCGGTAACGACAATGAGTACATCTACAATCCTACTGCTGAGCAGAAGGCTGTGATACCAAATACAACATTTGACTATCAGAACCATTTGCAATATACCAAGGGTGGTAATGTGTTTACAGGCGGTATGGGACGTCTCTATGCTCTGGATGGAACATTGCTTCCATTGTGGCCAAAACTCGGTAAGTGTAAGGGAACCACACTGAACATGACTGGTGGAACTGTGAAGAGCAGTATCTATGGCGGTGGTGAGATTGGCGCTGTGGCAGAGAATGCAACGGTGAATATCAAAGGCGGTACAGTAGGTACGAAGGTTGTTGATTCGGAAGATGCTACTAAGTATTACTACTTCGGCAGTGTGTTCGGTGGCGGTAAGGGTAGCGTCGATGACATCACTTATCCTGAGGGCACTCCTGAAGAAGAGCAGATTCCTATCAGCGAGGCAGGAACGACAGGTGGCAATATAGCCGTTAGTCTGAACGAAACTGTTGAATCTGATGCAGAGGGTGCTGTCGTACACCAGGTATTCGGTTGCAACGATATGAACGGTTCGCCTAAGGGCACTGTAACAGTACACGTCTATGCTACACAGACTCCTGAGAATGCCAATATCAGTACTAAGCCTGCCAAGAATTCTGATAAGTATGACGTAGAAGCTGTCTATGGCGGTGGTAATCTGGCTGCATACATCCCTACGGATGATAATTCAAAGGCATCAGTGACCATCGACGGCTGTGACCTCACAAGTATCAATACTGTATATGGCGGCGGTAATGCTGCTTCTGTTCCTGCTTCAGAGGTGATTGTCAAAGGTACATACGAGATAGGTACAATCTTCGGTGGCGGTAACGGTAATGACAAACTGCCATCTGGTGAAGATAACCCGGGCGCTAATGTGGGTTACAAGGCTGACGGTACAACTACCTATGGAAAGGGTACTACTTTTGTTGACCTCCAAGGCGGACTTATACATGATGCTTATGGCGGTTCTAATGCTAAAGGTAAGATATGGAAGACTGCCAGCGTTAGTTTGAACGAGGCAAAGGACGGAAGTGGTGCTCCGTGTTGCCCTCTGGTGCTCGACGAAGTGTATGGCGCCGGTAACGAGGCTTACATGGAAGGCGGTACAAGCATTGACCTTGTATGTATCTCTAAGTTAGGCACTCTCTATGGCGGTGCAAAGAATGCAGATGTCAATGGAAACGTGGTGATGAACATCCAGAGCGGACGCTTCGACCGTGTGTTCGGTGGCAACAATATCGGCGGCAACATCAATGGTTCTATAGAGGTCAATATCGAAGAGACAGGATGTTATCCTATCATCATCGGTGAGCTCTATGGCGGCGGAAACCTTGCTGCATACTCTGTCTATGGATATAATGACGACGGCACACCAAAGACGTCTGGTGACAAGCTTTACAAAGACCCTGTAGTCAACGTGAAGTCGTTTACCAGCATTGGCAACATATACGGCGGCGGCTACGGTGAGGGTGCCTTGATGGTAGGTAGTCCTACTGTCAACATCAATGAGGTAGCTGACCCGACAAGCGAAGCACAGACCAGGAGTTATACAGAGGATGCTCAGATAAAGTACTATTCAAACTACGCTGGCGAGACCAAGGAGATTGCCGGACATAGTGTCATCCTGCCTTCTCACGTGAAGGGTAATATGGGCTCTATCCACAGTGTCTTCGGTGGAGGTAAGGCTGCCAAGGTAGAGGGTAGTACTACGGTTAACATCGGTACAACGGTAGGTGAGGACATCTATAAGCAGATACCGGTTAAGGCTGGTGATACCTTGCCAACTGATTGCTACACCAAGAGCGATGATACTTATACTTCAGCTTCAGGCACAGCGGTAGCTGACACTACCTACTACAAGAAATACACCGTTCTGGGTGTTGACATCCGTGACAATGTCTATGGCGGTGGTGATGAAGCCGAGGTAACAGGTGATGCCAGCGTCAACGTAGGTAAGAAGAAGGTGGCGACACCAGAACCATAACGTTAACGGGAACTAAAAGGAACTCCAAACGGGGTTCCTTTTTTGTTGCTTTAGGCTCGTGCGGTTGCTAAGTAACCGCGTGCCCTTGCTAAGTAACCGCGTGTCCTTACTAAGTAACCGCATGCCCTTGCTAAGAATTCCGAGCTTGCTCGCCTGTAATCGGACGCACCTATGGTGCTACGCTTGCCAGAGCAAGAACACCTACTGGAGCGCAAGAAGGAAAAGTGAAAATAAATTTGCATCTTTGCGTGAAAATTACTAACTTTGTCCTCGTAAAAGAGAAAGGTATATGAAGTACGCTGACTACATAAAAGAGATTGAGATTGACGCTCTATGGGGTGGCAGAAAGCACATTAAGTGGACGCTGGACCCACAGGTGAACATACTGAGCGGAGTGAACGGCGACGGTAAGAGCACCATACTGAGGCGTGCCATAACAGGGGCAAAGACCATCAATGCGATAGAGAAACAAGGCATAAGACTGGTGACTGAGCCCAGCGATGCCGAGTATATACGCTATAACTGGATATGCACCCCAGACGTGCGCTCTGAATATGACGAGAACCTGCAAGGGCTGGTGGAGAAGTATAATGGGAACGTTAACTGGAACGGGAACCAAGATAAAGGACAAGGTACAAAAGACAACCAGGAAAAGGTTAACGTTAACGTTCCCGTTCCCGTTAGAGTAGAGCAACGCAGAGCTTTGCTCTACGACATCATCGACAAGCTCTTCAGCGCTACGCACAAGACGGTGGACAGGGAGAAGAAGGAGTTTACGTTGCTCTTCTATGGCGAACCGATAGACCTGAAGGTGCTGTCGAGCGGTGAGAAGCAGATGCTGACGATACTGCTGGCAGTGTATCTGGAGAACGAGGAGCCCTATGTGCTGTTTATGGATGAGCCAGAGGTGAGTCTGCATGTGGAATGGCAGAAGCAGCTCATCAGTATTATACGCAAGATGAACCCTAATGTGCAGATAATCCTCTCTACCCATTCGCCTGCCATGATAATGGACGGATGGATGGATAAAGTAACGGAAGTGAGCGAGATTACAGTATAACGGGAACGCTGACGGGAACGGGAACGCTAACGGGAACGCTTTGAACCAAAGTTTTGTCAAAACTTAACTCATACATAACATCGGACTACGTTCAGGCAGCTAACACGCTGAGGGGCAAGTCGGCACGTAAGCGCATAGTGGCTTACGTGGAGAGTTATGATGATGTGCTGTTCTGGAGAATGGTGCTGTCGGAGTTTGAGGACGAGACACGATATTTTGAGGTGATGCTGCCATCGAGGGGCAACCTGAAGAGAGGCAAGAAGCAGGCACTGATGTCGCTGATGCACCAGAAGGTGGGCACACACATGATAGCGTGTGTGGATGCCGATTACGATTACCTGTTGCAGGGCGAGACGACGCTGAGCAAGTTTATGCTGAGCAACCCCTACGTGCTGCACACCTATGTGTATGCCATAGAGAACTACCAGTGTTATGCCCCTGGACTGCATAATGTGTGTGTGATGTCAACGCTGAATGACCATGAGGTGTTTGACTTCGTTGACTTCCTGGCGCAGTATAGCAGGATAGTGTTCCCGCTCTTCGTGTGGAGCGTGATGCTATACCGAGAGGGCAACTACGGTAAGTTTACCATAACGGATTTCAACACCATAGTGAGCATAAGGCACGGCAGGATGAGCGATGTGCCTAACGCACTGAACAAACTGAGACATAAGGTGAGGGTGAGGGTGCAGAGTCTGCAGCGCGAACTGCCTGGCAAGAAGGAGGACTACCTGAAGACGAAGGACCTGCTGCTGCAACTGGGTGTGACACCTGAGACCACCTATATGTATGTGCAGGGACACCACCTGTTTAATAATGTGGTGGTGCCTACCATGCAGACAGTGTGCGACGAACTGCGACGCGAGCGAGAGAAGGACATAAGGCATAAGTCATGCCACGCCCTGCAGATGCAAAACGAGCTCTCGGCGTACAACAACTCGCAGAGTGACATATCGCAGATGCTGAAGAAAAGCTTAGGCTACACCCACTCCGCACCATACAAACGCCTGCTCAGCGACGTGGAAAAGATGCTGAGTAACGATGGTGGTTTGGTTTCTCGCAAAGACGAGAAGGTTACCCTCTTCGAGGATTCAAGTCCTCGCCAGTAGTGTCCATATATGAGCAAGCTCCTATAATGCCCACTTCTGTCTATGACTTAGCTTTTCAAGCTTAACCTTCTCTACGCAAAGAGCCAAGACGCGCCTCCGGCGCTTACGCCAAGGAGACCCTCCTAAATCCTCCCTCAAAGGGAGGACTTCGTGCACAGTCCGCATGGCTTTGCGTGAGCAGTCAAAGACTGCGACCTTTGTTCTTCGCGTAGAGGTGATAGCTGCCGTCAGGCAGTGTGATATAAGATAGATGCTTATGAAAGCGTGCTTGCAATAAGCAGAATATCGTTATCACAAACTCCGAAGGAGTATCACCTCGCTTGGCGTGAAATAAAAAAAATATAATAACGACAACATAGACAACGAAATGAAAAGATTACTTAACCTGATGGCGCTGATAATGCTGACGATAGCAGCAACAGCCAAGACTTATTATGCTAAGCCTAACGGAACGGGTGACGGAACGTCATACGACAAGGCTGGCGCGTTTACAACACTGGTGAGCCAGCTGCAGCCTGGCGACATACTGTATTGCCTCGGCGGACAGTATGACTACAGCAACCCGATATCAATAAACGTGAGTGGCAACAGTGATAAGTTCGTAAACATATGGGCTTACGAAGGCGAGACACCTATCTTCGACTTCCGCAAGGTGGCATACGGTTCAAGGGGTATCTCAAACTCAGGCAACTACGTGTATATGAAGGGCTTGACGATACGCTATTCAGGCAAGAACGGTCTGCTGAACTCAGGCTCATACTGTAAGTTTGCGATGCTGGACGTATATGGTCACGGCGATACAGGTGTGCAGATGAAGGGCGGTCACAGCAACCTGATACTCAACTGCGACTCACACGATAACTTCGACTACAAACTGGGTGGCGTGGACGCAGCAGACTTCGGTGGCAATGCCGACGGCTTTGCCGATAAGCAATATACCGGCGGCGGCAATACCTACATAGGATGCCGTGCATGGAACAACTCTGACGACGGATGGGACTTCTACCAGCACGTGACAAGCGACTTCGGTCCTACAGTGATAGAGAACTGTGTGTGCTACAACAACGGTCCTGGCTATTACAACATGGAGGGACATGCTCGCTATGAGACTGACAAGAGCTGGTTCCAGCAGTTTGAGGGTGCAGGCAGAGAGGTGACATCGAAGCGTGAAGGCAGCCCAAAATACTGGGTGACGATGGCTGAGTACGTGAATCTGGGCAACGCCAACGGATTTAAGTTGGGCGGCGACAGAACAAAGCATGACGTGATATTGAGAAACAGCCTGTCAGCATACAACGGTGTGACATTCCACCTCGACGCCAGTCTGGGTGCGAAGGGCATAGACCAGAACAACAACGCCGGTGAGATGTGGATATACAACAACACCAGCTGCTACAACGCCAAGAACTACGGATTCGACCAGACGGCATGTGGTACGGCACATCTGTATAACAACCTGACATACAAGGGTAAGAACGGCGATGTGATACAGTGTGCCTCATACGAAGAGAAGAACAACTCATGGAACATCGTAGGCATGACGGTGACGGATGCCGACTTTGAGAGTGTGGATGTGGAAGGACAGATATTGGGTGCGAGAAAGGCTGACGGCAGTCTGCCTGACTACACATGTATGCGACCAAAATCTACATCACAGCTGATAGACAAGGGTACGACAGACACTGGTCTGCCTTACTACGGACAGGCACCAGACCTAGGTTGCTTTGAGTATAACGACGGAGGTACCCCCCACATGCCTGCAACACTCACGGTGACAGGCAATGCCACACAGGCAGTGAAGGCTGGTCGCGCTATACAGACGGTGACGATAACCGCTGGCGGTTCGGCAACAGGCATAGAGCGTACGGACAACACCACAGTGCCAGGAGTGACGGTAGCGATAGACGGCAAGGTGGCAACCATCAGCGGCACACCCTCTGAGGCTGGCACATACGTTATGACCTTTGTGCCAACAGTGGATTTCGAGACAGACGTAATGGCTACCATCACGCTGAACGTGAGTGATGCATCAGCACCAGTGGTGGCATACGTAACGAATGGTACTACTGGTACCAGCGATGCCGATGCCAAGATAGTTGCAGCTATAAGATCTGCTTTTATGGTGGAGGTGAAGGACGCTAACAGCACACCAGACCTAAGCGAATGTGACGCGCTGGTGATTAGTCCAGTGCCATCATCAGGTGCTGCTGCCATGGCAGGACTGAAGAACTACAACCTGCCTACGGTGCTGCTCAAGCCTTGGATGATGAAAAACGGTGTGTGGAACTGGGGAACGGCAGTGAACACCGGCGACGTAGCAGTGAGCGTAGCTGACGATACGCACGAGATATTCCAGGATGTGGAGATAAACGACGGCAAGGTGCAGCTGTTTACCTCAGCAAGCGGCAATGCCGTGACTGCTATCAGTCAGCCAACAAACTGGCAGGACTACACTACATTAGCTTCGCCTACAAGTAACAACTATATCAGCATAGCCGACCTGACAGGTGCCACCCTTAACGGCAGTGCGATAAGCAACCGCTATATAATGATAGGTGTGAGCGAGGCATCAACGGCTAACCTCACAGCGGCAGCACAGAAACTGATTCTCAACTCAGTGTATTACGTGCTGGGTATGGATATACCTACGGGCGTGGTTAAGGTTAACGGGAACGTTAACGGGAACGCTAACGGGAACGGGAACGTTAACGTTAACTTGGTTGGGCAGAAAGTGAGTGATTCATACAAGGGCATAGTAATCAGCAACGGCAAGAAGTATATAAAATAACTATCAATTATCAATTATCAATTAAAATAAATGTTAGATTTTTCTTTTTATTCACCTACGGAGTTTGTGTTCGGACGTAACACCGAAGCAAAGACAGGAGAACTGGCACGACAGTACGGTGCCAAGAAGGTAATGATACTCTATGGCGGCGGAAGTGCCGTGAAGAGCGGACTGATAGGCAGGGTGCAGGCTGCACTGGATGCTGCTGGCATCAAGTATATGGAGATGGCAGGCATCAAACCTAACCCTACAGACGACAAGGTGCGCGAAGGCATTGAACTGGTGCGCAAGAACGGTGTGGATTTCCTCCTTGCTGTAGGCGGAGGCAGTGTGATAGACACAGCTAAGTCTGTGGCGTGTGCTGTGGACTATGACGGAGACTTCTGGGATTTCTATATAGGTAAGGCAAAGATAAAGAAGGCTCTGCCAGTGGGTGTGGTGCTCACCATTCCTGCTGCTGGTTCTGAAGGTTCAGGCAATGCCGTTATCACCAATATGACCACGAAGCAGAAACTGGGCATCAAGGAGCCTATGCTGCTCAGACCTAAGTTTGCCGTGATGAACCCCGAACTCACCATGACCCTGCCTGCATGGCATACGGCATCAGGTATATGCGACATGATAGTGCACATACTGGAGCGTTACTTCTCAAATACCGAGGGCGTGGAGATATCCGACCGTCTGTGTGAGGGCGTGATAACAGCCATCATCAACGAGGCACGCAAGGTGATGAAGAATCCTAATGACTACGACGCAAGAGCCAACATCATGTGGAGCGGTACGATAGCCCACAACGGCACGTGCGGCATAGGCAGAGAAGAGGACTGGGCTGGTCACCAGATAGAGCACGAGATAAGTGCCATGTATGACGTGACCCACGGCGCAGGACTTGCCGTAGTGACCCCAGCATATATGCTCTTCATGGCTAAGAACCACCCAGCACGCATCAAGCAGTTTGCTGAGCGAGTGTTCGGAGTCAGCGATGCAGTAGAGGGCATCAACCTCTTTAAGCAGTTCCTGCACGACGACCTGAAACTGCCAGTGACCTTGAAGGAACTATTGCCAAACCTTTCAGAGGCTGAGATAGATGCTGCCATACCACAGTTTGTGGCTAATCTGCATAAGAACAAAGGCGAGAAGTTTGGTGCCTTCTATCCTATAACACCTGACGTAACGACAGAGATATTAAAACTTGCAAAATAAACAAATGAACATTACAAAAGACATTATCTACATTGGACAAGACGACAGAGAGACCACACTCTTTGAGTCGCAGTATGACCTGCCTGAAGGCATGTGTTACAACTCTTATCTCATCGACGACGATAAGATAGCTATTATGGATACCTCTGACCAGCGCACTTTCGAAGCTTGGTTGGAAGACCTAAAGAACGCACTCGCTGGCAAAACACCAGACTACCTCGTGGTGCAGCATCTGGAACCAGACCACACAGGTGGAGTGGAGGAGGTGCTCAACCTCTACCCTGAGATAAAGATAGTATGCTCGGCTAAGGCTGCTACCATGATACCGCTGTATTTCCCTAACCACGACATCTCTGAAAACGTGATGACGGTGAAGGAGGGCGACACCCTGAACCTGGGTAAGCACACACTGCAGTTTGTCATGGCACCGATGGTGCACTGGCCTGAGGTGATGGTGACATACGACATGACTGACAAGGTGCTCTTCTCTGCTGACGCCTTCGGTAAGTTTGGCGTGAGAGAGGCCGACCCAGACGACTGGGCTTGTGAGGCTCGCCGCTACTATTTCAACATCTGTGGTAAGTATGGCGGTCCTGTGAGCACCCTGCTCAAGAAGGCTGCAGCATTAGAGATAGAACAGATATGTCCGCTGCACGGTCCTATGCTCAAGGGCGAGGCAATGGCTGAGGCTCTGCGACTGTATAATATATGGAGCGCATACGGTGTGGAGGCAGAAGGTGTGTTTATTGCCTATGCTTCAATACATGGATGCACCAAGGAGGCTGCCGAACTGCTCTCTGCAATACTCAAGGGTAAGGGATGTAAGAAGGTGGCTATTGCTGACCTGTGTCGCGAAGACCAGGCTGAGGCTATCGAGGATGCCTTCAAATATGGTAAGGTGGTGCTGGCTGCCTCATCTTACGATGCAGGCCTCTTCCCACCAATGTATGACTTCCTGCACCACCTGCAGATCAAGGCTTGGCAGAACCGTGAGGTGGCTCTGATAGAGAACGGCTCATGGGCTCCATCAGCTGGCAGAGTGATGAAGCAGATGATAGAAGAGATGAAGAATGTAACCATCAAAGGCGACCTCGTAACCATCCGCGGACGTATGAAGGATACTGATATTTCGGCTCTCGAGGCACTGGCTGACGCAATCCTTGCATAACGAATTTTTTGACATACTGCTTCAAGCAAAAAAGAAAGCAAGTGATGGCGACCTGAAGGGTTGTTATCACTTGCTTAATATTGTGTTGCACCGTGCCGTGGACGACCGTCTGACGGGGAGCAACATACATTTTGGCGGACTGTTTGCCAAGACCGATTTCCTGTGTAAGGAACACGGCGTGGACCGTTCCGTCTATCTCGCCCTCAACGATTTCCGTCATCGCAAGGACGAAGACCAACCCACCTGTTGGCAACGGGACATAAAGTGTCTGGCGCTGTTCTTTAAAGCAATATTAAAAGACTCACCCCCAACAGACTCACCCCTAACCCCTCTCTTGGAGAGAGGGGAACAATTACAAAATGTCTTATCTGCTTTTTCGCTGAAAGATAATGCATACTCTTCCCCTCTCTCCAAGAGAGGGGCTAGGGGTGAGTCTACTCGTATTATCGTTGATCATTGGGATGACACCACCATCTTCGGCCGTTCTGACTACGGTGAGGATGTGGAGGTGCCGCTGCCTGAGGGCTATGAGTATTTCTTGAAACTGCTGAAGGAGGGCGACCTGATAAACGTGGTGGCTGACAAGATACTCATCTATCAGCCTGACTATCTGGTTGATATCTCATCTGTGGCGGCTTGTTTTGAGTCGTATGCCGACACACCATACGTGGCGCTGCTCAACCGACTGAAGACCACACCGCCTACAAGGGCGATACACTTGGGTAACCTCGCATCGCAGTTCCTTGACGAGGTGGTGCATGGCAAGGATGTGGACTATGCTGAGAGCGTGACCCGCTTCTTCCATCATAACGCTATTGACATGGCGGCGGCTGAAGGCATAGACGCTTCTTTCCACAAGGATGCGAGGGAACAGTTGGAGAATATCCGCATAGCCATTCACGAGACGCTGGAGAAAGAGGTGGGCAGGTTTGATGCCTCACAGGTGTTGCTCGAACCCTCATTCTTCTGCGAGACGTTGGGACTGCAGGGACGTATGGACCTTCTGCAACGTGACTACCGAGTGCTGATAGAGCAGAAGTCGGGCAAAGGAGGTTTTCCTTCACGCGACCCTGACACCCCTGTGTATCAGGAGAAACACTACGTGCAGATGCTCCTCTATATGGCGATGCTGCATTACGGCTACGAGCGTGACGGACAACCCATTCGCAACAGCGACATACAGTCGTTCCTGCTTTACTCAAAATATAAAAAGGGATTGGTGCGCTTAGGTGTAGCACCTGAGCTGTTGCACAAGGCACTGATGCTACGCAACCAGATAGCATACTGCGAGATGTCTTATGCCAAGGGTGGGGCAGAGGTGCTCCTGCGCATGAAACCCGAGCAGCTCAGACGCAAAGAGATGAGCGACCGCTTCTGGGCTACGTGGGTGCGACCTGAGATAGAAAGGGTGCTCACGCCTATACAGACGGCAACCCCTTTGGAACAGACCTACTTCTTGCGTATGCTGCGCTTTGTTGCCACCGAGCACGTGCTCTCAAAGATGGGACACAACAACAAGGAAGACTCAGGTTTTGCGGCTAAGTGGCACAGCAGTCTGGATGAGAAACTGGCTTCGGGCAGCATCATTGACCGACTGGAGATACAGGAGTTGGTAAAAGAAGAAAGTGGGGTGGTGGCTCTGAAACTGACGCAAAAGACTGCTGACGAGGCTGGTATAGCTTCGCTCAACTTCAGGCTTGGCGACATCGTGACCCTCTATGCCTATGAAAACAATACCACACCCGATATACGCAAGACCATAGTGCATCGTGGCACCATCGACGAGATGTATAACGAGGAGTCACACCTTATTATAAATATAAGGTTGCGCGCCCCACAGAGTGACGAGGTGGTGTTTGTCCAACGCAAAAACTGGTCGTGGGCTGTGGAGCACGACTTCTATGAGGCATCCACCACGTCGCTGTTCCGCTCGCTCCATCAGTTTCTCTCTGCCCCTGCGCACCGTAAGTCGCTGATACTGGGACAGCGCAGTCCTGAGGTTGATAGGGGCATAGAGCTCAAGGGCGACTATGGTGAGTTTAACGACTTGGTGCGTGGTGCAATGCAGGCACGAGACCTCTACCTCGTGGTGGGACCTCCTGGCACGGGCAAGACATCCTTCGGACTGCTTAACATACTCAAGGAGCAACTCCAGCAGGGTGGCTCTATACTGTTGATGGCTTACACCAACCGAGCCGTGGATGAGATATGCTCCAAACTGGTGGAGGAGGGCTTGGACTTCCTCAGGATTGGTTCGCCGTTCTCTTGTGAGAAACCTTATCGCGAGTACCTCATAGAAAACAGGACTAAGTGCTGCAAGAACATAGGTGAGATAAGGGACTTGATAGACGGTTGTCGAGTGTTTGTGGGCACCACAACGGCTATCACCTCGGCTTCTGTTTCGCTCTTCCGTCTCAAATCATTCGACCTCGCCATAATAGATGAGGCATCGCAGATACTCGAACCCCAACTGTTGGGACTGCTGTCTGCAACAAAAGATGCGAATATCACAAGCACCCCTCTCTTTAAGGAAGGTGATGGGGGAGGGTCCTCTATTCAGCGCTTCGTACTCATCGGCGACCACAAGCAGTTGCCTGCTGTGGTGCAGCAGTCTGAGGAGGACTCCAAAGTTACGGAGCAGTGCCTCATAGACATCGGACTGACCAACTGCCGCAACTCGCTCTTTGAAAGGCTATACAACGGGAACGTTAACGTTAACGGGAACGTTGTCTATTTCCTCTCCAAACAAGGTAGGATGCACGCTGAGATAGCGGAGTTTCCTAATAACGCTTTTTATGAAGGCAAATTAGGTGTGGTGGGACTGCCTCACCAGTTAGAGACGATAGAGGGCAGGCGAATAGAGTTTATCCCCGTGCCAAAACCAGACGAGACAGAGAGTGACAAGGTGAATGTGAATGAGGCTCGCGTCATAGCCCGTGAGGTGGTGAAGGCAATAAAAGAAGCGGGCGAAAACTTCGACCCGCTTAAAACTGTTGGCGTCATAGTGCCTTATCGTAACCAGATTGCCGCCGTGCGCCAGGCTATAAATGAAGAACTTTCTTGCGCTCCAGTAGGTGCTCAGGCGCAGAGCGGAACAACTCTAACCTCTCACCTCTTACCTCTAACCTCTAACCTAATCACCATCGACACCGTTGAGCGTTATCAGGGTTCGCAGCGTGATGTCATCATCTACGGTTTCACGGTGCAGTACCAGTATCAGTTGAAGTTCCTCTCTTCAGCCACGTTCACCGACCCCGTCAGTGGGGCGTTGATAGACCGTCGTCTTAATGTCGCTCTCACGCGTGCCAAGAAGAAAGAGATTATCGTGGGCAATCCCGACATCCTGTGCCACAATGAGATCTTCAAGAACCTGATTATGCGTTATGCACTATAGCGGCATATTGCCGTGCTTCTTAGGTGGATTGCTCTGGTTCTTGTTGCGACTCATCTCGAGTGCCTGTATGAGGCGAATGCGAGTGTCGCAAGGTGAGATAATCTCGTCTATGTAACCCAGACGTGCTGCTGGCAGTGGGTTAGCAAACTTCTCCTGATACTCGGCAATCTTCTCCTGACGCTCTTCTGGTGTAGCCTTGCGATAGAGTATGTTGCAGGCACCCTCGGCACCCATTACGGCAATCTCTGCTGTTGGGTAGGCGAGGTTCACGTCAGCACCTATGCACTTTGAGTTCATCACGATGTAAGCACCACCGTAAGCCTTACGTGTTATGAGCGTAATCTTTGGTACGGTAGCCTCGGCAAAGGCATAAACAATCTTGGCTCCGTGACGTATGATACCATGATGCTCCTGATCCACACCAGGCAGGAAACCAGGCACATCCTCTACAGCGATGAGAGGGATGTTGAAGCAGTCGCAGAAACGTATGAAGCGAGCCGCCTTGTCGCTGGCGTCAATGTCCAGCGCACCAGCGAGGAAGTTTGGCTGGTTGGCTACGAAACCCACTGTCCTGCCTGCCATTCTGCCGAATCCTATCACGATGTTCTTAGCATATTCAGGCTGTATCTCGAAGAAATACTGCTGGTCGCACACTGGCTCTATGATGTTACGTATGTCGTAAGGCTGGTTAGGGTCTGTTGGCACCACGTTGTCCAGTTCGTGGCACACGCGAGTCACCTCGTCAGTCACAGGGTGCACAGGTGCATCCTCCATGTTGTTTGACGGTATGAAACCTATCAGTTCGCGTATGGTCATCAGTGTCTCCTCATCGTCGTTGCAGATGAAGTGGCTCACACCGCTCACGCTGTTGTGGGTCATCGCTCCGCCCAGTGTCTCTTTGTCCACATCCTCGTTGGTCACTGCCTTCACCACGTTAGGACCAGTGACAAACATCTGGCTCTGCTCCTTCACCATAAGGATGAAGTCGGTGAGGGCAGGGGAGTAGCACGAACCGCCTGCGCAAGGTCCCATGATAGCCGAAATCTGTGGTATCACACCGCTCGCCATCACGTTGCGCTTGAATATGTGGGCAAAGCCTGTCAGTGACTCCACACCCTCCTGAATACGTGCACCGCCTGAGTCGTTCAGACCTATGATTGGCGCACCGTTCTTCAGGGCAAGGTCTTGCACCTTAGCTATCTTCTGTGCGTTGGCAGCACTGAGCGAACCGCCCAGCACGGCGAAGTCGAAGGCATAGACAAACACTATCCTGCCGTCAATCTTTCCGTAGCCGCTGATTACGCCGTCGCCCTCTATGCGCTTGTTCTCCATGCCAAAGTCGGTGCAACGGTGCATCACGTGCTTATCCATCTCCACGAATGTACCCTTGTCGAGCAGTGTCTCTATTCTCTCTCTTGCTGTAAGCTTCTCTTTTGGTTTTTCTACTCTTGTAGCCATATCTTTCTTTTAACTCCTTTAACTCCTTTTTATTTTGTCTCAAGTTTTACTAATACCGCATTCGCCATTACGCTGTCGCCTTCATTCACCAGTACCTCCTTCACGGTGCAATCCTCAGCCACTTTGTAGTTTGACTGCATCTTCATTGCCTCCATGGTCAGCACTGAGTCGCCAGCCTTCAGCTCGTCGCCAGGCTTCACGAATACCTTCACTATCTTGCAAGGCATAGGTGCCGTGATGGTGTCAGCCTGTGCACCAGCCTGTGCGCCCTTCGACTTGCGCATACGCATGTACTTAGCCTGCGAGTCGAGCATGCTCACGTCGTAAACCGAGTAGTTCAGGTTCACGCGATACAGCTTGCCAGCCTCGTCCTTGGTCAGCTCAGCATTATATGAGTTGCCCTTATGAATTATTGAGCAGACGTTATTCTCCAGCATACAAACGTCAACGTCATACACCTTACCGTCTATCTCTACCTTTACGTGGTTGCCCTCCTTCTGCAGCAGGGTAACCTCCATCATCTTATCTCCAACTTGTATTTCCATTAGCGAAAAAAATGTTTTTTTTTGAAGTTATAGAAGTTATAGAAGTTATCGTTCGCTCCGCTCACTACTTTAACTCCTTAATCTATCACACCCTCAGCACTCCCTTCTGCAGTCCGAAGGCGCGCCATCTGGTCAGAGCCGAACTCTCTTCCGTCACTCCGTTAGGCTTGTTCTCCTCCACGTTCATCAGGTAGTCTATGTATGCAGCAATCACCGCCATAGGCTCCGAGTCGGTCTTGAATCCCTTGCGTGGCTTCAGCCTCTCCTGGTTGCGCTCTATGAAGTAGGTGTTGTAGTTGCCGTTCTTAAAGTCAGGCACATCGATTATCCTGCGCAGATAACGTATGTTCGTTGTCAGACCCGTAATCTTATATTCATACAGCACTCTTCGCATACGCTCTATGGCATATTCGCGCGTCACAGCCCAGACTATCAGTTTGCCAATCATAGGGTCGTAGTGCATAGGTATCTCGTAGCCCTCGTAGCAGTGTGAATCTACGCGCGTACCTATTCCTTGAGGTACTGTCAGCTGCTGTATCACGCCAGGTGAAGGCATGAAGTTGTGCTCCGTGTCCTCAGCACATATACGGCACTCTATGGCGTGACCGTGCTGCGACAGGTCTTCCTGCTTGAAGCGCAGAGGCTCGCCAGCCGCTATGCGCAACTGCTCCTTCACCAGGTCCACGCCAACCACCTCCTCCGTTATAGGATGCTCCACCTGCAAACGGGTGTTCATCTCCAGGAAGTAGAAGTTGTGGTGCTTATCCACCAGAAACTCTATGGTGCCAGCGCCTATGTAGTCCACAGCCTTAGCCGCAGCCACCGCCTTAGCGCCCATCTCCTTGCGTAGCTCGTCGCCTATGAATGGTGACGGACTCTCCTCCACTATCTTCTGGTTACGACGCTGCACAGAGCATTCACGGTCAAAGAGGTGAACCACGTTGCCGTGCTTGTCGCCCAGTATCTGGAACTCAATGTGGTGAGGTTCCTCCACGAATTTCTCTATATATACCGTATCGTCGCCGAAGCCAGCCATCGCCTCGCCTCGTGCGGCGTTATACATCTCCACCACGTCCTCTTCCTTGGTGATCAGGCGCATACCCTTGCCGCCACCGCCCATCGAAGCCTTCAGCATCACGGGGAAGCCAATCTCCTTAGCCACCCTCACAGCCTCTTCGGCACTCTTCAGCGGTTCCTCAGTGCCAGGCACCACAGGCACACCAGCCTCTATCATCTTCTTACGGGCAGAAATCTTGTCACCCATCTCCTCCATCGTCTCAGGTTTCGGACCTATGAACGTGATGCCCTCAGCCTCGCAACGGCGAGCAAACTCGGCATTCTCGCTCAGGAAACCATATCCAGGGTGAATGGCATCAGCACCGTGCTTCTTAGCTGCTGCTATGATATGGTCTATGTTGAGGTAGCTGTCGCTGCTCTGCGCGCCACCTATACACTCTGCTTCATTGGCAAACAATACGTGGCGCGATGTGCGGTCAGCGGTGCTGTACACAGCCACGCTCCTTATGCCCATCTCGTAACAGCTGCGCATAACCCTCAGGGCTATCTCGCCACGATTGGCTATCAAAACTTTTTTAATCATGCACTTTCTTTTTTAAGGAAAACTACGAATTTCTCTGCAAAGGTACTAAAACGAGCGCAAACCACAAAATAAATCTTGTTTATTTTTGTTTTGCCGAGTGCTGAAACCTTATCTAAAGGTATAAAGAAACGAGCAAAAAACAAATTTATTTGCAATTTTTCGTTCCGAGCTTGCTCGCCTGAGCACCCACGGAGCGCAAGAGTGTGAGTAACTTATCTACAGTTACAAAGAATAATTAAGAATTAAGTTCCGAGCTTGCTCGCCTGAGAGCTTCGCTCGAAGAATGAAGAGTGAAGAATTTCCCCATTTTTTATGAAAATACCCTCCTGCCCTTATTTTATTCCCGTATTACTCTTTTTTCTGTCTTAACCTCCCTAATCCTTCGTCATACCGCATGAATACTGGGCTGAGCTTAGGGAGGTAGGGGGCTGAAATCTCCCTCAGACCTCCCTTACACCTCCCTAAACACCTCCCTTCATAATCATGCCACGAGGAGCGGAACCACCTTATAATGAGCCACATGGCTGCATTCCGTACTGTCATAGCCTAATGCCTTCATCGTCTTGCCCAGACTTATCTTGGTGCTGTGGTTGACCTTCAGGCTTGGGAACTCGCTGGTAATCACCTCAAGGAGCTTGTTGCAGTTCATGGAGTGAGATGGCTCTCCCTTTTCGGGCTTGCGGAAACAGGTACACACCATATCCACCATATCCTTCTTCTCCATATACTTGGCATTGAGCAACTGAATGCGAGCCACCTCTTCGTTATTAAACCAGTAGGGCGACTCCTGCACCCTCAGTTCATGAAGCACCTGGGCATAGAGCTGGTCATAGTCTATCTGACCAGTGTTGTCGATATACTGCCCGTTAGGTATGGTGAGACAGATATAGCGACGAGAGCCAGTAGCATCTTTCAGCGGATGAGGGTTGTTGGTAGTTGCCACAAAGGAGGCATAGCGGAGACGGTCTTCCTGCATCTGTCCGAAGATAGGACGAGCATTCACCTTGTTCTTAGAGAGTGTCTGCTTCAAGGCAGGCAGCTGACTGTCTCGAATGGCATCAAGCTCATCGAGATTCACCAGCAGGTTGTTGGTCAGAGCCATCTCCTTGTCAAACTTATTCGACAGGTTGAGATGGTCCAGATAATACTCCCTCAGGTGAGGTGGCAACAGTCGCACTATGAAGGTGGTCTTGCCACATCCTTGCGCGCCTATTAAAGTAGGTACGCATTCATTGCCATGAACAGTGTCCATCTGCAACCAGTGAGCCACCACCGAACGAAGCCATGTGGACAGATAGCCCATACGCTCAGAATCCACACCAGGCAGTCTGTTGAACAGCTTAGCCACATGGTTCTGACCATCCCATTTGGGCAAACCGTTCAGGTAGTCGGCAATGGGATTAAAGCTCTGCACATCATTAGAATTTACATACTCAGTGATGTCAGTCCTTGGCGACTTCTTCCCACCCACCTGGTCACGCTTGGCTCTCAGCACGATGCTGTTGAGCGCCTTCTCGCTCAGTGGTTGCCATTGGGGTGCTTCATCTTCACCTAATGGAAGGGTTACATACTCTACCTTTTTGCTCAGCTCATTGCGACGAAAAAGGTAATTTTCTTTCAGGAACAGCTCTGCATCGAGCATCTCCTGTTGTGCTTTTCCTGGATTTTCTCCAGACATAAAATTTGTACTTTGCATAAAACTTAAATTAATTAGTTAATAATGGTTAGTTAGTTAATTATACGAAGTCATAGGCTCCGATTTTCGTTATGCAAAGTTAACAAAAAGGGCTGGTTTACGCAAATAAATCGTAGTTTTTAACATACCAATTTTTCGTGCAAATCTCTCGCTTTTCGCACCATATCTGTGATAAGGAATGAAAAAAAACTTTCAAAAAAGTGCATTTTTGCTCAAAACAGCCAAAATGTGCAGGGTAGTTTTTAACATTTATAATTAAAGACAACCAAAACAACTTATAACAACTTTATAGTGGTCAGTTTAGCAAACCTGCTAAACTGGAGTATAATATCATTTTGACAGGTTTGTCAAAATACAAAAACTTAATTGTCTCTTTTTTGTCCTTGTTGTTTTTATCAAAATTAGGGAGGTCTTAGGGAGGTTATAGGGAGATGTTAGGGAGGTCTCAGCACCCTACCTCCCTAAGCTCAGCCCAGTAACCATGCGGGATGAGAGGGGTTTAGGGAGGTTGACCACGAAAAGACCCTCTAAATCTCCCTTAAAGGGAGACTTTTTATAGAAATCAGGCATTTTTCTGACGAAAAGGTAAAAGCAATGCTTTTAGCGCTAAAAGTAATGCTTTTAGAGATAGAAGTAATGCTTTTAGTTGCAGAAGTAATGCCTCTGTATGCAGAGGTAATGCCTCTATATACAGATGCTATGCATATCTGTACCATCTTGACTACCACGAGTTGCGTAAACCGCCTCTAGGTGACAAAGTGACAAGGTACAAAGTTCAAGAGTTCAAGGTACAATTATTTTGAGACGCGTCGTTTATAGGTTGGACTGCAATTGGCTAATGCTGGTTGCAGTCTTTTGTATCTGATTATAAATGAATCAAGTACCTGTAACTGTGATTCCTTTATTAATGCGCCTCAATTTCTATTCCATCTAATTTGAACTTCCCTTCGTTAAACACTCTGTAGTTATCTGATACATATTGCATTCCTGTATCCTTATGTATGGGAATAACTCCAATAGAAGGTCTGACTGCCTTGCAGA
>JAEEVS010000078.1:0-5142 GCA_016290975.1 Prevotella sp. | reverse complement strand
CGTCCGAATTTCTTTGCCTCCTCTATATCCTCTGCGGCTGCATTAACTGACATAGCACCCATCTCGCAACAAGCCTCAAACAAGGCTGCAGTCTTCTGCTCTATAATGCTATAATAAGCCTCCTCGCTTATGTCTTCAGAACCATTTGCCGTCAGCTGCATAATCTCTCCGTTTGCAAGTGTACGACCCAATTCCGAGAGACATTCCATAATCTTCGTACAACCAGTCTTTGCAACATTCAACAGAGCTGTGGAAAGGATATAATCACCAATAAGCACAGCAGACTTATTGCCATATACATTATTTATACTACTCTGTCCACGTCTGCAATCAGCCTCATCCACCACATCATCGTGCACTAGCGAAGCAGTATGGAGCAGTTCCAGACCAACTGCTGTCAGGTAGGTTTTATCACTTACCATACCAAAGTTCTTTGCCATCAGGATGGTCAACATCGGACGCATACGTTTGCCACTACGCTGGCGTATATAGCCCAGCGCATTATTCAACATACCGTCATCAGCATGGCTCATGGACTCGTCATAGAGAGCATTAAACCTGCTCATCTCAGCCTCTATCGGTTTCCTTATTTCAGATAGATAATCCTGCATAGTAAAAAATACCGATTGCAAAATTACAAAAAAAGTTTGGGAAAAAATAATCAATGCACTGATATTTGAAAAAATATTTGTAATTTTGAAGTCGAAATAAACTAAGCCAAAATATGGGTAAGATATTCCTTATAGATGCCTATGCCATCATCTATCGCAGCTACTACGCACTCATCAGGGCGCCTCGCATTAACAGCAAGGGACTCAACACGAGTGCCATAATGGGATTCTGCAACACGCTCAACGAGATTATGCAGAAAGAGAAACCCACCCATCTCGCTGTGGCATTTGATCATGGCAAGACCTTCCGTCACGAAGCCTTTGCTGAGTACAAGGCACAGCGTGAAGAAACCCCTGAGGACATTCGTGCGAGCATACCTATTATAAAAGATATACTGCAAGCCTACAACATCCCCATACTGCAAGTTGAGGGTTACGAGGCAGATGATATCATTGGCACAGTAGCCAAGATGGCAGAGAACGATGGAATGGATGTTTTCATGCTTACACCTGATAAGGACTATGCCCAACTCGTAACAGACAATATACACATGTATCGTCCTCGTCATGGAGGGGGTTATGAGAACATGGGACCCAAGGAGGTTTGTGAGAAATATGGCATTGAAAGCACCAGTCAGGTGATAGACCTCTTAGGACTCATGGGTGACTCCTCCGACAATTATCAGGGATGCCCAGGTGTAGGTGAGAAGACAGCCGTCAAACTCATCAACGAGTTTGGTAGCATCGAGGGACTCCTTTCACGTTCCAGCGAATTGAAAGGTAAAATGCGTGAAAAGGTAGAGTCCTCTGTCGATGACATTCGTCTTTCAAAATATCTTGCCACCATTCGTCAGGATGTTCCAGTTGATGTTCCCCTGAACGAAATGACGGTTAAGGAAGCCAACAAGGAAAAGTTACGCAAAATTTTTGAGGAACTCGAGTTTAAGAAATTTGCAGAGAAACTTTTGGGCACAGAAAGCACGAATGCAAACAAACCTTCTCAAAAGCAAAAAAGTGTTAACACCCAACCCTCTTTCTTTGGCGATTTCTTTGGTGACGGGCAAGAAAGTTCTGAAAATTCAAATTATGAGGCACCAAAAACGAGTACTGTAAAAGTGCAAACGCTTGAAAATGAAGAAGAAATAAGTAACCTTTGCCGACGTTTTGCAACAACTACCACTTTCGCTTTTGACGTAAAAAGCAGTTCCAGCACAGGAATTGACGCTCAGATGCTCGGAATCAGCCTTGCCGATAACGACAGCGAAGCATACTTCATCAAAATCTCTCCTTCTGAGGAAAAAACCTCTCCCCTACTCCTTAATATAAAAAAGGTATTAGAGAATGCACAGGCAACTATGATTGTGCAAAATGCAAAACTCGCCCTCGAGGTACTTTCTAAATACGACATCCAACCCAAAGGCACACTTTGGGACACCATGATAGCCCACTACCTCATCAACCCCGACCTGCATCATAACAAAGAATACATGAGCGAGGAATTTACCCCTGATCGTGTAGCAAAGGTGTTTGGTCAGAAGGCATCATTGGAAAAGCAGTTGCAGGAGTCAAATATGGAACAACTCTTTAGAGAGGTAGAGATGCCACTGGTTCCAGTGCTTGCTGAGATGGAGATGACAGGTGTCCGTCTTGACACCAAGGAACTGGCGCGAGTGCAACAGGAGATGAACGAGCGTGCCAACCAGATAGAGCATGAGATATACGAATTGGCTGGTGAGAGTTTCAATATAGCATCACCCAAGCAGGTGGGCGATATTCTCTTTGGCAAACTGCAGATAATGGAGAAACCAAAGAAGACCAAGACAGGACAGTTTGTTACATCTGAGGAGGTGCTCCAGCAACTACGCCCCAAGAACCCTATCGTGGGTAAGATACTCGACCATCGTGCTCTGAAGAAACTCCTTGGCACCTACGTAGAGGCACTGCCAAAACTCATCAACCCTAAGACTGGTCATGTGCACACTTCCTTCAACCAGTGTGTCACAGCCACAGGCAGACTGTCATCCAGCGACCCTAACCTGCAGAATATCCCTGTGCGCTCTGAGGACGGCAAAGAGATTCGTCGCTGTTTCATACCTGAGGAAGGTGAGGAGTTCTTTTCGTGCGACTACAGTCAGGTAGAACTTCGCATCATGGCGAGTCTCAGTGGCGATAAGCACATGATAGAGGCATTCCTCGAGGGTCATGACATCCATGCAGCCACCTCAGCCAAGATCTTCCATAAGTCAATAGATGAGGTGACCAAAGACGAGCGTCGCAAGGCTAAGAGTGCCAATTTCGGCATCATTTACGGCATCTCAGCCTTTGGTTTGGCACAAGGGTTAGACATCGACCGTCGCGAGGCAAAAGAGCTCATAGACGGCTATTTTGAGTCCTTCCCTGAGGTGCAGCAGTTCATAGAGCGATGCAAGGACGAGGCTCGCCAGAAAGGCTATGCCGAGACCATTATGGGCAGAAGGCGTTATCTACCTGATATCAACTCCAAGAATGGCACCGTTCGCGCCTTTGCCGAGCGCAATGCCGTCAATGCCCCTATTCAGGGCACAGCAGCAGATATAATGAAGGTGGCTATGATTCGCGTTTGGCAGCGACTGAAGGCTGAGGGACTGAAGACAAAACTCATCCTTCAGGTGCATGACGAACTCAACTTCTCAGTGCCTCAGAATGAGCGTGAACAGGTGGAGCGAATCGTTAAGGAGGAGATGCAGAATGCCTGTCACCTCGCAGTCCCTCTCATAGCCGATGGCGGATGGGGCAGCAACTGGCTGGAAGCGCATTGAGGTTAATTTATAATACATAATTCATAATTATGAGATATATTATTTCTCTTTTTCTGATGTTGCTGACGTTGGTCGCCAACGCTCAGGACTATAGCAAGATGTCGCCATTTGTTATGCAGATGGTGAAGAAACACCTTGTGGAGAAATCATCAGCCAACAGTATGAATACTGATGGCAAGCAGGCAGCAGAGCCCATAGTGCTAACACTGGTGCAGGGCGAGGAGAGTGCCCTGCAAGGTCACTGTCTGCGTCATCAGGGCGACATACACATCGTGGCATCCACCCTTGAGCAACTCTCTGATATGTCCTATAGCGACCATATAAGCCGCATAGAGGCAAACGAATGTAATAGCGACATAACCCTTGACGATGCCTATAAGCATGTCAATGTAGAGCCCCTGTGGAAGGGTAGCAACAACCTGCCTCAGGCATTCCGCGGAGCAGGCACCGTGATAGGCATTGCCGACATAGGTTTCGACCTCACCCACCCTGCCTTTCGTGATGATGAGGGCAACCTTCGTATAAGCCGTTTCTGGGACTTTCTCAACATCCCCGAGGGCAAGGAGTATCACGAAGAAGACCCTTACCCCATCGGCACCTATTTTGACAATAAAGAAGCTATCCTTCAGCAAGCTCATTCCACTGATGCTGAGATAGTCTATCATGGTACCCACACCCTCGGCATAGCCACTGGCAACAGCAGTGGTACACCCCTGCAGGGAATGGCGCCAGAGGCTGACCTCTACGTAGTCAACGACATAGTAAGCAGCAATAGCAAACTCCTGCCCGAAGGAACATACCTTAGTGACACCTTTATTCTCCTGGCATTCCAGTATATGTTTGACTATGCCGACGAGCAGAATAAGCCTTGTGTTGTGAGCTATAGCATAGGCGGTCCGCAGAGCATGAACGACGGCGACCTGCTTTACAAGGAATACCTCGCCCGCATGACAGAAAAGCCTGGCCACATTTTTGTAGCCTCTGTAGGCAATGATGGTGCCAAGAGTGGCTATCTGCCCAAGAGCAGCAGCCAGACCACCGTAGGAGGCGCCATACAGACCAATAAAACAGTTGTGTATCTGGGTGTCAGCACTCCTAAAGACCTCACTCTGCGCATTACCGACTACACAGATGAACCCATAACCCCTCACGATGTAGTACTCGATATGCCTGCCACAGCCACAGAGAAGGGTACCACATCTCCTTCAGGACTCATCTACGGCGAACATAACCATAAGGAATTTGGCAACCTAACCCTCAGCGTCTTTCCCTACCAAGACCCCTTCAGAGAGGGCAGAATAGGCTATGATATCGTAGTAAGAGAATCTTCACTCGACACCTATTCAGAACGCTATGTTGTGGAGCTCACAGGCGAGAATACCGAAGCCGACATCTTCCTGCAGAACGGCAGTCTGGTAAAGACCACGTTTGATACCAGCCTTACAGGTGCCCAGCCCAACAGTGGCAACCTTCTCCGTCCAGGCAGTCTGGAGGAGGCAATCGGCGTAGGAGCCTCAGCCTGGCGCACCAGCTATGTCAACACCAAGGGTAGCACTGTAAATAATAACCATGGCACCAATGGAGTGCGAGCTGACTTCTCTGGTTGCGGACCAGCCGTCTCAGGACTCACCAAGCCCGATATCCTTGCCCCAGGTGTGAATATCTGCTCAGCAACTAACAGTTACTACCCCATCAATCCACTCAAGGTTACCCAAGAGATAACCTATGAGGAT
>JAEEVS010000009.1:0-41801 GCA_016290975.1 Prevotella sp. | reverse complement strand
AGCAGCAGTCGTAGCAGTTTCGGAGGTGGCAGCAGCCGCAGTAGCTTCGGCGGTGGAGGTAGCTCACGCAGTTACGGCGGAGGCGGTCATGGTAGCTTCGGAGGCGGTTCACGCAGTTACGGCGGAGGCGGTAGCTTCGGTGGTGGTCACGGCAGCTTCGGTGGCGGCGGCAGTCGCGGCGGCTTCGGCGGTGGAGGCGGCTTCGGCGGTGGTCACGGTGGTGGACATGGTGGCGGTCACGGCGGCGGACATCACTAAACAACAAGCATACAACACCCATAACAGATTATGAAAATTATCCAATATAGCGTATTTCGCGCCCTCTGTGCAATAGCAGTGGGCGCATTGCTCGTTAAATACCGTGAGGACATGGTAGAGTGGATGACCATAGCGATAGGAGTGCTTTTCTTCCTGTCAGGACTTACCGCCATGATAGCCTCGATGGGCAAGAAGAAAGAGGTTGTTTCGTCCGATAAAACCGAGGAAAATGTGTATACACATATGGCTGAGACGGCTATTCAGCGTAGTGGCGAAAACCAATCCTCCTCACCCGACTCTCCTGTTACAGAGCGCAACGGTTGGGGATGGGGCTCTTTCGTTGGTATGGGTTGCATGATACTCGGACTCATACTCGCCCTGATGCCTAAGACGTTCGTCCACTTCCTGGTGTACATCATCTCGGCATTCCTCATAATCGGTGCCATACAGCAGTTTGTTACCCTCGCAGTGGCACGTCGCGATGCTAGCGTAGGTTTCTTCTACTGGGTAATGCCTACCCTGCTGCTGATAGCGGGCGGCATAGCGCTATTCAAGCCTACCACCTTTGCCAGTGCACCGCTGTTCTTCATCGGCTGGTTCCTTATAATCTACGGCATAGTGGAATGCGTCAATGCTCTCAAGGCACGCAGCAACCGCAAGAAAGCAGAGAAAGAAGCTAACTTCTATAACCTCAACCAACGCCCCGACTTCACCGATGCCGAGGTGGTAGAGGCTGAGGAAGTCAAGGAATAATAATTTTTCATTTTCAAAACTTTTAATCTTTATCTATCAATGAATTCCATTCATGACATCACAGTAAAAGACCGCAAAGGTAATGCTGTACCATTAAATCTGTATGCTAATGAAGTAGTGCTCATCGTCAACACAGCCACACAGAGCGAACTCACCCCACAATATAAAGACCTTGAAGCCTTGTATGAGAAATACCACTCTCAGGGTTTTGAGGTGCTCGATTTTCCAAGCAACCAGCCCACCAAGTCTTGCCCAGGCACCGACGAGATGGTGCACCAGTTCTGCAAAGACAACTACAACACCCAGTTTGCCCGTTTCAAGAAGGTGAAGGTAAACGGTCCTGATGCCGACCCTCTTTTCAAATACCTCACCGAGAAGGTTCCTGGCGAGATAACCGACGACTTCACCAAGTTCCTCGTCAACAAGATTGGCAAGGTGGTGGCACGTTTCGATGCCAAAACTTCCTTCGCCACCATCGAGAGCAAGATACAAGAATTACTATAATCCCTAAAAATAAGCATAACACAAGACACGATGAAGACAAAATGCTTAATCATAGGTAGCGGACCAGCTGGCTACACCGCAGCCATATATGCTGGCAGAGCAAACCTCGCACCACTTGAGTATTGCGGTCCGCAGATGGGCGGCCAGCTGACCCAGACCACTATAGTAGAGAATTTCCCAGGCTATCCGCAGGGTGTGGATGCCAACCAGATGATGATGGAACTGCGCGAACAGGCTGAGCGTTTCGGTGCCGACATTCGTGACGGCGAAATAGTCGAGGCAGACCTCACCCAGCGCCCTTACACCTTCAAGACCGATGGCGGCGAGACCATCGAGGCCGACAGCGTGATTATTGCCACTGGTGCTAAGGCTAAATACCTGGGACTGGCTGACGAAGAGAAGTATAACGGTATGGGTGTGAGCGCCTGTGCCACCTGTGACGGTTTCTTCTATCGCAAGAAGGTTACGGCAGTAGTAGGCGGCGGCGACACAGCCTGTGAGGATGCCCTCTATCTCTCCCAACTCTGTCAGAAGGTGTACCTCGTGGTGCGCAAGCCTTATCTGCGTGCCTCTGAGATTATGCAGCAGCGAGTGAAGGAAGCCGCTAACATCGAGATACTCTTCGAGCACAATGCCACTGGTCTCTACGGCGAGAACGGTGTGGAGGGTATGCACCTCGTAAAACGTAAGGGCGAAGCCGATGAAGAGCACTATGATGTGGCAATCGACGGATTCTTCCTCGCCATAGGTCACAAACCCGTCACCGACATCTTCCAAGGCAAGATTTTGCTCGATGAAATGGGCTATATTAAGACTCTCGGCACCTCTCAGCAGGTGTGTGACGCAGCTGGCAATGCCATCCCTGGAGTGTATGCCGCAGGTGACGTTTGCGACCCTGTATATCGTCAGGCTATCGTGGCAGCAGGCAGTGGATGCAAGGCAGCCCTCGATGCCGAGAAATACCTGCAGACAATATAAATTTATAAAGATATTTGCGTGGTTCAATTATTTTTTGTAATTTTGCACCCGCAAAAGCCCAGATGGCGGAATTGGTAGACGCGTTGGTCTCAAACACCAATACTTCACGGTGTACGGGTTCGAGTCCCGTTCTGGGCACTCTGAAGGATGTTCGTAAGGCATCCTTTTTTTGTTTTTTAGCGGTTTAAGGCTATCTTCTTTTTACGTTTTTTAACAATAGCGTATAAAGGTACGTGAAATATTTTCGTTTCATTTGCGTTTGTTAAGGTGTGGATAAGTGCAGAATAGTCATACTATCGGCCCTGCTGGTGCTAATCTCTGTAGAGGCTGGTGCTCAGTTTGACGCGTACTTCTCTCACTACTTTGACATGCAGACAGCTTTCAACCCTGCAGCGGCAGGCAAGTCAAACAGAATCAATGTTACTGGTGCATACGCTATGGCACTGTCTGGATTTGAGAATGCGCCAAAGACGGCTTACATCTCAGGCGACATGCCTTTTTACTTTCTGAACAGCATCCACGGAGTGGGACTGCAGTTGTGGAGTGATAAGACGGGTCTTCAGACCAGACAGATAATCGATGCCCAGTATGCTCTGCGCAAGAGTCTCGGAGGCGGTTGGCTGTCAGTTGGATTGCAGGTAGGATTGCTGAACATGAAATATGAGGGTTCGAAGGCTGATGTGATAGACCCCGACGACCCTGTGTTCAAGAACAAGAGCGACGTTGACGGCAACGCCCTCGACCTCGGCTTCGGTTTGCTCTACCAGCGTAAGAACTGGTATATAGGCATCTCTGGTCAGCATGCCACCAGTCCCACCATGTCGCTGGGCGACGTGAACAAGTTTGAGGTGGCAGCCACATGGTACGCTCATGGCGGTGCCGACTTCCAGTTGCGCAACCCTCTGCTTAAGATTTCCACCTCAGGCATAGTGCGCACAGATGGCGTTTCCGTTCGTGGCGATATGACGGGCCGACTGATATACACCTACGACAAACGAATGTTCTACGGCGGTGTCACCTACAGCCCCACCTACTCAGTCACGGCACTCGTGGGTGCTAATTTCCACGGCGTGGTGTTTGGTTACTCCTATGAGTTCTACACCAACGGCATCGACCTCAAGAACGGTACTCACGAACTCTTCGTAGGTTACCAGACGGATATCAACATCGGCAAGAAGACCAAGAACCGTCACCAGACCACGAGAACGTTGTAGGCGACTCACCCCTACCCCCTCTCTGAAGAGATGGGAACAAAAACAAGACATAGCATATAGTAACGAAATAATAAGATTTTATAATATGATGTTAAGATTAAAAAGAATCGTGCATATCTCTCCCCTCGCTCACAGAGAGGGGCTGGGGGTGAGTCTGCTTTTCGCCCTCATTATGCTCACCTCCTGCTTCGGAGGCAAGATGGCGCAGTCTAAGCAGGGCGGCGAGGTGACTGGTGTGGGCACTGGCAAAGGATTCCAGGAGCCTACCCCTTACGGCATGACGTTGATAAACCGCGGTTTCCTGCGCATGGGTATTGAGAAGGAAGACTCTCTGTGGGGCAAGACCACACCAGTGAAAGACATCTCTGTCGATGGTTTCTGGATGGACGAGTATGAGATTACCAACTCCAAGTACCGCCAGTTTGTTATGTGGGTGCGCGACAGCATTCTGCGCACACGTCTTGCCGACCCAGCCTATGGCGGCGACGAGACCTACATGATTACCGAGGATAAGAACGGCGACCCTGTCACCCCTCACCTCAACTGGAAGAAGAACCTGCCTCGCAAACCTAACGAGGACGAGCAGCGCGCCATCGAGAGTCTCTATAAGACCAACCCCGTTACTGGCGAGAAGATGCTCGACGCTTCGCAGATGAACTACCGTTACGAGATTTACGACTACGTTACGGCAGCCCTTCGTCGCAACCGTATAGTGGCTGAGGAGCGCGACCTCAACACCGACCACGTAGTAAACGAGAACGAGGTGGTAATGATATCCAAGGACACAGCCTACATCGACGATGAGGGCCGCATAGTGCGCGAGACCATCAACCGTCCGCTCTCTGGTCCGTGGGACTTCCTCAACACGTACATTATTAATATATATCCCGATACCACCTGTTGGGTCAACGACTTCACCAACAGCGACAACGAGATGTACCTGCGCAACTATTTCTCTAACCCCACCTACAACGAGTATCCTGTGGTGGGCGTGACATGGGAACAGGCAAACGCCTTCTGCGCTTGGCGCACCGATTATCTGCTCAAGGGCCTCTCAGGCGCAGCACGCTACATCCAGCGTTACCGTCTGCCTACCGAGGCTGAGTGGGAGTATGCCGCTCGCGGCAAGGACGGCACCGAGTTTCCTTGGGAGAATCCTGACGTGAAGAACGGCGACGGCTGTTTCTTTGCCAACTTCAAGCCCGACCGCGGCAACTACACCAAGGACGGCAACCTCATAACCTCAAAGGTGGGCATCTATTCAGCCAACAGCAACGGTCTCTTCGATATGGCAGGCAACGTAGCCGAGTGGACCTCCACCATCTATACCGAGGCAGGCGTCGAGGCAATGAACGACTTCAACCCTCAGCTGGAGTATAAGGCAGCCAAGGAAGACCCTTACCGCTTGAAGAAGAAGAGTGTTCGCGGTGGTTCATGGAAAGACCCCGAGAGCTACATCCGTTCGGCATGGCGCTCATGGGAGTATCAGAACCAGCCACGCTCCTACATCGGTTTCCGCTGCGTGCGCTCACTCGCCAGCTCTGCCAGCATCAATCAGAGAGGAAAAAAGAAAAGATAGTTTACAGTTTACGGTTTACGGTTTATAGTTAACGTTCCCGTTATCGTTCCCGTTAAAAATTAATAAGATGTCAACAAAGTATAGCAAAATAAACTTCATCTATTTCATGCAGAAATGGATGGACAGCGTGCCAGGTCAGACGTTCATGAACTACGCCTACTCATGGGGTGCTGCAGTCGTAATTCTCGGTACGCTCTTCAAGCTCACCCACCTTCCTGGTGCCAACCTCATGCTGTTCATCGGCATGGGCACCGAGGTGTTCGTGTTCTTCATCTCGGCATTCGACCGTCCGTTCGATAAGTCAACCATCGACATGACCCTCGACAACCACATGGACGACAGCATCATCGACCATGCCGTAGAGGCACCGTTCGACGAGACCGACGACGACGAGCCTGTCAGCGCACCAGCCAGCGCTCCTTATGCCGCTTCTGGCGTACCAGGTGGCGGCACCATCATCATTGGTGGCTCTGCCACCGCTGCAGGGGCTTCAGCCCCTGTTGCCCAGGAGCCTATCACCTTCGAGCCAGCCGCTGTTGCAGCAGGAGGCACCGTCATCGGTGCTCCAGCGCCAGCCGTCAGCGTCGCTACTGCCGAGGCTATGGAGACAGCCACCACCGCTTATGTGGAGCGCCTCGAACAGCTCAACGAGACCCTGCAGAAGGTGGAGCAACTCTCAGCACGCCTTGCCACCGACAGCGAAGAGATGGAAAACCTCAACCGCACGCTCACTGGCATCGCCCGCGTTTACGAGATGCAGCTCAAGTCTGCCTCACAGCAGATTACCACACAAGACTCTATCAACGAGCAGACCCAGCTCATGGCCGACAAGATCAGAGAGCTCAACTCTATCTATGCCCGCATGATTGAGGCAATGACCACGAATATGCCGAAGGCATAGCAGTTCATAGTTCATAGTTCATAGTTCACAGTTATCGTAGCGCAGCGTATCGTAGCCCTTTAGGGCGTATCGTATCGTAGCGCAGCGTATCGTTAACGTTCCAGTTATAATAATGGCAATAAAGAAAAGACCGATATCCCCCCGCCAGAAGATGATCAACCTCATGTATGTGGTGTTGATGGCACTGCTGGCAATGAACGTCTCCACCGAGGTGCTCAACGGCTTCTCCATCGTAGAAGACGGTCTGTCCCGTTCCACCAAGAATGCCGTACGACAGAACAACGGCATCTACCTCGACTTCGACGAGCAGATGAAGGCAAACCCTCAGAAGACACGCCCCTGGTATGCCAAGGCTCAGGAGGTGAAGAAGATGAGCGACGAGCTCTACAACTTCATCGACGAGCTCAAGGTGGCAATCGTCAAGGAGGCAGACGGCGCCGATGGCGACGTACACAACATACAGAACAAAGAAGACCTCGAGGCAGCCTCACAGGTCATGATATCACCAGGCAGAGGCAAGGGACCGCAGCTCAAGAAGATGCTCGAGAACTATCGCGACCGCTGCGCCAACCTCCTGCCCAACGAGCAGCTCAAGAAGATAGTCTATGACACCTTCCTCAACGAGACCTCGCCACAGTCTAAGGCACTCGGCAAGGGGTGGGTAGAACACATGTTCGAGGATATGCCCGTGGCAGCCGCCGTCACCATCCTCTCCAAGATGCAGAACGACGTGCGCAACACCGAGGGCGAGGTGCTCCATGCCCTCGTCAGCAATGTTGACCTCAAGGATATCCGCGTCAACAAGCTCTCTGCCTTCGTCATCCCCAACGCCCAGACCGTGGTGCGTGGCGACCGTTTCTCAGCCAAGATAGTCATGGCAGCCATCGACACCACCCAGCAGCCCGAGATATACATCGGCGGCCGTCAGGTCAACCTGCGCAACAACACCTATGAGTTCACCGCAGGGCGCACAGGCGACTTCACCCTCTCAGGCTATATGACCATGCGCGATGGCAGCGGCGAGGTGCTCCGACGCGACTTCTCGCAGAAGTACACCGTCGTTGACCCTTCAGCCACCGTCTCAGCCGACCTCATGAACGTGCTCTATGCAGGTTTCAATAACCCCGTCTCCGTCTCCATCCCTGGCGTGCCGCTCAATAAGGTCGTGGCAACCATGAGCGGAGGCTCCTTCACCCCTACAGGACCAGGCCACTACATCGCCCGTCCTAACGC
Source organism: Prevotella sp. (assembly GCA_016290975.1). Taxonomy (GTDB): domain Bacteria; phylum Bacteroidota; class Bacteroidia; order Bacteroidales; family Bacteroidaceae; genus Prevotella. The sequence goes on along the minus strand of JAEEVS010000009.1, from coordinate 34,381 downwards.
CGTGGGTCAGGATGTCACCATCACCGTCTCCAGCACCGCCACAGGCAAGCCAGTGCAGATGGGACAGTACACCTTCCACGTGCGCAAACTCCCCGACCCTACCGCCTACATACAGGTTGGCGACAGCCGTTTCCGTGGCGGCGGACTGGCTAAGGCATCGCTCCTTGGCGCCTCAGGCATACGTGCCGCCATCGACGACGGACTGCTCGACATCGAGTTCCGTGTCACAGGCTTCGAAGCCGTCTTCTTCGACAATATGGGCAACGCCGTGCCCGTTGTCAGCAACGGCTCCCAGTTCTCAGCACGTCAGCAGGAGACCTTCCGCAAGCTCTCCCGTCAGAAGCGCTTCTACATCTCGCGCATCCACGCCATCGGCCCTGACGGCATAGCCCGCACCCTGCCGTCGGCAATGGAAATAGTGATAAAATAAGACCCACCTAAATCCTCCCTTAGAGGGAGGACTTGAGACATCGACATAACGAAGAAATATCGAAATATGAAAAATATCAAGAACATACTGTTAGCGTTCGCGTTAACGTTAGCGTTCAGCCTTGTGGCTGACGCTCAGCCCCAGGCACGCAAGGCGCAGCAGGCACAGCAGAAGAGTGCTGCCGCCAACAGTCTCACCACCCGTGCCCAGATATCCTACCCCATCGCACAGCAGATGAAGGAAGACGTAGTGTGGCGTCGCGACATCTACCGCGAGCTCGACCTGCTCGAGGGCGCCAACTCAGGCATGTACTATCCCGTAGAGCCCGTAGGCAGTCAGATGAACCTCTTCACCTACCTCTTCAAACTCGTCCTCTCAGGTCAGGTTAAGGCATACGAGTACCGTCTCGACGGCAACGAGTCCTTCGAGCCCGACGCACAGGTCAAGCCCCTGTCCCTGCTCGACAACTACCATATCTACTACGAGAAGAAAGACGGCCGTCTCAAGCTCGACAACTCCGACATACCCTCACGCGAGGTCAAGTCTTACTACATCAAGGAGTCAGCCTACTACGACCAGTATTCAGCCACCTTCCATCGCAAAGTCATCGCCCTCTGCCCTATCATGAGCCGTGAAGACGACTTCGGCGACGGAGCCAGCAAATACCCCCTCTTCTGGGTGAAGTATGACGACGTAGCGCCCTTCCTCACCAAGCAGACCATCATGACCAGCGACCTCAACAACGCCGCCACCATGAGCATGGACGACTACTTCGTCAAAGGCATGTACAAAGGCAAAATCTACAAGACCAACAACATGCTCGGTCAGACCCTCGCCCAGTACTGCCACACCGACTCCGCCATGACCCAGGAGCAGAAGAAGATAGAGTCCGAGCTCCTCGCCTTCGAGAAGAACATCTGGGGCGACCCCGTCAAGAAAGACAGCCTCGACTCCATCGCCAAGGCACTCAAGGACAATCCTAAGGCAGCCCGCAAAGCCGCCAAGAAGAACCGCCGCGCAGGAGGCGACGCCACCGTCAGCAAGAAGTCACGCACCTCACGCTCCTCAGCAGGCAACGGCATGGGCTCCGCCCGCGTCAGCGTGCGCCGCCAGAGGCACTGATTCAACGGGAACGTTAACGTTAACGGGAACGATAACGGGTTTCTCGCAAAGCCGAGAAGGTTATCCTCTGTCGAGGAATCAAGTCCCTGCCAGCAGTGTTCTTATATGAACAAGTTCCTATAAGCCCACTTCTGTCCGCTACTTAGCTTTTCAAGCCATAACCTTCTCTACGCCAAGAGCCAAGGCGCTTCTTCGAAGCTCACGCCAAGAAGACCCACCTAAATCCTCCCTTAGATGGAGGACTTCGTACACAGTCCGCATGGCTTTGCGTAAGCTTCGAAGAAGCGCCTTGGCTCTTTGCGTAGAGATGATTACCTGACCCCAGGTCAGCAGTGTATCGAGAGAAGACACTTGCAGAAGCTTGCTTATGGCAAGAGACTTATCGAGAGACACGTTAGGCTCAAAGAGCCAATCATCTCGACTTTGCGAGAAACCAAGCCTTTGCGAGAAACAAAAAAACTTTGCGAGAAACAAAAAAACTTCACGAGAAACAAAAACATCACATATATGAAAAAAATATTATTTTTTGCATTCGCAATCGCGTTCAGCCTTGCGGCTGAAGCTCAACTCAAGTTCGGTGTGCGCGCAGGCGCCAACCTCGTCAATATGAAGATGGGCGACGGCGTGCAGAACCTCAGCGGCAACAACCGCTCAGGCTTCTACGTAGGTCCCACCATCAAGTTCGGACTGCCCATCGTGGGCCTCGGCATCGACGCCTCCGCCGTCTATGACCAGCGCACCTCCGATGTGGCATACACCAACGAGCAGGGCAACCCAGCCTCAGAGCGAGTCACCGCCCGCGCCATCAGCATCCCCATCAATGTGCGCTACGGCTTCAATGTCAGCATTGTCGAACTCTTCGCCTTCGCAGGACCGCAGTTCGGCTTCAACCTCTCCAAGAGCAAGTACCTCGGTGCCAACGAATGGACGTGGCGCTCCAGCAGCCTCTCCGTCAACGTCGGTGTAGGCTTCTGCGTGCTCGACAAAGTCGAGGTCAAAGCCAACTACAACGTAGCCTGCGGCAAGACAGGCGAAGTCAACGTCTGGAATGCCACCAAGACCACCGTTGTCGATTCCTTCAAGTCCAAGTATAACTCCTGGCAGGTCGGCGTAGCCTACTATTTCTAAGCTCGCCCCAGCCCTCAGGCTGTCAGATAAAGCAATACTTCTATAGGTAGAAGCATTACTTCTGCAACTAGAAGCATTACTTCTATCGCTAAAAGCATTACTTCTGCAACTGGAAGTAATGCTTTTAGCTTTTCACAATATTTCACCCTATTCTTCCTGATATTTTTTTAATAGGAAACTTTTTTATGCCTATACCTCCCTAATTCTGCCAAACTCCGCATGAATACTGGGCTGAGCATAGGGAGGTAGGGTGTCGACATCTCCCTCAGACCTCCCTCTAACCTCCCTTAGACCTCACTAAACAAAAATGAAGTGACCCCAAAAGTTGGACACAAATAAGAATCTCAAAAGGGAGGTCTAAGGGAGGTTTTAGGGACCTCTCAGGGAGGTCTGGAGAGTCAACCTCCCTATCGTGAAGTCGCATAAACACTAGAGTTAACAAGCTATTAGGGAGGTTAGGAGGATAAAAGTGCGAAAAACTGTTTTTCTATAGTTTTTCTTTGCTTTCGTTTGGAGAATTAAAAAATAATATATATCTTTGCATGAGTTTTTGTGAGACACAAACAAGAAATATGTACAAAAGACGTAAACTAACCTACTTACCGTTACACATATTATACATAGTATGCTTCATTATCTGCATTACGTCATGCTCCACCGATAGCAAGAAATATCGTGTGGGTGTGTCGCAATGCTCTGCTGATATATGGCGCGACAAACAGAATGCTGAACTGCGCATGGGAGCTTACTTCCACGACAATGTGGAGGTGAAGTTTGCTGCAGCCTATGACAGTGACGAGCGACAAGTTCAGCAGATAGACAGTTTGATAAATGAGGGTATAGACCTGCTGATTGTAGCACCTAATCAGGTGGAGACAATATCGCCAGCCATAGACCGTGCTTACGACAAGGGAATCCCTGTGATAGTATTCGAGCGCAAGACGAGTTCCCGCAAATATACTGCCTTTATGAGCGCCGACAACTACGAGATGGGACGAATAATGGGCGAATACATCATATCAAAACTTGACGGCAAGGGAACGGTGTTGGAATTGCAAGGACTGGAGGGTTCTTCGCCAGCTATAGAGAGGCACAACGGACTGATGGATGCACTGAAGAAGGCACCAGGCATAAAGGTTGCCGCTTCGCTGCGTGGCGACTGGACTGAGCCCACTGCATACAAAACGACAAGCAAATGGCTTGCCGAACATAAGGGAGAGAGGATTGACATGGTGTTTGGCGGAAACGACCGCACCGCTATGGGAGCGCGAAAAGCGTTTCTTGAGTCTGGTACAGAAGTCTTACCCCTGTTTTGCGGCATTGACGGACTGCCTGGCAAAGACGGTGGCATACAGCAGGTGCGCGACTCACTACTCGAAGCATCGTTCATCTATCCTACGCGTGGCGATATGCTCCTTGACTTAGCGATGCGCATACTGGAGGGCAAACCTTACAAAAAGGATACGCTGCTGATGTCGGCTATGGTTACCCACGACAATGCCAAGGCACTGCTGATGGAGAGCGATGAGATAAAGAGGCAATCAGACAGACTCGACCTGCTGCATGACAAGGCAAACTCATACATGCAGGAACTGGACGCCCAACGCATGGTAAACTGGATGACACTTGGCATAATAGTGCTGCTGATAGTAGTGTTTGTGCTGTTCTACCTGTATTACCTGAGAAAAGTGAGTATGCAGAGGGAACGTGTGGCTAACACACTGTGGAATATGGACTCAATAGTGGGTACAGAAGACAAAGAGAGCGCTGAAATGGGCTTTTTTTCAAAATTCCGCGAATGCGTGGAGGCACACATGGACGACAGCGACCTGAGCATTGACGACCTGGCTGCGTACATGAATCTCAGTCGCACCCAACTATACCGCAAAGTGAAAGCTGTGACAGGCTCATCACCAGTGGAACTGCTGCGTACCACACGTCTGAAACGTGCCTACGAACTGCTGCTTACAACAGACAAGAGCGTGTCTGAGGTAGCCTACGCCGTAGGTTTCTCTGCTCCATCATACTTCACCAAATGCTTCAAAGACGAGTTTGGTATGGTGCCAGGAGAGGTGAGGAAAGTTGAAGATTGAAGATTGAAAGATTGTGATTTTTCGTTCATTTCGTTGTAAAAATGTTGCATGAAACATTTTTTTTACGGAGTGAACGATATTTTTTACGTGAAAAGCACGCATGTTAATACTTTTGCAAGCAAACATTATATATCAACAAAAAGTATTAACTAAAACCTTAAAGTAAATGGAACAAACGAAACGACTGGTTATGAGCTTACTGGCAGTGATGCTCTGCACCATGGCGTTTGCCCAGAGTGACATTACAGGTACGGTGGTTGACTCGCAAGGCGAACCAATCATTGGCGCTACAGTAGTAGTTAAGGGCAGCGCTGCAACAGGTACAGTGACCGACTATGACGGTAACTTCAAACTGAAAGTGGAGGCAGGCAAAACGCTCGTCTTCAGCTATGTGGGTTATGACAAGCAAGAATTGCCAGCCCAGAACAACATGAGAGTAGTGATGAAGGACGACGTGCAGACACTGAACGAGGTAGTGGTAACAGGTTATACCACCCAGCGTAAGGCTGACCTGACAGGTGCCGTATCAGTGGTGAGCGTTGACGAGCTTGCCAAGCAGAACGAAAACAACCCCATGAAAGCACTTCAGGGTCGTGTGCCTGGTGTAAACATTGCAGCTGACGGTAATCCTTCAGGCTCTGCGGTTGTTCGTATTCGTGGTATGGGTACTCTGAATGACAACGACCCTCTCTACATCATCGACGGTGTGCCCACCAAGGGCGGTATGCACGAACTGAACGGCAACGATATCGAGTCTATTCAGGTGTTGAAGGATGCTGCATCAGCCAGCATCTATGGTTCTCGTGCTGCCAACGGTGTGATTATCATCACCACCAAGAAGGGTAAGGAAGGCAAAGTGAAGGTGAACTTCGACGCCAGCATCGCAGCTTCTTTCTTTAACAACAGAATCAAGACGCTGAATGCCAGTCAGTGGGGCAAAGCCCTGTGGCAGGCTCTGGTAAACGATGGTGAAGACCCTAACATCAAGGGTAACGACTTAGGCTATAACTTCAATTGGGGTTATGACGGCAATGGCAATCCCCAGTTCTACGGACTGACCATGAATCGTTATCTGGACGATGAAGCAACAGTGCGCAGCGGCGACACCGACTGGTTTAAAGAGGTTACACGCACGGGCGTAGTACAGCAATATAACCTCTCTGTCAGCAATGGTTCGGAGAGGGGTAACTCTTTCTTCTCTATCGGCTACTACAAGAACCTCGGTACCATCAAGGACACCCAGTTCAGTCGTCTGTCTGCTCGTGCTAACAGCGACTACAAACTATTTGGCGACAAGGTGGTGATTGGCGAAAACTTCACCATCAACCGTACAACGGGCGTGGATGCTCCTGGCGACATTATAGAGAACGCTTTGCAGTTCAATCCTAACTACCCTATATATGCAGAGAACGGAGAGTATGCCCAGACATTAGGTTTGTACTTTGAGCGTGAGAACCCTCTGAGCACTCTCAGCCGCAATAAGGACAACGAATATACACAGTGGCGTGCCTTTGGCGATGTGCACCTCAGCGTGACACCTATGAAGAACCTCATGCTGCGCACCACATTCGGTATGGACTATACACAGAAGCAGCAGCGTTTCCTTACCTATCCTATTATAAATGGTAAGAAGAGAAACCTCGAGACAGCCGCCGAGAACAAACAGGAGCACTGGATGCGCTGGATGTGGAATGCCATTGCTACCTACAACCTTGAGATAGGCAAGCACAGAGGCGATGCCATGATAGGTATGGAGGTAAACCGTCAGAATACCAACTGGACCAGCGCAAAGCGCTATGAGCAAGCTATTCTGAACACTGACTTCATGTGGCCTTCAGCAGGTACAGGACGTCAGCTTGCCAAGGGTTCTGGCGACGGTTTCTCACTGGTATCATTCTTCGGCAAAGTTAACTATACATATGACGACAAGTACCTTGGCTCATTCACCCTGCGTAGGGATGGCTCAAGCCGCTTCGGTAAGAACAACCAGTATGGTACCTTCCCATCAGTGAGTGCTGGCTGGCGCATCTCTCAGGAGAAGTTTATGAAGCCTACCTCTGGATGGCTCGACAATCTGAAGATACGCTACTCATGGGGTAAGACGGGTAACTCTGAAATATCCAACACTGCACGCTATACCCTCTACGCGCCAGTAGTATCAACAGAACTGTGGGATGGCGATGCTCCTGCAGGTTCTACCTACGACATAGCAGGCAGCAACGGCGGTGCTATACTTGGCAGCGGTTACGTACGCACACAGCGTGGCAACGAAGACATTAAGTGGGAGACCACCACACAGCACAACATAGGTCTCGACTTCGCTGTATTGAATAATGAGATTTACGGTTCATTCGACTGGTTCCACAAGAAGACTACCGACATTCTGCTACTGATGAAAGGCATCGGCGCTATGGGTGAAGGTGCTGACCAGTGGATAAACGCAGGTGAGGTGAAGAACGTAGGTTGGGAACTCACCTTAGGCTATCGTCACAAAACCTCTTACGGACTGTCATGGGACATCAACGGCAACCTCAGCAAATACACCAACGAGATAACCAAACTGCCTGGCACGGTAGCCGCAAGCGGCGTATATGGCGGCAACAGTAAACTGAGCGTTGTAGGTCACGCAATGGGCTCGGTAGTGGGCTACGTAGCCGACGGCATATTCAAGAGTCAGGAAGAGATTGCCAACCACGCTTATCAGGAAGGAGCAGGCATCGGTCGCATACGCTATGCCGACCTGAACCACGATGGCAAGATAACCGAGGACGACCAGACATGGATATTCAACCCTACACCAAAGCTCTGCTGGGGTTTGAACGTATATCTGCAATATAAGGACTGGGACTTCACCATGTTCTGGCAGGGTGTACAGGGCGTTGATGCCAACACCTATGCCCTGAAGACACAGACTGACTTCTGGGCAAGCACTAACGCTGCTACCAACATGCCTTACCTGAACAAGGGTGACAGAGTGCTCGATGCATGGAGTCCTTCCAATCCTGGCAGTGATATACCAGCCCTCACCAACTCAGACAGCAACAAAGAGGGACGTATGTCAACCTATTTTGTGGAGAATGGTTCGTATGCCAAGCTGCGCAACGTGCAGATAGGCTACAACCTGCCTAAGAAGGCTGTGGCAAAACTGAGTCTGGAGCGCATACGTCTTTATCTCTCAGCCCAGAACCTGCTTACCATCAAGAGCAAGAACTTCTCTGGCACCGACCCTGAGAACTTCGTGGGAGCAGGATACTCTAAGAAGGGATTTGACTATCCTGTACCTCTCAATCTTACATTCGGAGTAAATGTTTCGTTCTAAACCTAAAAAACTGACAATTATGAAAACAAAATATATAGGCGCAGCACTCTTATTGGTGCAATCTGCATTCTTTGTGTCCTGTTCCGACTTCCTTAACGAGCAGGTACCACAGGCTACGCTCACTCAGGACGAGGTAAAGAACCCTAAGTATGTAGATAATGTAATAATTTCTGCATACGCAGGACTGCTCTCCATAGAGGATATGAATGCTTCTTTCTCTCTGTGGAACTATGACACTCGCTCCGACGATGCCTTCGTGGGTGGAGCAGCTTATTCTGACGGTGCCGTATTCCATGATATGGAGAAGGGCGTAGGCATTATGACCACCGACTGGCCATACGCTTCTATCTGGACCCGATTCTATAAGTATCTCTCACGCGTTTCTTTGTCACTCGACATGCTGTCAGAGGCTGACCAGAACAATGATGTGATAAAGCAGCGCACAGCAGAGATGAAATTCCTCAGGGCTTACGGTCACTTCCAGCTGAAGCGTCTGTTTAAGTTCATCCCGTTTGTCAACAAACTCAACATGACAGCACAGGACTACGAGAACCTCAGCAATCGCGAATACACCAACGACGAGGGTTGGCAGCAGATAATCAACGACCTTGAAGATGCCTATGCCGTACTGCCCGCTACTCAGGCTGAGAAGGGACGTCCTACCAAGGCTGCATGTGCTGCATTCCTTGCAAAGGTATATCTCTACAAGGCATATCACCAGGACGACGAGACCACACACGCCGTTACTTCTATCAACGAGAAGGAACTGCAGAAGGTTGTGGACTATACCGAGCCTTCTATCTTCACAGGTTACGACATGGAGGGCGATATGCACAACAACTTCCGTCCTGAGGAGGAGTATGAGAACGGTAAGGAGAGCCTTTGGGCTATACAGTATTCTAAGAACGACGGTACCACATACGGCAACCTCAACTTCTCCAACCGTCTGATAGTACCTTGTGTGCAGGGTGTGCTCGATGCTGGATGTGACTTCTACAAACCTTCACACAATCTGGTTGATGCTTACCGCACAGACGCTGACGGAATGCCTTTACTCGATAATTTCTATGAAGAGGACTACGAGGTAGGTTCACCTCAGACCGTTGACCCACGACTCTTCGTTACTGTGGGCTTACCAGGCACACCTTATATGTTTAATGAGAAATACATGATGTCCGAAAGCAAGAACTGGGGACGTGCCAACGGCACCTACGGCTACTTCGTTTCGCTGAAGCAGAACGTTGACCCAGCACTGCTCGACAAATATCTCTTCAATGCCGACAACCAGATAGCAAGCTCAATGAACCGCATAGTGTTTCGCTATGCTGACGTGTTGCTCATGCGTGCAGAGGCTCTGGCACAACTCGGTAACACTGGCGACGCTATAGCACTGGTTAACAAGGTGCGCCAGCGTGCTCTCGACATGAAGACCAGCAGCATCGTTGCCAAGTATGCCGCAAAATATAACGTTCACTACGCAGTGGGCATGTATGAGGGCAGCTATAGCAAAGACGAGGCAATGAAGATTATCAAGATGGAACGCCGTCTGGAACTGGCTATGGAGAGCGAACGCTTCTTCGACCTCGTGCGCTGGGGTGATGCCGAACAGGTTATCAACAAGTTCTATAACGAGGAGAGCAAGAGGCTGAACTTCCTCACAGGCGCTTATTTCACAAAGAACAAGAATGAGTATCTGCCTATACCTGACGAGCAGATTGCAGCTTCTAACGGTCACTATAAGCAGAACATCGGCGGCTGGTAAACCGTATTCATAAATTCACTAAATAACGATAAGCATTATGAAAACAAAGATATTATTTGTCATCTGCCTTATTGCAGCAGTCTGCGGTTTCACGGCTTGTTCTGACGACATATCAGGCAGCGTAAACGTAAGCGGCGACTGTGCTGTTGAGGAGCTTACTCTCAACGACGAGTATAAGGCTACCATAAACACTTCGAAGCGCCTTGTCAAGGTGAAGGTGCCTGTGGATTTCGACAAAAAGAGCGACATGGTCATTACGAGCATGAGAATCTCTGATGGTGCTAAGGCTAACATGAAGGTGGGCGACCACATCAATCTGCAAGCTGACCAGAGCCTGCACATCGCTAACGGTGACGTGATAACAGACTGGCAGTTGGCTGTACGCAATGACGAGGCACAGCTCAAGCTCTTCATTCTCGAGGGCGTGAAGGGTGCCATAAGTGAGGAGAACAAGACTGTTACTGTGTCAGTAACCAGCGGCAGCGGTATAGACCTCAGCAATGCACAGTTTGAGGCTCAGTGCAGCGAGGATGCCGTATGTCTGCCTGCAAGTGGTTCGAGGGGCGACTTCACCAAGCCATTTGTGCTCACCATAAGAGATAATACTGCTGAGGAAAAATATACTGTCAACGTGGAACAGATAGAATATCCAGTGGCTATCTTCGTGGGCAATGCCGAGACAGTGGAGGAGCTCAACGTGGAGGAGAAGGCTGCTGCCAAGTGGCTTACGGCTAACATTGCTGGTGCAGCATACGTTTCATTTAGCGAACTTGCCGACAATGCCGAACTGATCAAGGAGTGTAAGCTGATATTCTTCCATCGTCATACCCCTGCCTATGGCAATTTCAATGACTTCAAGAGCAGCGAGACAGCTGCTATGGCTGCCCTGCCTATACTGAAGGAATATTGGAAGAACGGTGGCGGCTTCGTACTTGAGCGTATGGGTGTTGACCTTGCTGCTGCCCTTGGCGCAATGCCTGAGGACGGCTGTCCTAACAACTGCTGGGGCGGATCAGGCGAAGGCTCTGACAAGATGGGAGAAAAGCCATGGTCTCTGCCAGTATTTGACAAGACTCACCCTCTGTGGAATGATTTCACCGTGAATCCAAGCTATCCTTCTGAAACCTTCACCCTCGACCCTGACTACACCATCTGTAACTCAGCTTCTCAGTATCACTGGGACGGCGTAAGTGGTGACAACCTCTTCCAGAAGTTTGACGAGGTGACAGGAGGCAAGGCTCGCAGACTCGCTGGCAACGACTTTGAGATATCATCCTGGGAGTTTAAGAATTACAATGGCGAGTTTGGCAAGGGCGGCATCATCTGTCTTGGCTCAGGAGTGCTCGACTGGAACTCTCCTACCCCATACGTGTCTAAATATCACGAGAACCTTGGCAAGCTCCTGCTGAATGCTTACAAGTATCTCTCTGGCGAATAAAAGTTTAAACTTAAAACATCAAGAATCATGAAATATATGTCATCAATAATCGGATGTGTGGTGTGCAGTGCTCTCAGCGCTGTCCTCACCTCCTGCTACGATGCTTACGAAGCAGAGGGTGACACCCCTAAAGACTGGGCTGCCACTACGGAGCGTTATGTGCCTACTGACGAGAAAGGCTTCTCTACATTCTACGTTCCTTCTATCATCAATCCTACCTCTAAAGTGGGAGGTGTGGGCGACCCTATGCCATTCTACGATGCTAAGAACAGCGAGTTTAAGGTGCTCTACCTGCAGGACTTTGTTGAAAACAAGCCTTTCTGCTTCCACCCCTATTGGGGAGTTGCCACTAAGGACGGAGCAAGCTACAGACCGCTGGGCGAGATTCTCTCTGCTGGCACCAACAACTACCAGCAGGATGCTGCACTGGGTACTGGCTGTTGCTACTACAACGAGGCTGACGGACTGTACTACATCTACTACACTGGCGAGAACAGCCACTGCAAAGACCGTCAGGTGGTGATGCGTGCCACTTCGCCTGACTTCAAGACATGGACTCGCGACAACCTGTGGCAGCTTCACGGTCCTGACTACGGATATAACGGCACTGACTTCCGCGACCCGCAGATATTCAAAGCTGACGACGGACTCTACCGCATGATTATTGCCACTAAGCCTGAGGCTGGAGGCAATAACGGTTGGTTTGCCGAGTTTAAGTCTGAAGACCTGAAGAACTGGGAAAACGTAGGACATTTCAATATGGTTTGGGATCGTTTCTGCGAGTGTCCTGACATCTTCAAGATGGGCAACTGGTGGTATCTGGTGTATAGCGACAGCGACAGTCAGAACTGGAGCCGCAAAGTGAAGTATATGAAAGCTAACTCATGGGAGGCATTGAAAGATTGCTTCAACGATCCTGGTGCTCACTGGCCTGACAACCGTGAGGGCGTGCTCGACAGCCGCGGCCTCTATGCTGGCAAGACAGCCTCTGACGGCACTAACCGCTACATCTGGGGATGGTGCCCATGGCGTGACGGCTCTGACATAGACGACCGTAACATCCAAGTTGGTGGAGGCTCAGGCAAAGAACCTAAATGGGGTGGCGCCTTGGTATGCCACAAGGTGATACAGAACGAGGACGGTACACTGCAGCTCGTTGCTGTGCCTGCTCTCAATGCAAAGTATAATAAAGAGCAGACCCTGAAGGTCATGGCAAGCAGCGGCTACGACAACGGCAAGCTCTCTGGCGACAATGCCTATGTGCTCTACAACCGTCTGGGCTATCATAACCACATCAGCATGAAGGTTACTACCGACAACAACTGGGACAAGTTCGGCATCTCACTGTTCCGCGGCTCTGATTCCAAGAAATACTACACTATGGTTGTGAACCCTGAGGGCGAAAACTCTCGTAAGATTAACTTCGAACAGGAAGGATCTGAGGGCAAGGGATTCATTGAGGGCATCGACGGATACAACTTTGACCGTCCTTCTGACAATGTGTATAACATCGACATCTACACTGACAACTCTGTCATCGTGATGTATGTCAACAACAAGGCTTGCTACACACAGCGCATCTACGGCATACAGAACAACTGCTGGAGCATCAACAACTATGGCGGCAACATAACCGTCAGCGATGTCCGCGTATCACAATACTAAAAACATTATTTACCATAACATCACCCGAGGTCTTCGGGGCTCGGGTGGTGTTCTTTAAAAAAAATTATAACATTATCACTAATCTAAAAAACCTTATTATGAAAAAATTATTTTTACTCATGTGCCTTATGGCAAGCACAGTTATCGCATCAGCAACTGACGTTTGGACTGGCGAGCAGCCCATCTCATGGGAGAACACCCTGAAAATCGAAGCTGCCCAGTTTGCAGATATGAAGGTAGGTGACAAACTCGTCGTTGATTTCAAGGACGCAACAGGCAAAGTTATCGAGCTGCACAGTAATAGTACTATGCTCCCTGGCACACGCTTCGCTCACTCTATCTTTAATGACCAGAGCAATGTGGAAGTGTTCGCTACCCCTGCAATGATTGAATATCTTCAGGAGTATGGTCTGGAAGTCTGCGGTGAGGGCTTCACTGCTACCAAGATATGGTATGGTGATGGCAAGCAGAGCATTGATGACCTTACAGTATGGAGCGGCTTCTTCTGGATGGATGAATGGTGCACACTTGAAATTACCAAGAACTGCTTCGTAGGCGTTGACTGGAGCAAGATCAAGGCTATCCGTTTCTATTCTGAGGCTAACCGTACCGACTATGTCATCAATATTCTGACCAAGTGGGGCGAAGGTGGCAAACTGGGCGACAATACCACTATGACCATGACTAACGAGTATGCAGAGCTCAGCCTCGATGGCATCGATATGGGAACTGCACTCGCTGACGTGGACCGCCTCATGATTCAGTGCAACAAGGAAGGTGGTGCAGCATTCAACTTCACACAGGTAGAGCTCGTTTCTGGTGGCACAGCGGTTCAGAACATTGCTGCTAAGCAGAACATTGCCGCTGGTCAGAAGGTTGACCTCCAGGGTCGTATCGTTGCTCAGCCTGTCAAGGGCTCAGTCATCATCGTTGACGGCAAGAAGGTGATTGCTGAGTAATCCCCTCCTAAGATTTTATCTCTTACTATTAGTATTCACGGCTCCACTGCCAGACGTTTATAACCAAAACCATAATAAATATGAAAAAACTTATCGTAACTTTAGTGGCAACCCTCACTTGTTGCCTCGCAGAAGCACAGATAGCGCCAGTCATTCTGGGCGACAGCCATGTCATGCTGAGGATGAGCAAGGATGCCCGCTATGTGCTGTTGCCTGTACAAGAGGCAGAAGACATCGCATCCATAGCTGTGCTCAATAACCGCAACGATATGGTGCAGCGTATAAACGTAAAACTGGCAGTGGACCGTGTTGACTACTGGGTGCCTTACGAGTTGAAGGGTGCCAGCCTCATGGACATCGAGTTTCATGGCGACCGCCGACAGAAGGGCGCTGTGGGCGAGTTCGTGTGCTGGAAAGAGGCTAAGTTCTCTGACTCCTTCGATACCACCAACCGCGAGCGCTTCCGTCCTGCCTACCACCATACCCCTCTGTATGGATGGATGAACGACCCCAACGGTATGTTCTATAAGGACGGTGTATGGAATCTATACTATCAGTGGAACCCTTACGGCAGCCAGTGGGAGAATATGCACTGGGGACACTCCACCTCTCACGACCTCATACACTGGGAGACTCAGCCTATGGCACTGGAGCCCGACTGGCTGGGTAGCATCTTCAGCGGTTCGTGTGTAACCAACGGCAGTGAGGTGGTAGCTTTCTACACCTCGGCTGGTCGCCATCAAACCCAATCCATGGCTGTTTCCAAAGATGGCGGAGTGACCTTCCAGAAGTTTGAGGGTAACCCCGTGCTCACCACCAGCGATGTGGCTGACTTCCGCGACCCACGCCCGTTCTGGAATAATGAGGCAGGCATGTGGAATCTCATCCTTGCCGCTGGTCAGGAGATGCGCATCTATTCGTCTAAGGACTTGAAGGAGTGGACTTTCGAAAGTTCATTTGGCAAGGAGTATGGCAACCACGGCGGCGTGTGGGAATGCCCAGACCTCTTCCCTTTGGATGCTGATGGTTCCTCCAACCAAAAATGGGTCTTGCTTTGCAACATCAACCCTGGCGGACCGTTCGGAGGTTCTGCCACCCAGTATTTCGTGGGACAGTTTGACGGTCACAAATTCACCTGCGAGTCAATGCCTAAGGTAACCAAATGGCTCGACTACGGCAAGGACCATTATGCTACGGTGTCATTCTACAACGCACCTGAGAACAGACGTGTGGTAATGGCGTGGATGTCCAACTGGCAGTATGCCAATCAGGTGCCCACCAAGCAGTTCCGCTCTGCCAACAGCATACCGCGTGACCTTGGCTTGTTCCGCTATGGCGAAGAGACCTACGTCAGCACAGTGCCCTCTAAGGAAATGCTCAATATGCGTGGTGCCACGCTCAAGAAACCCTCTGAGGCATGCGAGATAGTCATCGACCTCAAGGATAAGGCAACCGTCACCCTCTCCAACTCCAAGGGTGAGAAGGTCACCATGAACTATGATGCAGCCAAGCGCACCTTCTCTATGGATCGCACCAAGAGTGGCGACACAGGATTCAGCGAAGCTTTCCCATGCGTCACCGAGGCACCTACCTACGGCACCGTCAAGCAGCTGCGCCTGTTCATTGACCGTTGTAGCATCGAAGCTTTCGACTCAGAGGGCAAGATGTCTATGACCAACCTCGTGTTCCCTTCCGAGCCTTATAATAACATAAAGGTGAGCGGAGGCAAGGCCACGATATATGAAATAAAACATTAAGTCACCTTGTACCTTGTCACCTAAAAACCTACAATTATGTCTAATCAAAACAAATCTATTTACCTCATTCCTGTGATGCTCTGCTTCTTCTGCATGGGCTTCGTGGATTTGGTTGGCATAGCGTCCAACTATGTAAAGGCTGACCTGGCACTGAGCGACTCGGTTGCCAACGTGCTGCCATCGTTAGTGTTCTTCTGGTTCCTTATCTTCAGTGTGCCTACAGGTATGCTGATGAACAAGATTGGCAGGAAGAAAACCGTGCTGCTGTCGCTCGTGGTGACGGTAGTGTCACTCATACTGCCGTTGTCTGGCGAACTGTTTGGCGAGTCATTCGGCATTATGCTCGTAGCATTCTCGCTGCTCGGCATAGGCAATGCGCTGATGCAGACATCGCTCAATCCGCTCGTGTCAACGGTTATGGGTGGTGGCAACCTTGCAGCTACACTCACCTTCGGACAGTTTATCAAGGCTCTCTCATCGTTCTCCGCACCTTATCTTGCCATGTGGGGTGCTACGATGGCGATACCTGAGTTCGGACTGTCATGGCGCGTACTCTTCGCCATCTTCTTTGTAGTGGGCGTACTCTCTACGCTGCTGCTCTTCCTTACCCCTATCGACGAACCTGCTATAGGCGAGGGCAAGGTGTCAAGCTTTGCAGAATGCATCAAGCTGCTGGGCACGCCTATCGTCTTGCTGTCGTTCCTCGGCATCATGTGCCATGTGGGCATCGATGTGGGTACTAACACCACGGCACCTAAGATTCTCATGGAGCGCCTGGGCATGACCCTCAACGAGGCTGCCTTTGCCACATCGCTCTATTTCATCTTCCGTACCATAGGCTGTCTTACAGGCTCATTCTTCCTGCGCATACTCAAGATGCGTACCTTCTTCTTTATCTCGGTACTCATGATGGCGCTCTCAGCCTTCGGCATGTTGGCAGGCGACGAGCAGTGGGAACTCTATGTTGCTATCGCCCTCATGGGCTACGGCAACTCCAACGTCTTCTCCATGTGCTTCGCTACAGCCCTGGAGTCTATGCCTGAGAAGCAGAACGAGGTATCGGGACTGATGATTATGGGACTCTTCGGCGGCACCATCTTCCCACTCTTCATGGGACTGGCAAGTGACTCCATCGGTCAGGCAGGCGCCGTGCTCGTAATGGCAGTCGGAGTAGTCTATCTCTTCTCCTATATTCCACAAGTTAAGAAATAATATTCTAATTTCTAATTCCTAATTAATAAAACGATGGACAAAAGATATGTAGTAGGACTCGGAGAAGTCCTCTGGGATGTACTTCCCGAAGGTAAAAAGTTAGGTGGCGCACCAGCCAATTTCGCCTATCATGCAGGACAGTTCCTCGGCATGGACAATACCATAGCCGTCAGCGCACTGGGCAGTGACAAACTTGCAGATGAAACCATCGAGGCTCTCAATGAGCATCAACTCAACTATATGCTGCCTCGCGTACCCTACCCCACTGGCACCGTGCAGGTGCATCTCGACGAGCAGGGTGTGCCTACCTATGACATCAAGGAAAACGTGGCTTGGGATAACATCCCCTTTGACAATGACATTGCCAAGATTGCCTGTAACTGCCGTGCCGTATGCTTCGGTTCGCTGGCGCAGCGCAATGTGGTGAGCCGCGAAACCATCAAGAAATTCCTTGAGGCTACACCAGCCGACTGCATGAAGATATTTGATATCAACCTGCGTCAGCAGTTCTACACCAAGGAGGTGATATGCCAATCGCTGAAGCACTGCAACGTGCTCAAGATTAACGACGAGGAACTGGTGCTCATCGGACGGATGTTCGATTATCCAGGACTCGATATGGAGAACAAGTGCTGGCTCATACTCGGCAAGTACGACCTCGACATGCTCGTGCTCACCTGCGGCACCAACGGTTCCTATGTCTTCACCCCAGGACAGATGTCGTTTCAGGAAACACCTGACGTGAAGGTTGCTGACACCGTAGGTGCAGGCGATTCCTTCACAGGCTCCTTCGTGGGTAGCATCCTCAATGGCAAGTCAGTGCCAGAGGCACACCACACTGCCGTGCAGGTATCAGCTTACGTATGTACACAAAACGGGGCAATGCCCGAATATAAAGATGAGTTGCTGAAATAAAAAAAGGTGATTCAGGATAACAAGCAGTGCTCAGTAAGTCTATCATGCGTGGATAGTGCTTATTGAGCACATTTTTTCATACACAGAGCGGTTACCATGAGGTAACCGCTCTGTTTGTATCTGCTTATGCGTCTGGAGCCTACAGCAGCTCGGGGAGCTCGAAGAGGCGGTTGGAGTTGCTGCCCTTGATGAGGATATACTGACCCTCAGGACGGTGGGCGGCGAGTGCCTCTTTGACGGATGCCACATCGGCGAACTTGCGGAAGGGGGAGTCTATATTGCCAAACTCCTTGCCGACGAGCCACACATTGTCGAGGTGGTGCTGAAGGAGATAATCGACTATCTTCTGGTGCTCATCGCGGCTGATGCTGCCGAGCTCGCCCATATCGCCGAGGATAGCCATCTTGGGCTCTACTGCCATGAGAACGAAGTTCTGCAGGGCTGCCATCATACTGGTGGGGTTGGCGTTGTAGGTATCGACGATGAGACGGTTGTGCTGGGTGACGGTGAGCTGCGAACGGTTGTTGGTGGGCACATAGCCTGCCAATGCCTCGTTGATCTGCTCAGGGGTGATGCCGAAGGCTAAGCCGATGGTGGCGGCAGCGAGCATGTTCTTCATATTGTACGCGCCGATGAGGTGGGTGGTTACTTCGTAAACGGGAACGGGAACGTTAACGTTAACGATACGCGAGCTTGGCTCGCTACGATACGCTTCGCTACGATACGCTTCGCTACGATACGTGGCTTCGCCACTACGATACGCACCTGCGGTGCTACGACAACCACCCTCTTGAACCAGCGAAGCGTCTTGAACTTTTGAACTAGCGCGAAGCGCGTCTTGAACTTCAGCTGGACTCCAGCTGAACCTGAGGAAGGGGTCGCAGGCTATGACTTCGCCCTTGACGTAGGGCACGAGGGTGAGTCCCTGGGAGATGCCCATGAGGTGCTCATTGTCGGTATCGATAAAGACCTTGCTGTCTGCCTTCTGGCGAAGGAAGTCATATAACTCGCCTTTGGTCTTGATTACGCCCTCGAAGGAGCCGAAGCCCTCGATGTGTGCCTTGCCCACATTGGTGATGATGCCGTAGTTGGGCTCTACTATATTGACGAGGGTCTTGATCTCGCCTGGGTGGTTGGCTCCCATCTCGATGACGGCGATGTCGTGCTCGGGGGTGAGGCGCAGGAGCGTCTTGGGCACTCCGATGTGGTTGTTGAAGTTGCCCTGGGTGTAGAGCACGTTATACTTCTGGCTGAGCACGGTGGCTATGAGTTCCTTGGTGGTTGTCTTGCCGTTGGTGCCTGTGATGCCGATGATGGGGGTGCCTAGGGCGCGGCGGTGCTCGTTGGCAAGCTGCTGCAGGGTGGTGAGCACGTCGGGCACTACGATGTAGCGCTCGTCGAGGGCATACTGTGCCTCGTCGATGACGGCATAGGCGCACCCTTTGTCTAAGGCTGCGGCGGCATACTGGTTGCCATTGAATGACTCGCCCTTGAGGGCAAAGAAGATGCTTCCCGCTGGACAGTCACGGCTGTCGGTGGTGATGATACCGCACTCTAAGAATTTAGAATAAAGTTCAGACATAACTATTAACTGTGAACCACCTCGCTAACGCGAGGCGAACGGTGGCTTAATTGAGAACTGTGAATGGCTGCTGTGATACAGCAGCAAACAGAACTAATCCTTGAACTAGCGAAGCGTTTGAACTAGAGCGAAGCTCCTTGAACTAGCGAAGCGCTTGAACTAACTATGAACTGTGAACTATGAACTATGAACTGAGAACTACTCCCTCACCTGTCCGTTGCCCTCGATGAGCCACTTGTAGGTGGTGATTTCTTCGAGTGCCATAGGACCGCGGGGACCGAGCTTCTGGGTGGAGATGCCTATCTCGGCACCGAGGCCGAACTGGGCTCCGTCGGTGAAGCTGGTGGGGGCGTTGACATAGACGCAGGCGGCGTCTATCTGTGCCTGGAACTGCTGGGCAGCGGCGGGGTTCTCGGTGACGATGCACTCGGAGTGGCCTGAGCCGTTCTCAGTGATGTGCTCGATTGCCTCGTCGATGGACGCTACGGTGCGGATGGCGAGCTTATAGTCCATGAACTCGGTGCCGTAGTGGTTTTCGCGTGCCTGTTCGATGAGCTCCTGCGGATAGCTGCTGCCTGTGAGGATGCTCTGGGCTGCCTGGTCGGCATAGAGGCGCACGTTGGAGGCAGCGAGGGGAGCAAGGAGCTCGGGCAGGTCGGCGATGCGGTCTTTATGGATGATGAGGCAGTCGAGGGCGTTGCACACGCTGACGCGACGGGTCTTGGCATTATGGATGATGCGCTTGCCCTTGTCGAGGTCGCCGTCTTTATCGAAATAGGTATGCACGACGCCTGCGCCCGTCTCGATGACTGGCACCTTGGCATTGTCGCGCACGAAGTCGATGAGTTTGCGTCCGCCTCGCGGTATGCACACGTCGATATAGCCCACAGCATTGAGCATGGCGGCGGTTGCCTCATGGGTGGCTGGCAGGAGCTGCACCACACCAGTGTCGATGCCATGCTGCTGGAGCACCTGATGGATGAGGGCTATGATTGCCTGGTTGGAACTGTCGGCATCTTTGCCGCCCTTGAGCACGCAGGCGTTGCCACTCTTGAAACAGAGGGAGAAGACGTCGAAGGCAACGTTAGGACGTGCCTCGAACACCATGCCGATGACACCGAAGGGCACTGAGACGCGACGCAGACGGAGTCCGTTGTCGAGGGTCTTCTCTTTGAGCACCCTGCCTAACGGCGATGGCAACTGCGAAACATGGCGCATGTCGCTGGCGATGTCGGCGAGACGCTTGGGGGTGAGCTGCAGACGGTCGTAGAGCGGATTGCTCTGCTCCATACGACTGAGGTCGTCCTGATTGGCTTCTAACAGCGCTGCCTCGTTGGCCTTGATGGCATCGGCAACGGCAAGGAGTATCTCGTCACGCTTATCATTGCTGACGAGGGCAAGCCCACGAGAGGCTTTCTTGGCGGTGATGAATTGATCGAGCATATTGGCAATTGACAATTGATAATTGATAATTGATAATTGAAGGAGTTAGAAGGAGTTAAAGGGAGTTAACGCTCTTCGAGCTTAGGAGTTAAAGGACATATGCTTTGACAATCGGATAGTTTATGGTAATGTCTATAACTTCTTTAACTTCTCTAACTTCTTTAACTACTTAGTCGGGGCACTAGGAAGGAACTCCGTATGCGGAGTGGCTTCCGTGTTGAGGAGCAGGCGGGGCAGGATGTTGCTGGCTTTGCCGTTGGCTATCATCACGCGGATGCCGCTGGCAGCCACCTCGCGGGCGGTGTGGTATTTGGACTCCATGCCGCCGCGCCCTGCGGAGCTCTTCTTGGTCTGTATGTACTGGTCGAGATTGTCCTCAGGCTGCACCTCGCGGATGAGCTTGCTGGCAGGATCGTGAGGGTCGCCAGTGTATATGCCGTCGATGTTGCTGAGCAGGATGAGGGTCTCGGCGTGCATCATCTGGGCTATGAGACCAGAGAGCTCGTCGTTGTCGGTGAACATAAGGCCTGTGAGACTGACGGTGTCGTTCTCGTTGACTACGGGGATGACGCCATTGTCGAGCATGAGCTGTATGCACGACTGCTGGTTGCGATACTGGTCGCCAGCCTCGAAGTTTGCCTTCATGGTGAGCACCTGACCGATGTGGAGTCCGTATTCGCGGAAGAGGTCGTAATAGAGGTTGACGAGCTTCACCTGACCCATAGCGGAGAACAGCTGACGCTGAGCTACGGAGTCGAGGTCTTGCTCAACCCTGAGTTCCTGACGACCGCATGCCACGGCTCCTGAGCTGACGAGTATTACCTCGTAGCCTTTCTCTCTGAGCAGCACTATCTGGTCAACGAGTGCCGAGAGACGTGTTATGTCGAGTTTTCCCTTATCGGTGGTGAGCACGTTGCTACCTACCTTGACTACTATTCTGTGCATAAATATAAACGTTAACGGGAACGATAACGATAACCCCTTGAACTATGAATTATTTCAGCCCTGCCTTCAGGCTCTTGATTACTGCTGAGGTGAAGCCAGAGTGGTCGAGCTCGTTGAGACCCTTGATGGTTACGCCGCCAGGGGTGGTGACTTTGTCGATGGCTGTCTCGGGGTGCCAGCCAGTCTCCTTGAGCAGAGAGACGGCGCCCTGCATGGTCTGGAGGGCTATCTGCTTAGCCTGCTCAGGATAGAAACCCATCTCGCAGCCTGCCTGCATCTGGGCACGGATATAACGCATGACATAGGCTATGCCACATGATGCCATCATCATACCAGGAGCGACGAGGTTCTCGGCGACAACGAGCGTGTCGCCACAGAGGTCGTAGAGTGCCTTGACCTTAGCAAGAGAGGCGTCGCTGGTGTCTTTGCCTTTGGCTATGAAACTCATTGACGCGCCATACTCGGCTGCGATGTTAGGGATGACGTAGCAGTACTGTCCTGCCTCGCCCAACTGCTCAGCGAGTTTGTCGGTGGTGAAGTTGGCAGCGTCAGAAACGATTATCTGCTTCTCGAGGTCGAGGGCAGGCTTTATCTCCTGCAACACCACAGGCATGAGCCAGGGCTTGACCACGACCACCACGATGTCGGCTCCCTTTACGGCTGCCACGTTGTCGGTAGTGGTGGTGATAGAGGCATATTTCTCCTTGAACGAAGCCAGCAGTGCCTCGTTCTTATCTGCGATGCAAAGGTTAACGGGAACGTTAACGTTAACGGGAACCTTTGCCCATCCGTGTATCAGTGCGCCACCCATATTGCCAGCGCCAATGACGGTGATGTTGACCCCTACCTTGTCAGCTGTGCTGACATTCCTCCCCGAGAGGGAGGATGAATGTATGTCTTGTTTATCCATATTTTCTTTTTGTTTTAATTCTTTGTAATCCTCCCTTCCCCTCTCGGGGGGAGGTGTCAGCCTTAGCTGACGGAGGAGGGGTCCAGTATCGCCTTGAGCCTACCCATGAAGTCGTCCACATTCTGCTTGGTGAGGCAGAGAGGTGGGAGCAGACGCAGGAGGTTGGTGCCTGCACAACCAGTGAAGCAGTGCTGGTCATAGACCAAAGGCTTGCGGACGTCGGCATGAGGAATGTCGAACTCTACGCCTATCATCAGTCCCCTACCCCTCACGTCGGTGATATGCTTGCCTGCTGGCGATGCCTGAAGGGCACGGAGCTGCTCCATGAGGTATTCGCCCACCTTGCGGGCGTTCTCTACGAGGTCTTCCTGCTCCATCACGTCGAGCACGGCGAGGGCTGCTGTACAAGCCAAGTGGTTGCCACCAAAGGTGGTGCCGAGCTGACCATATACAGGTTTAAACTCAGGCGAGATGAGCAGTCCAGCCATTGGGAAGCCGTTGCCGATGCCTTTAGCCACGCTGATGAGGTCTGGCGCCTGTGAAGGTGAGTCCATGAGCCACTGGTGGGCAAAGAACTTGCCTGAACGGCCGTAGCCACACTGTATCTCGTCGCAGATGAGCACTGTGCCGTTCTGCTTACAAGCCTTCTGCAAACCCTGATAGAACTCCTTGGTAGCCATCTGTATGCCACCCACGCCCTGTATGCACTCGAGGATTACGGCACATACGTCGCCCTTCTGGAGTTCCTTCTCCCATGCTGGGAGGTCGTTCATAGGCAGGAAGGTTACGTGGCCGTTGTCGTTGATGGGTGCCACAATCTTAGGGTTGTTGGTCACCTCAACAGCGAGGGATGTTCTGCCGTGGAAAGCCTTGCCAGCAGCGAGCACACGCTTTCTGCCGTTATAGAATGAGGCGAGCTTGAGGGCGTTCTCGTTAGCCTCAGCACCCGAATTGATGAGGAAGAACTGATAGTCCTCATATCCACATGCCTTGCCCAGGCGCTCAGCGAGTTCCACCTGCAACTTGTTCTGTACTGAGTTGGAATAGAAGCCCAACTTGTTCAACTGCGCTGTCATCTTCTCCACATAGTGAGGATGGCAGTGGCCTATGCTGATTACGGCATGACCGCCATAGAGGTCCAGATACTCCTGACCTTTCTCGTCCCATACCTTACAGCCTTGTCCCTTCACGATGTTTACGTCGAACAGGGGATATACGTCAAATAGTTTCATTAGAATCCACTTGCTTTTAAGTTCAGTCCAGCCTTTTCATCAAGGCCAAACATAATATTCATGTTCTGCACTGCCTGACCTACGGCACCCTTCAGCAGGTTGTCTATCATAGAGGTGACAACCACCTTTCGGCCGAAGACATCCACATGCACCAGCGCCTTGTTGGTGTTCACCACCTGCTTCATGTCTGGCGCCTTGTCGCTGTAGTGGGTGAAGGCAGCGTCTTTGTAGTAGTCCTTATAGAGAGCTACCACCTCGTCAGCAGACATAGCCTTGTCGAGCGTTATCACCTCGGTGCAGAAGATGCCACGGGCGAAGTCGCCGCGATAGGGTATGAAATCGACGCTGATGCCGTCCTTGTCGTAACCCTCGTTCAGGGTGTCCACCACACGGGGAGCACCAGAAGGTCGCAGTTCGTTGAGTGTCTGCGTTATCTCGTGCAGGTGCTGGTGGGTGAACAGTTTATATACTGAGAAGTTGTTGTTACGCCATGAGAAGTGGGTGGTAGCACCAGGCTTCTGTCCTGCTCCCGTACTGCCCGTGATGGCGTTGACGCTGATGTCGTGGGTCAGCAGTCCTGCCTTAGCCATAGGCAACAGACCGAGCTGTATGCAGGTAGCAAAACAACCTGGGTTGGCAAGGTGCTGGCACTTGGCTATCTCCTTGCGGTGGGTCTCAGGCAGACCATACACAAAATCATGTGCTGCTGGAGTTGGTGTTCCCGTTAACGTTCCCGTTCCCGTTATTCTGAAGTCCTGCGCCAGGTCTATTATCTTCACGCCCTGAGGTATGGAGTGCTCCTTGAGGAATGCCTCGCTCTTGCCGTGGCCGAAGCAGAAGAACACCACATCAACCTTGTCGAAAGGCATCTCGCTGGTAAACTCCAGCTCAGTGTCGCCTATCAGTCCCTCATGCACGTCATACACCTTGTTGCCCGCATTCGATTCCGAATTAGCAAACACTATCTCCACCTCAGGGTGATTCACCAACAGACGTATGAGCTCACCACCCGTGTAGCCTGCAGCGCCAAGTATGCCGACCTTAACCATTTTATTTTCTTTCATTTGGATGTGCTAAGTAATACGCTCTCAGCGCTGTAGAAGAAACCTTGATGAAGCCCTTGGCATCCTCTGATGACCATGCCTTGGCAGTCTCACCATACTCGCCGAGCTTGTTCTTCACCAGGTCGTTAGGAGAGTCAACACCTACGGTCTGGAAGCAGAGCGGACGCAGTTCCAGCTCCACCTCGCCAGTCACATTGCGCTGGCTGCTGGTCAGCATAGCCTCGATGTCAGCCATCACTGGCTCCAGATACTGGCTCTCGTGCAGGAACATACCATACCAGTTAGCCACCTGGTCCTTCCAGTACTGCTGCCACTTCGACAGGGTGTACTTCTCCAGGAACCTGTGAGCACCGATAATCAGCATAGGAGCAGCAGCCTCAAAGCCTACCCTGCCCTTGATGCCTATGATGGTATCGCCCACGTGGCAGTCCCTGCCTATGCCGTAAGCAGCACCTATCTCCTCCACAGCCTGAATAGCCTTGATCTTGTCGTCGTACTTCTTGCCATTGACAGAGCACAGTTCACCCTTCTCAAAGCCTAACTTCAGAGTCTCAGGACCCTCCTTGGTAGGATGCTTCAGGTAAGCGCTCTCAGGCAGTCCCTGCTTAGAGTCGAGAATCTCGCCGCCACAGATTGACGTGCCCCATATACCTACGTTGTAGCTGTACTTCAGCTTAGTGAAGTCAGCATAGAAGCCATGCTCATTCAGGTAGTCTATCTCCTCCTGACGAGACAGGTTGCCGTCACGCGTCAGGGTGATAATCTCCACACCAGGAGCCATCACCAGGAATGTCATGTCAAACCTTATCTGGTCGTTGCCAGCACCCGTAGAACCGTGAGCTATAGCATCAGCACCTATCTCGTTGGCATAGCGTGCTATGGCGATAGCCTGGAAAATACGCTCAGACGATACTGAGATAGGATAGCAGTTATTACGCAGCACGTTGCCATACACCATGTACTTCAACGACTTCTCGTAATACTCCTGTGTCACGTCAAGCGTAACATACTTCACTGCGCCCAACTTATAGGCGTTCTCCTCGTTGGTCTTCAGCTGCTCAGCAGAGAAACCACCCGTGTTGGCACAAGCGGCATACACCTCGTAACCGTCCTGAGCCAACTTCATCACTGTGTAAGAGGTATCCAGACCTCCACTAAATGCTACAACTACTTTTTTCTTAGCCATATCTTTAATTATCAATTGTCAATTATCAATTATCAATCACACCAACCCCCTCTTCGCCAGTGTCTTCATCACATCCTGAAACACGTTTGCAGGTGTTGGCTCACCCTTATGCTTCTCAGGGTCATAGAGCATACCCGTGCAGATGCAGAACTTACGGTTCTTAGCCACCAGAATGTCGTGGTTCACACAACCCTCGCAGCCACGCCAGAAGGCGTCATCATCCGTCAGTTGGTTGAAGCTCACAGGCACATAGCCCAGCGCCGTATTCATCTTCATCACTGCATCACCCGACGTCAGCGAGAATATCTTAGCCTTCGGCCATCTGATGCGCGCCAGCGTAAACGTATAATCCTTTATACGCTTCGCTATGCCCAGCCCCTGATAGTCAGGGTGCACTATCAGTCCCGACGTCGTAACATAGTGCTTGTTGCCCCATGTCTCGATGTAACTAAAACCAGCAAAGTTATCCTCAGAGTCCAGCGCTATCACCGCCTTGCCCTCCTTCATCTTCGTTGCCACGTACTCATGCGTACGCTCCGCTATACCCGTGCCGCGCTTCTTCGCCGCAATGCGTATAGTCTCCAGAATCAAATCCACGTACTTCTCGTGCGATTCGTCTGCCACCAGTATTCTAACGTCCTTAGTCAATTATAATAAAATTTTTAATGTTTTCGTTCTTGCGTTCCAGTTCCCGTTAACGTTCCCGTTCTTTAAATCCCCATCTCTGGAATTATCGCGCTCAGCTGGTCCACCACATCCACGTGCTTCGCTCCGTCGCGCAATACTATAAATATGGTGTCGTCGCCAGCTATCGTGCCAATCACGTCACGCGGAGCCAGCTGGTCGATGTTCGAAGCCAAACTGCTCGCAAATCCAGGGTGCGTCCTTATCACCCCCATGTTGCCCGAAAACTGAATCGACTTATATCCAGGCGATGGCAGGATATTCTGCGCAGGCGTCTGCGGACGGTGCACACGGCGGTAAGCCGATTCCTCAGGCAGGGCATACACATACCTGCCCTCGCTGTTCGCCGCCTTCGCCACCTTCAGCTGCTTCATGTCTCGTGACAGTGTAGCCTGCGTAATCGCGATGCTCTGTCGCGCCATAGCCTGAATCACCTCCTCCTGCGAACCCAGTTCGTTGGAGAGTATCACCAGCCTCAGCGCCGCCAACCTGTCTTTCTTCGAAACCTTCAGCATCTCTTTTTTCGTCTTCGTCTTCGTAACGAGCCCGGCTCGGAACCCGTTCCCGTTAACGTTCCCGTTCCCGTTGCGAAGCTTATTGCATATTTATTCGTTACCGAGTTGCAAATTTATAAATAAAAATACTAACAACCAAAGAAAAACTGCGAAAACTTTCACCCATCCCCCACTTTTGTTGCATAAATGAATAAATGAGTACATTTTCCCCATTACACATTTTGTGAAATCAGGAACTACCCCTATTTGCCAGTCGTCACAGGCATACCAGCTTCTTTCCATGCTATAATGCCTCCATACATATTCACCGCTTTATAGCCCGCGTCAGCCAGTTTCTCAGCAGCATAGGCAGAGCGACGTCCGCTTCTGCAGTATATGGCAATCGTCTTGCTGACGGGTAGCGTCTCCTTTGCCCTCTCCATGAAATCATCCTGGTGATAATCTATGAGAACAGCCCCCTTAATATGCCCCTCAGCATATTCAGCATCAGTTCTCACGTCAAGCACCATCACGTCAGGTTCAGCAATCAGTTTAGCAAAACCCTCAGGGTCAGTGTTCCTGTAATTAAGCTGGCAGCATGCAGTAGTCAGTCCGAATGTTGCCAATAAGCATGTCAATATCTTCTTCATCATATATCCCTCTTTTTTTTCTAAAGCCCTTACATTGTTTTTTGCAAAGGTATAAAGTTCTTTCCAAACTGCCAAAAATGATGCAAAAAAACTCCATTACACATTTTGTGAAATAAAAAAAAGTTTGTAAATTTGCACCAAAGTAATCCACTAACCAACCTTTATCTATCCACACGTATGTTTAAGATTTTTATAACAGAGTCTTTACACAACAGCTTTACAGAAGCTGAGGGAAGAAAACCCACACAGCAACGCTCTAACCTATACAAAATCCTCTGTAAATATAAAAAGGAGATACACACGCTGAGCAGCGACGAGACCTTAAAACTCAAGAACAGCCCAGAGAAATTCCTTAACAATCCATCATCCCTTTACATCCTCGACATAGCCAAAGACGAAGCAGCAGCCATACAAGAGCAGTACGGAGTAATGTGCCTCAGCGGTGAGCATCCCGATGTCTCAGCACTCATCGATGTCAACGATGCCTTTGTCTCCAACAAATTCCACCAGTTAGACAAAGGCTGGGACTCCGTGCTTGACAGCGTAGAGGCCCTCCCCTCCAACGCATTGATACTGGCAGACCGTTACCTCTTCAGAAACATGGAAGCAAAAGACGGCGATGGCTTTGACAATGTAAAGGTCATTCTCGACCAGCTCCTTCCCCAGCAGTTTGCAGGAGGCGACTATCATGTCTGCATCCTTTTCAACAAAGAAAAGTCAGCCTTCAAGTTTATCGACATCGCCAACGGACTCGAGATAGTCAGACAAGGCATCAATCGCCCCTACCCTATTAAGATGGAAGTGATAGGATTTGACACCCACACCTCCATCCACGACAAACTACATAACCGAGTCATCATCTCCAATTATTACATGGTCGAGGCAGGTCACAAACTCGCAGCCTTCAACCGTTACTATGGCACTGCGCGCCAAACCATCTACCCTCTGGCACTCTTCACCGAGAGCAGTCTTATGGGAGCCTCCAGCGCTCCCCTGAGAGCCATCAAGCAAAACCTTGCCGCCATAAAAGATTTCTCCGAATATGTCACCAAAGTCGAAACCTTCGACAAATACCTCTATGCCCTCAACGGAGAGCGCAAGGACTGCAATGGCATTCAAAACAGATTACTGAAATAGAGCCAATATGAAACAAGAAACGAATCAAACAACCACAGGCAGTCAAACGGCAAAAGAACGCGAAGCCGTCAGGCAACTTTTCAAGGGCGGACTCTACTTTGCCGTTGCCCTTATCATCCTCGTTGCCGTAATACTTATCATGTGCTAAAATTTATGGTCTGAAATGCGTCCGAAAAAAATTCGCATAACATTTTGTTATATTGATAGAAATAAATTTGTTGAACCTACAAAACGTCCTCTATAAGTCACTCAAATGCCTGTTCGTTTGTCTTGCTAATTTCCATTGATAAATTTTTCGTTTAGTTTCTTTTTAATTTGGATAACATTTCCAAACAATATGAAATTTCTTTTTCATATAAATCGGGATGCTCGGAAGATAATTCCCTCCATATGGATAAAGAATCATTTACAGTATCTTCACATTCTTGTCTCATGCCTATAGTATAGTAATATTTTGAAATGCAATATAGACAATAAGCAAAATATGGCATATATTCTTCATAGGACTTCATGTATAAGTCTCTATAAATACATTTGGCTTCATTAAGATACTTAATGCATTCTTCTTTTTCTTTTGTATTAAGATATACAGCAGCAAGACAGCATTTAATGTGAGCTATATCAGGCAAATAACTTTTATCTTTTGATACACGTCTATTGTAAATCTCCAATGACCTTTGATACATCCTTATACTATCTTCGTAATCTTTTTCTTCGTAATATAGAGTTCCCAGACTATTCAAGGTCAAAACGATGTCAGTTTCATAGGAAACAGCATCAGTTTTATCTAATTCTTGGAAGATCTTAAGTGCTTTAACAAAACAATCTATAGCAGATTTGCGGAATTTTAACTTGTAATAAATATATCCCATATTATATCTATTATTAGCAATTTCCACCTGCTTTGTTGTCTTTATCTTTGGTTCCAATTCTATCGTTCTGTTTAGGTATTCCAGTGCCTCTTGATAACTTCCTTGGAACATATGTATATTTGCCGTTTCGACAAAGTTCTGGAAGCAGACGAAAGGATCATGGTCTCCTTTTTTCAGCTGTTTATAGAAATCGTATGATGGTTCCTTCATGCCAATGGGATGCAAATTCGAATAAGATTTCATTCTGTCCACAAACTCTTTACCATGTTTCTGCCAAACGAATATGCGAGATTCAGGCAATAAGTCATAAGGAAGGAATAAGGCAATATTTAAGTCTGTAGAATTTTTTCCTGTGCAGGCAAAAATATTATACATGCTTCCTCTTTCTAACAAATACGTTCTTAACTGAGGGTTAAATGGTGTTGATTCTATGAACTCAATCTCAATATTCTGTTGACTTGATGCACACCTATGGTTATATATTTTTGATGAATTATCAAAGACGAGAGGTTTATCTGTAAAATTAATATAACTATGCCTTATGGTTTCAAACAAGGCTGGGTATCTTACCTTGAACAGATACATTTCGTTTTTTGCATCTTCGCCTACAAAAGAAATCACCGTTTTCTTTTTGCAACCTAAAGACACGTTGATAGATTCTAACCCAAAAGTACAACCAATTTGATTGATACCAAAAATGACATAATTAATGCCGTCATTATTTTTGTTCTGTATAGAAGTTTCTTTCAATGCATTTTTTGCCCATAAATTATAAATATTAAAAGGAGTTACATCAGCAATCGTTGTAGTGTCCCAAGATAGTAACATTTTTGAAAATTCTGTATGATCCTCAATTAGAATATGTATAGGCTTTCTATTCTCATTATGTTTCTTTTTACCTAATGATTCTAAAATATATTTTAGACAATTTAAGTTCAGTTCATCATGAAAATCCTCTTGACGGTTTCCTATTATAAATATTCTTTCAGCATCATTTAAATCTAAACGACTCAGATCTTTTTTTGAATCTCTCCTTCCATTATAGAAATAGATATTATTAAACAAACTATCGTCTTCTATTAATGTACGAATTTCTTCGCGCACTTGCTCTGATGGAACTTTGGTTTGAATCAATATTTTTTTGTCAACCTCATTTTCAACACATTGCTTTATCAACGAAGGTAGAATCTCATCATACCCAATGAAAATTATATGCCCAGTAAAATTGTAGGTAATTCTTCCCTTTTGATAATCTTCAACTCGTCTTTGCATAAAGTTTGAGAAAACAGACACGAGCAAACCAGTGAATAAGAGTGCCCCTAATACAGAGATGGTAATAGACACTATTACTATTATATCTGCAACATGAGTATTTGATCTTAATATGTTAGCCATTGTACTTGGATCTGTCAGGAGCAGATATGTCAATGATAGAGGATTCCAGTTTAACTCTTTTTCATCGTGAGGAATTCCAAATGCATATAAGGTTCCCATCAAAGAAGATAAGAATACATATACAACAAAACCACATGTTAGTAGCCAATAAAACTGCGCCAAATGACCTGTTGACATAATCCTATCTATCGTTGGGATTATTCTTGAATAGCTCTTATGGTATGCTGATGGGGTAAGCACCCTGTTGAAAAGCATAATCAATAATATCCACATCAAACTAGATAAAATAGCAATGTGTATTATTTCCCATCCAAATTCAAGTTTTATATCCGTCATTCTGATATCCTTGAATCCATAGTGATGATAAATGTACAATCCTACTGCAGTAAAAATAGAAAGAACAATCACAAGTAAGGTATACCACCCACTTATCCAAGAACATACATCTTTTAGTTGTGAAATATAAGAGTCTTTTATAGGGCCCCTTTTCTGCTTATTCATAATAATCTTTCTTTTATTTATTTTTCTAAAATCTTCATAGCTTCCTCATGCCCTTGGTCAGCGGCTTTGCGTAACCAATACTCTGCTTCTTCATAAGACTGTTCAACTTCAGTCCCCATAAGGTATGATTTACCCACATAATATTGTGCATCGGCAATTCCTGAATGGGCTGCTTTCTCCATCCAATACAAAGCATCCTTGCCAGGATCCTTAGAGATTTTACCTTTAATATAGCACATAGCTAAGTTATAATAAGCACTGTCATAACCAAGCTCAGCAGCTTTTTTATACAACTTAGAAGCCTCTACGAAGGATTGCTCAACTCCTTCCCCATTAAAATAGCAACAGGCAAGATCGTTTATGGCAATCACATGACCTTGTTCAGCAGCTTTCTTATACCACTCTATTGCCTTTGAATCTGATTTTTTTTCTTTGTCAGAACCATGATAAAATAATTCTGCCAAAAGATATTGAGAATCAACATCTCCATCTTCCGCTTTGTTTTTTAGTTCTTGATAATTGTCTGGTTTCTCCGAATCTAATTCTTTTAATAATAGGATAGCTTCTTTGCTGCCACCTTTGGCAGCCTTTTCTATCCAATATTTTGCCATGCATTTTGATTTAGGGGATTCTACACCTTCTTTGTAGCGTAGCCCTAACAGGAATTGAGCTGTAGAATCACCATTTATAGCGGCAAGATGAAAATACTTAGTAGCTTCAGTGTCAGATTGCTCCTCACCCAAACCCTTATCGTAACACAATGCCAGTTGAAGTTGAGCAGCAGGATAATTCTTTTCAGCAGCTTTCTTATACCAAAAAACTGCTTTGGTATATGATTGCTCTATAGAAATACCTTTTGCATAACAATGTCCTAAGCACGTCTGCGCTTCTTCATTCCCTTGTTTGGCTGATTCTATAAACCACTTCACTGCCTTCTCATCCGATTGTTTTATGCCAAGTCCGTCCCTATAACATATAGCGAGACAAAATTGTGCATCAGCCTGACCTTTTCCAGATGCTTTTGTAAACCATTTTACAGCATCGGTATATGACTGGTCAATATCTTCACCCAAATAATATAACATACCAAGATGGTACTGTTCATCTATATTACCATCTTCAGCATTTTTGATAATATCATTAATCCATGCTTGATTTTTGATAACATCCTCATCACTACCATCATTCTCTTTTAGGTCATCTATAATTGTTTGTGCTTGCTCAAATCCTTGATTTGCTGCTTTCTGAAACCAGTATAGCGCTTTTTCTCTCGATTTTGGTACAACTATTCCTTTAAGATAGAATAACCCGAGATTATGTTGTGCTTCAAAAACGCCTTGTTCAGCAGCTAATTGAAATAACTCAGCAGCTTTTTCATACGACTGGGGTACACCAGTCCCTTGTACATAAAATGTTCCCAAATTAAATTGAGCTTGAGCATGATTTTTCTGAATAGCCAATTGAAATAACTCAGCAGCTTTTTTATACGATTGTGGAACATAGTTTCCAACACAATAAAACGAACCAAGATCAAATTGGGCATCAGCATCACCATTTTCAGCTCGTGTCCGTAAATTATCTAGGAATACTTTTATTCTTTTATTTTCATTCCCCCCAAATAGGTTATAAGTTAGTTTTCTTAGGAAATCCTTTATTGCCTTCATATTAAATATTATTTTATTCCACCTTTACTTTAGCATTTAGGTTTATATTTCTATATAGCTTCTTGCTCATATCCACCTATTTTAAGAATGTCTTCATAAAACGTACTCCCAGTTTAGGAAATGTTGCTAACAGACCTATCAATCCAAATAACATCCACGTATTAGTAATTATAGATATAACCAATATAGTTCCTAATACTAACCAAATTATTATTGTCTTCTCCTTTTCTTTCTTTTTCACTTCCTTTATATGCTAGATTACTCTGAGCCTCGGCATTCCCTCGCTCTGCTGCTTTTCTCCACCAATAAACAGCATGTATGTAATTAGCACTAATTTCCTCTCCCCAAAATTACATCCCAGATTGATATTCTTGAGCTCTATCATAATTGTAGCCCACTGTTTTATAACACATTTAAAGGCATTATTATAATCGTAACTATCAAAGTATTCTTTTTCTCTTTCAAACAGTTTTTCTGCCTTGTCCGAATTTTTTGCATAAGTAATTGAGCACGCAAAAATAAAGCACAATATATATATGATTCTGTTCATTGGAGTTAGTATATATCAAGAGATTTAGATTACAAATACTGTGTTGCAAAGGTAAAAAAAAATAATTATATCACAAAATTTGTACGGAAAAATATTTTGCATGACAAAAAATATTATTACTTTTGCACCAGTATCATGCTTAAAATCATTGGAATCATATTGATGGTAGGTGTAGGAATAATGCTGATAAAGTTATTCTTTTCATTCATTATTGCTTTTTTCACTTTCACTATAGGAGCATTCTATTGCACTGGACCGATACTCTTAATTCT
>JAEEVS010000008.1:0-10011 GCA_016290975.1 Prevotella sp. | reverse complement strand
CTTTAGAGACTTCTTGAATTGCCCAGTATAAGTAACGCTATACATCTTCTATCCAAAAATCTGATTGATTAAGTCTTTGGAGTTTTCTGCATGATACACATTGCCTTTCTTTATGTCATCAAGTCCTTTTTGTATGCCAGATTTTTTTCGCTTTGTCATGGTTGTTACTACCCAGCCCATGCCAGCGGTTAATTTCTTAAGCATAGTAATATCTGCAGTAGGCACTGTAATTTGAAGGGTTGTCGTATTCATAATAGTTATTCTATCGTTTCTGTTTGCAAAAGTACGAATTATTTTTGTAAACTCCAAAATTACAAAAAAAATATTTCTTCAAAAATAACCTCCTAAGGTCACTAAATCGCTCGGAAGGCGCATGAATACTGGGCTGAGGATAGTGACCTATGTTTGGCGACAGGTCACTTAGAGGTCACTTTTTTTTAGGAGTTAGAGAAGTTAAAGGAGTTAGAGAAGTTAAAGGAGTTAGAGACATTAGCATTCACTATCAGGAACCCGATGATTGAGGTCTCAAGTATTGTCTTCACTCCTAAGCGAAGCGCTAACTTCTTTAACTCCTATAACTTCTTGTCTAAAAGTGACCTCTCTAGTGACCTCTAAGTGACCTCTCTCGAAAAGAGGTCACTATCGGGAAGGCGCATAAACACTGGGATGAACGCCCAATTAGTGACCTTAGGAGGTTATTTTTTGTTTTTATAAAAAAAC
The DNA here is from genome assembly GCA_016290975.1 of Prevotella sp. GTDB lineage: Bacteria > Bacteroidota > Bacteroidia > Bacteroidales > Bacteroidaceae > Prevotella. The sequence continues at coordinate 9,291 of JAEEVS010000008.1, read as the reverse complement.
AGGTAAAAACTGACGTTTTTACCAACGGTGGCAGGAATTTTCCCCTCATTTTGCAAAAGCATAGCTTCTGCATGCAGAGGCATTACTTCTGCATGCAGAAGTAATGCTTTTAGAGATAGAAGTAATGCTTTTAGGGGTGGAGGGTTAATGACCTCCGAGGGCAGTATAGAGATTGATGAATGCCTGCACTCCTGTGTAGCGGTTCTCAACTTCTTCGAGTTGGGTAGTGAGCAGGTCTTCCTGTGCCTTGAGCACCTCGAGGTAGGTGTTGGTGCCGTTGTTCATCAGTTCGCGAGTGCCTATATATGCCTCATTGAGGGCAGCTATTATGGTGGTGAAGTATTTCACTCGCTGCCTTGACTTCTCGCAGACGTTCAGGTAGCGATATACCTCGTTGCCAGCATTGAGCAGGGTCTGCTCAAACTGCAGGTTGGTCTTCTCCTGTTCCAGTTTGGCATTCCTGTATTTGGCACGCAACTTGCCCTGGGCAAAGATGGGCTGGGTGAGTGATGCTATAGCCTCAGCAAGGAACTTGCCTGGGTTTACAGCGCCCTTGTCGTTGCTCCAGCCCGTATTGGCTGTTATCACTATGTTGGGATAGAAAGACTGGCGAGCCTGTTGGGTGTCGTAGTAGGCTATCTCCATCTTCTTCTCAGCCTGACGAACGTCTGGTCGTGCCGAAAGCAATTGGAGAGGTATGCCCACACTGAGCCTCTCTGGCATCGAGAAGGCATCGAAGGTGGAGCGCTGCACAGGGTGAGGCACCTCAGAGAGCAGACGACACAGGGCTGCCTCGGTGGTTATTATGTCACTCTGCACCTTAACTATTCCTGACTGCACTGCTACCAGCGAAGCCTCCATCTGATATACGGCAGGACTGGGATAGAGTCCAGCCTCGTAGAGGGTGCGCATAGACTCAAGTGATTTCTCCCAAACCACCCTTGTCTCTTCGAGTATCTCCATCTTCCTGTCGAGCATCACCAGCATATAGTAGGTGTTGGCGATGTTGGCGATGAGACTTGCCTCCACAGCCTGCCTGAGGTCGGCAAGCATGGCTATCCTTGCCTTCTGCTGGCGTTTCTTGCTGGTGGTCTGACCAAAGATATTGAGTTGCCAGGTGGCTGTCATGGGGAAGAGGTAAGGCCACAGGGTAGCATTGTTGAAATGGCTTATGCCGCCTTCGGGCTTGAAGGTGAGCGTAGGCAGGTTGAGGAGGTTCACGGAGCGCAGGTCGTTCTGTGCCTGCTCTATGGTTATCTGGGCTGCCTTGACATCGGTATTGTTTGCCAGTCCGCGCTCTATGAGCTGTTGCAGTAGGGGGTCGGTAAACATCTCGTGCCACCCCATAGTGCCTATGCTGGTGGTATCCTGCAACTGTGTGGCATCGCCCATCAGGTTCTGAGGCACGGTGGGTTTCTCGTCATACGCCTTGTAGAGGGAGGAGCAGGAGGAGAGGAAGAGGGGGAGAAGAAGGAGAAGGAGGGGTTTCATATTTTAGAAGTTAAAGAAGTTAAAGAAGTTAACGTGGCTAAAGCCACTTAGGAGTTAGAGACAATAGCACTCTATTACGGAGGATTCTTGGAAGTTAGAGAAGTTAAAGGAGTTAAAGAAGTTAGAGAAGTTAAAGAAGTTAACGTGGCTAAAGCCACTTAGGAGTTAGAGACAATAGCACTCTATTATGGAGAGTTCTTGGAAGTTAGAGAAGTTAAAGGAGTTAAAGAAGTTAGAGAAGTTAGAGACAATAGCACTGCTTTATGGAGGATTCTTGGAAGTTAAAGAAGTTAAAGGAGTTAGAGAAGTTAGAGAAGTTAAAGACAATAGCACTCTATTATGGAGAGTTCTTGGAAGTTAAAGGAGTTAAAGGAGTTAAAGGAGTTAACGTGGCTTGCAGCCACTTAGGAGTTAGAGACAATAGCACTCTATTATGGAGGATTCTAATCATCTGATATTCCTTGGTTTTCTTTTACTGCCTTACAGTAAGCATTAAGGACGGTGGAAGCCTCTTCGAGTTTTTGCCACATCTTGTTGGCTACTTCATTTGTGTAGTAACCTACATCGTGAGACAATATAATATAGTAACGGCACTCTTCGAGCGAACCTTGCGCAATGTTAAAGAAACGGAGTTTATCAGCCTTAGATAATTTCTTATAACCTTCAGCTATGTTTGCAGCGATAGATACTGCCGCTCTCTGAAATTGAGGCACAAGCGCATATTTCTCATCTTCAGGAAACATCGGTTTAGTGTCGTAGAACGCGAGAACAAACTCATGCGCCCGTTTCCACGCCATTACATCGCGAAAAGTTTTACTGTTTGACTTACCTGTTATCTTATCGTATGTATTTTCATCTATCATATTTTTTCGACTATATCATCATTAGTCACCTCATTCGTCTTTAACTTCTTTAACTTCTCTAACTTCTTTAACTCCTCTACCCTTTTCCGAACCATCTGTCCTCCAGTTTCTGGAAGATGATGTAGAATGCGGGGGTGATGAAGAGCAGGGCTATGGTGCCGAGTATCATGCCGCCGATGACGGTGAGGGCGAGGGACTTATTGCCTATGGCACCTGCGCCATTGCCTAAGGCGAGGGGCACCATACCCATTATCATGGCGAAGACGGTCATGAGGATAGGACGCAAGCGGTCGCGACAAGCCTCGAGGGCGGCATCGGTGACGGAGAGTCCCTCCTGATGCTTCTGCATGGCAAACTCGGTGATGAGGATTGCCGTCTTAGCCACCAGACCGATAATCATTATCACACCCGTCTGCACATAGATGTTGGCACCCACACCCATCACCTCGAGAGGTTTGATGGCGAGGTATGAGCCCACTAATCCGAAAGGTATGGAGAGCATCACGGCAAACGGTATGAGCAATGAGTTGTACAGACAAGCCATGATGAGGTAGATGAGCAACAGACTGATGCCGTAAATAATCATAGTCTCGTTGGATTCGGCATTTTCTGCTTCCTCACGAGCCATTCCAGAGAACTCGTAGCCACAGGTTTCAGGCATGGTCTCCTTCACGGTTTCGTCTATCGCCTTATACACATCCTCGGCAGTGTAGCCTACGGCAGGCATAGCCGATACAGGATAGCTGGGGAAGAGATTGAAGTGGTGCTCCATAGCAGCACCCATAGCAGGAGTGAGACTCACAAACTCAGTGACAGGCACCATCTTGCCATTGACAGGTACGAAGATGTTATTGAGCACTGACTCAGACTTACGGTATTCCTTGCCAGCCTGCACCATCACACGATAGACATTGCTGTACTGCACATAGGAACCGATATACGAGCCAGCGAGGTTGTCGCCGATGGTGCTGAGCACCGTGGCAGGCGAGATGCCCATGCGTTTGCAGGCTATCTCATCAACATCGAGCTTATACTTAGGATAGTCACGAGAGTAGCTTGACATAGCTGCCTCCACCTCAGGACGCTCGTTGAGTTTCTCAAGGAACTCCTCACACATAGCCACATAGTTGTCCTTATCTATGGTGCGTGAGAGGTCTTGTATGCTGAAGTTGATGTTGGAGTCGTTGCCATAGCCAGGAATCTGTGGCATCTGGTATGCCGTGACATCAGCCTGAGGCAGGTTCACCCTTGCCCACTCGGTAATCTCGTTCTGTATGTCGAAGACGCTGTAGAATGGTCTGTCGCTCCAATCCTTCAGGCGCACCATGAGGGTGGCATAGTTGGTGCTGGTGGCATCGTCCATCATAGAGTAACCAGTGAGGGCAGCCACCGTCTCCACATCCTCCATCTTCTGTATGTATTCCTCGAGCTGCACAGCAGTAGCCTCAGTTCTGTTGAGGTAGGTGCCAGGCTTCAGGGCGATGTTGACAAGGATGAAACCCTGGTCCTCCTGAGGCACCAGTTCCTTCTGCGAACTGCTGACAAGCACAAAGAGTGCCACGAGCGAAGCTAAGAGCAGAGCCCATGCCGCCTTGCCACGACGGATGAACTGCCCTACCCTGTTCATGTATCTGCCAAGCAGGGCATTATACGAAGCCTCGTAAGCCTTCTGCACCCTGACGCTGAACGATTTCTGCTTAGCACCCTCACCCTTTTGTCCTTTAAGCAGCATCACACAGAGGGCAGGACAGAGCGTAAGGGCTGATACCGCAGAGAGACCCACAGCAGCAGCCATGGTGATGCCAAACTGACGGAAGAAGGTGCCTGAGGTGCCTGACATAAAGGTGACAGGTATGAACACCGCCATGAACACCAGTGTGGTGGAGATACAGGCAGCGGTAACCTCATTCAGTGCCTCAGTGACGGCGCCCTTGATCTTAAAGGAGCCGAGAACGGCTCCGCTTTCCAGCTTAGCCATTACTGCCTCGACCACCACTATGGCGTCATCCACCACTGTACCTATGGCGAGGACAAGGGCGAAGAGTGTGAGGAGATTGAGTGAGAAGCCTGCTATCATGACAAAGGCAAAGGTGCCTATGAGTGACACGATGATAGAGATGGACGGAATGATGGTAGCCTTAATGTCTTGCAGGAAGAAATACACCACCATTATAACAAGGATAATGGCGATGACGAGTGTCTCAACCACATTATGCATAGAGGCATTAAGGAAGTCGTCGGAGGTCTCGAGCAGACTGAACTTCATGCCAGCAGGCAGGCGACCCTCAATCTCGCTGAGCACCTGACGTATGTTGGCATTCACCTCAGTGGCATTGGCACCTGGTGCCTGCTTTATATAGAACATCACACCTGGTTTGCCATTCAGGTTGGTGCGGAAGTCATAGGCTCTCGCACCCAGCTCCACCTCGGCAATGTCTCTCAGGCGGAGTATCTCGCCCTTCTCTGATGCTCGGATGATGATATTCTCAAACTGGCTTATATCGTCAAGCAGACCGTTGAACTCAAGGTCTATCTTATCGGTGGTACTCTCTATTCTGCCTACAGGAGCCACGAGGTTCTGCTCATTGATGGCTGAGATGAGCTCGTCAGGCGTTACACCATAGAGTCCCATAAGGTCGGGCTTCATCCATATACGCACACCATACTGCTCACCCATTATCATGGTTCTGCCCACACCAGCGATACGGCGGATGGCAGGCATGACATTGATGTCGAGATAGTTGGAGATAAACGACTGGTCGAACTTGCCGTCGGTGCTCTCCAGACTCATAATCATCAGTGTGGCATTGACATTCTTCTGCACCGTAAGACCTGACTTCATGACAGCCTCAGGGAGCACGCCTGATGCCTGGCTGACCCTGTTCTGCACATTCATCATAGCCTCATCGGCATCAGTGCCCTGCTTGAAGTAGATGTCTATCTCGCCCTCGCCGTTGGCAGTGGCAGTGGCATCCATGTAAATCATGTTCTCAACGCCGTTGACCACCTCCTCAAGGGGCATCACTACCGACTCCATCACGGTGTTGGCATCAGCACCCTCATAGGTAGCATTGATGGTGACCATAGGCGGGGCGATGTCGGGATACTGCTCCACGGAAAGGGTCTGCAGGCTCACCCATCCCACCAGACAGGTGATGACAGCAATGGCAAGAGCTGCCACCCAATGCTTCACAAAGAAGTTCTCTCTCATCTTACCTTATCACCGTTTGAAAGTTTATGTGCACCCCTTATCACTACCTCGTCGCCATCGCGCAAACCATTCTTTACGTAATAGTTGTTGCCACTGTTAGACGGTATGGCATCGCATATCACGCCCTCAGCCGTACCGTCTTTCTTGACGCGATAGAACATCAGCTGGTTCTGCAACCTCACAGCAGCAGTGCGAGGAATGCGGAATGCCTTCTTTATCTTGGTAGGGAAAATCAGCGTTGCTGACAGTCCTGAGCGCAGTTCGTCGTCAGGGTTAGGGAAGGTAGCCTTACATATCACGGTACCCGTCTTGCCATCGACGATACCGCCTATCTCAGTAACCACACCCTCGTACTTGTAGGTCTGACCGTTCTTCAGTTGCAGTTTCAGCTTAGGCAGTTTCTCACCTATCGGTCTGCCCTCCACATCTCTCAGTCCATCGGCAGTAGCCTTGAGGTTATACTGCTCCATGAGTTCGAGCAACTGTGACTCGGTGTAAGAGAACCATGCCTGTATATAGCTGTTGTCACTGACGGTGCAGAGCATCTTACTCATATCGGCTATCTCACCAATCTTAAAGCCGTTCTCCTTAATCATGCCAGTGATGGGCGATGTAACGGTGCAATAGCTGAGGTTGGTCTTGGCTATGGAGAGCTGAGCCTGTGCCTGCTCAACAGCAGCCTGTGCCACATGGTAGGCGTTGAGACTCGTTGACATCACATACTGACTTACTATCTTCTTGGAGGCAAGCTGCTTGTTTGACTCATAACGCAGTTTGGTAGTCTCCATCTGTGCCCTGGCAGCAGCGAGGTTAGCCTGTGCATTCTGCACCTGCAGCTTTGCCTCTGTCTGGTCAATGACGAAGAGTACCTGACCCTTGCTCACCTTCACACCATCAGTGAAATTCACCTTTCTTATTATACCCTCAACCTGTGGATACACCTCCACCTCATGCACACCATGCAGGGCAGCAGGTATGAAGACATTATAGGTTAAGGTGTCAGCCTTAACGATACGTGTCTCATACTTCACCTGTGATGTCTTGTCCTTCTTAGAGCCGCATGACATAAAAGACATTCCAACTGCCAGCATGACGGCAAACATTATGTAATTTTTGAGTTTCATCTGCATAGGTTATTCATATAATCAGCTACAAAGGTACTCTATTTTTCCTATATTTCAAAAAAACAAACAAAAAAAAGGTTGCAACCAGTGGAGGTCACAACCTTTTTTATCATTATCTGCGTACAGACTACACCTTGATTTCAACTTCTACACCTGAAGGAAGATCGAGCTTCATAAGAGCGTCGATAGTCTTGGTTGTTGAACTGTAGATGTCAATCAGACGCTTGAAGTCTGAAAGCTGGAACTGCTCACGGCTCTTCTTGTTTACGAAGGTAGAGCGGTTTACAGTGAAGATGCGCTTGTGAGTAGGAAGTGGAATAGGACCACTAACGATAGCGCCTGTTGACTTAACAGCCTTAACAATCTTCTCTGCTGACTTGTCAACGAGAGTGTGGTCGTAAGACTTGAGCTTAATACGAATTTTCTGACTCATGTTGTTTAATTGAAAATTGATTATTGAAAATTGATAATTAGGGGTGGTTCGTAAAGAGTCATTTGCTCACGAACCCTCACCCTAAATCTTTATGCTTTGTACTTCGTACCTTGTCACCTTACACGAGGTCAGCACGACCGCCAGACTCCTCAAGGATAGCCTTAGCAATAGAGCTTGATACTGGATCGTGGTGGTCATACTCCATAGAAGAAGTAGCACGACCAGAGGTGATGGTACGGAGAGCTGTTACGTAACCGAACATCTCAGCCAGTGGCACCATAGCCTTAACGATCTTAGCGCCTGAACGTGCATCGTCCATACCCTGAACCATGCCACGACGCTTGTTAAGGTCGCCGATAACGTCACCCATAGACTCCTCAGGAGTTACAACCTCTACCTTCATGATAGGCTCCATGAGCACTGGACCTGCCTTAGGACAAGCATTCTTGAATGCATTGCGAGCAGCAAGTTCGAATGAAAGCTGGTCAGAGTCAACTGGGTGGAAGCTACCATCGACGAGGGTAACCTTGAGACCTGTTACAGGATAGCCACCGAGCACACCTGCTGAGAGACAATCCTGGAAGCCCTTCTGAACTGCAGGAATGAACTCCTTAGGCACGTTACCACCCTTAACCTCATTGATGAACTGAAGGTCGCCCTCCTTATAGTCTTCATCCTTAGGACCGATGTTAACGATGATGTCAGCGAACTTACCACGACCACCAGACTGCTTCTTATATACCTCGCGGAGGTTAACCTCCTTGGTAATAGCCTCTTTGTAGTTAACCTGTGGCTTACCCTGGTTACACTCTACCTTGAACTCACGCTTCAGACGGTCGATGATGATGTCGAGGTGGAGCTCACCCATACCTGAGATAACGGTCTGACCAGACTGCTCGTCGGTACGAACGGTGAATGTTGGGTCCTCCTCAGCAAGCTTAGCAAGACCATTGTCGAGCTTAGCGATATCAGCCTGAGACTTTGGTTCAACAGCGATAGAGATAACGGTATCAGGGAAGGTCATAGACTCGAGTACGATTGGGTGAGCCTCGTCACAGAGGGTATCACCAGTACGGATATCCTTGAAACCTACACCTGAGCCTATATCACCAGCAGAGATAACCTCTACAGGGTTCTGCTTGTTAGAGTGCATCTGGAACAGACGGCTTACGCGCTCCTTCTTGCCAGAACGTGGGTTGTAAACGTATGAACCAGCCTCAATCTTACCAGAGTAAACACGGAAGAATACGAGACGACCAACGTATGGGTCGGTAGCAATCTTGAATGCGAGAGCTGATGTAGGCTCGCTCTCAGATGGCTTACGGTCTTCCTCCTCGTCAGTGTTAGGGTTAGTACCTACGATATTCTCTGTATCCATTGGTGAAGGGAGCAGAGCACATACATAGTCGAGCATGGTCTGTACGCCCTTGTTCTTGAATGAAGAACCGCAGAGCATAGGCACACACTGGAGTGATATGGTTCCCTTACGGATAGCAGCGATAATCTCCTGCTCAGTGATGGTTGATGGGTCCTCGAAATACTTCTCCATGAGAGCATCGTCGTAGTTTGCTGCAGACTCAAGGAGCTTGTCGCGCCACTCGTTGCACTCGTCAACAAGGTCAGCAGGAATCTCCTCTACGTCATACTCAGCACCCATTGTCTCATCGTGCCAGATGATAGCCTTCATCTTGATGAGGTCAACGAGACCCTTGAAAGTCTCCTCAGCACCTATTGGCACACAGAGAGGAATTGGGTTAGCACCCAGAACGTCCTTCATCTGCTGTACTACGTCGAAGAAGTTAGCACCAGAACGGTCCATCTTGTTCACGTAGCCGATACGAGGCACGTTATACTTGTCAGCCTGGCGCCATACAGTCTCAGACTGTGGCTCCACACCACCTACTGCACAGTAAGTAGCCACGGCACCGTCGAGCACACGGAGTGAACGCTCCACCTCAGCGGTGAAGTCAACGTGTCCCGGAGTGTCGATAAGGTTGATTTTGAACTTCTTGCCGTTCCACTCCCATGAGCAGGTGGTGGCGGCGGAGGTGATGGTGATACCACGCTCCTGTTCCTGTGCCATCCAGTCCATGGTGGCTGCGCCGTCGTGCACCTCACCGATCTTGTGCGTCTTTCCCGTATAGAAAAGGATGCGCTCGGAGGTTGTGG
>JAEEVS010000077.1:0-6194 GCA_016290975.1 Prevotella sp. | reverse complement strand
GAAGCTATGCTCCTGTCTTTCCGCGATATGCCTTTATGCCCAGAACGGCTATAATGCAGAGCAGAAGCAGTGCAAGAGCTATGTAGGCCATGGTCTCAGTGGTCTGGATGCTCTGAGGCTTGAAGGTGAGCACCACTTTGTGGTTGCCTGGCTTGACGTTGATGGCTCGCAGCACATAGTTCACTCTGCCTATCTCAACTGGGTTGCCATCGACTGTGGCTGTCCAACCTGGGTAATACACCTCAGAGAACACTACTACCCCACCCTTTGCAGAGCTAATGTCGTAGTGGAGTTCGTTAGGTTCATAAGAGGTGATGGTAACAGAAGACTCTGTATTTGCTCCCTTCTCTTCAAGAGAGGGGCTGGGGGTGAGTCTCGCTTTAAACTTCTTGTCAGCCACAGCTGTGGTATGCAGGTCTATCTTGCCAAGGGCATCGAGTTCTTCGTTGGCATTGTTCACATACTTCACCTCTTTGACAAACCAGCCATTGCCCATAGTGTAAGGGTTCTGTATAGGAGCTGTCTTACCACCCTGTATTGGCATTATGAAGTATTTGGTGTTGAGCATATTGATGACAGGCATTATGCTGTCGCCATTCACCTGTGTCATATCGCCCTGAGCATCGACAATGGCATTGAAGCCTCGCTGCATCTCAGGTGAGATGTAAGCCTCTATAAGTTCCTGATAACGACGCAGTTTGGCTGCATGATAACCTCCTATGGACTTATGGAAATAGCTGGTCTCGTTTTCATTAAATGTGTTGCTGGCAAAGTTGAGCACTCGATAGTCAGGCGACTTATCCTTCATTATCTCGAGGTCTGTCTCAGTGGGTTCGATAGGTGCTGTTCGAAGGGTGTTGCTCACAAACATAGCATCGTTGAGGTATCGCTTGTCAACTTGCCACATATCAATGAGACATACGAAGGTAACGATGCAAGCCATCAGTGGGGCACTGAGTTTCTTCATCTGGTAGAGCACCACAGCAATGGTACAGATAAGGATGATGAAGAAGGAGCGCCAGCAGTCGCTTACGAAGGTGGCAATGCGAATCTCTGTGAGGTTGGCAAGCAGTGGTGCAAGCTCCTCCTGAGGTATCTGACCCAAAGCACGCTTTTCAGCAAAACTTACGAAACTATCGAAGAAAAGCGTTGGCATCAGGGCAAACAACACGCAGATGCCACCAGTTATGGCGAAGCTGACATAGAGCCAGTTGACCTTCTTGCCGCTAACCTCAGAAACCACACTCTCAGGAGAGTCTATGAGCTGCTTGAGGGCAAGCAGGGCGAGCAACGGAATAGTAAACTCGGCTATTACTAGGATGGAGGCTACAGTGCGGAACTTGGCATACATCGGCACATAGTCGATAAAGAGGTCAGTGAGCCACATCATGTTATGTCCCCATGAGAGCATGATGCTGAGCACAGTAGCAGCAAGCAAAGCCCACTTGATGCTGCCCTTGACGATAAACAGACCAAGAATGAAGAGCATCAGCACAAAGGCTCCCACATACACTGGACCAGAGGTGCCAGGCTGGTCGCCCCAATACTGTCCCATCTGCTGGTAAATCTCCATATACATAGGGTCACCCTTCTCCTGAGCAGCAGCAGAGGCACTCACTGGTGTCATGCTGGCTCCACCCTTGGTGTTAGGCACAAGGAGAGTCCATGTTTCGTCTATGCCATAGCTCCACTGGGTTATGTAGTCTCGCTCCAGTCCGCTTGAGGTCTGGTTGCCTGTATCAGCCTTCACCAGTTCACTCTTGCCTCGCATAGACTCCTTCTGGTATTCCCATGTATGGTAAAGGTTTGAGATGTTGACCGCTATGCCCAGTATTCCACCCACTATGCACACAAGGGATGCCTTGAGGAAGTGCATATAGCGCTTCTGACGAATGGCATCGACAAGGAAACCAATGACGAGGAACAGGATAATAAAGAGGTAGTAATAGGTCATCTGCACATGATTGGCATTTATCTCAAAAGCCGTGAAGATGCCTGTTACGGCAAGTCCTGCAAGGTATCTGCCCTTATAGGCAAGCAATATGCCACCAATCATAGGGGGCAGATAGGCAAGAGCCATCACTTTCCATATATGACCTGCTGCTATGATGATAAGGAAATAGCTGCTGAATGCCCACACCACAGCTCCGAGGGTAGCAAGATACCAACGGAAATCAAAGGCACGGAGCATGATGTAGAAGCCCAAGAGGTAGGCAAAGACATACCACACATTCTCAGGCAACCAAAGGTGATAAGCCTCAACGATACCGTTAAGACTCTTCGAACTCTCATAGGAAGGAGCACTCTGATAGGTAGGCATACCACTGAAGGCTGAGCCAGTCCAACGTGACACCTCGCCAGTGCGAGCCTTAAACTCGCTGGTTTCCTGACCCAAACCCCTGCCAGCACTGGAGTCATGACGATAGAGAATGCGTCCTTCTATGTCTGCTGGATAGAAATAAGCAAACGATATTACTACAAAAAGCAATACTACAAGAACATCTGGTACGAATCTTTTTAATGTATTCACGCGCGTGTATATATAAATAAGGTGTAAATTTGCCCTACTCCATAGGAATAAAGCGTTTATTGACAACTGCAAAGTTAATAAATATTTACGGAATAATACTCGTGCACGTACACATAGTTGACAAATGTCAAGAAATTAACGTATTTTTGCTTGTTCGCAAAAAAACTCTTGCTGATTTCAAAGGTTTCACGTAATTTTGCACTCGAAAATGCGAAGGGGGTTAGATTGTGCTATATACTAGAAAAGCAGACCCTCCAAGCATGACAAAACAAAGCAAATATTTTAAAGCAAAGATAATTCAATAAACAAATTTTTATTTTTTATTAAACATGAAAAAGATTGCAATGTTTATCGCTGCTGCTGCTATAGCAGTATCAGCTAACGCTCAGAAGACTACTGTTACAGCTTCTAAGGCACTCGACAACATCTATGTTGGTTTCGCTGCAGGTGCTGAGACTAAGGCTACTGACGAGCACACTTACACAGGCAACAAGAAGTTTGGTTCTTTCAAGGCTTTCAACCCTACAGCTACTCTTATCGTAGGTAAGAACTTTACTCCAGTATTCGGCATTCGTGCTGAGGGTGTTGTGCGTTTCAACGCTCATGGTGCAAGCTGTGAGAATGGTTATTCAGGTACTGGTAAGTTCGTTAACGGTCTTGACGTTAACATGCTCGGTACTTTCAACCTGAACAACCTCATCGCTGGTTACAAGGGTGAGCCACGCAAGCTTGAGTTCATCGCTCTGTTCGGTTTCGGCTGGTCACACGCTTTCTATGGCAACCACGCAAATGGTATCAACTCTAAGGCAGGTCTTGACATCGCTCTTAACCTCGGTTCTAAGAAGCAGTGGCAGATCTTCGTTGAGCCTTCTATCACATACCTCATGCAGGGCTACAACATGCCAATGGTTAACGCTACTCCATTCCAGTACGACCTCAGCCGTGCTAACCTCGACCTGAAGGCTGGTATCATCTACAAGCTCCCAACTTCTAACGGTACTCACAACTTCGCTATCGAGCAGCTCCGCGACCAGGCTGAGATCGACGCTCTCAACGCGCAGATCAACGGTCTTCGTGGTGACCTCGACGCAGCTAACAACGCTAACGCTCAGAAGGACGCTCAGATCGCTCAGCTGAAGAAGGCTCTTGCTGACTGCGAGAACAAGCCAGTAGTTGAGGCTAAGGCTGCTAACCTCCAGCCATCTGTTATCTTCCGTCAGGGTAAGTCAGTTATCGACAAGGCTCAGGAGGCTAACGTAGAGATGATCGCTAAGTATATGAAGAACAACAAGGACGCTAAGGTTAAGATCTCTGGCTACGCTTCACCAGAAGGAAATGCAGAGCTCAACCAGAAGCTCTCTGAGCAGCGTGCTGAGGCTGTTAAGAACATGCTCGTTAAGAAGTACAAGATCGCTGCTGACCGTCTCACAACTGAGGGTCTCGGCGCTACAGACAAGCTCTTCGACGAGGTTGAGTTCAACCGTGTTGCTCTCTTCAACGACACTACTAAGTAATTCGACTCTTAGAGAATAACTTAAAACAAAATAACAAAGCCCCTTGGAGATTTTCTTCAAGGGGTTTTTAGTAATTACTCCTCCGCTATGATTATAGGACTTGGCGAAACTGTTTACGATATAATCTTCAAGGACAACCAACCAGTGAAGGCTGTTCCTGGTGGCTCAGCATTCAACGCTATGATATCATTAGGGCGCAGCAATGCCGACTGTATGATGGTTACCGAAGTAGGCGACGACCATATAGGTGATATGATTGTGCAGTTTCTGAAAGATAATAAGGTGAAGACTGACTTTGTGTATCAGCATCCAAATACGAAGTCACACATATCACTCGCCTTCCTCAATGAGCGAAATGATGCCCAATACCTTTTCTATAAAGATCATAAAGCCATACAGATGCCTGACAGGATACCTGAGATAAAAAAAAATGACATCGTACTGTTTGGTTCCTATTTTGCCATCAATCCCGTAATACGTGACTATGTGAGGCATTTCCTCACTACAGCCAAGGAAAACGGAGCTATCCTCTATTACGACATCAACTTCAGGGCATCCCACAAAGACGAGATACCAGAACTTATAGGAAACATAGAGGAGAATATGCAACTGGCTACTGTGCTGAGAGGTTCTGCAGAAGACTTCAACATTCTCTATGGCACTACCACAGGAGATGAGGCATACGAACGTGTGAAGAGTCTTTGCAGTACATTCGTATATACAGATGCAGCAAACCCCATACAGGTTTTCACACCACAAGACAAATGGTCTTTCCCCGTACCACGGATAAAGACCGTTAGCACCATAGGGGCTGGCGACAACTTCAATGCAGGCTTCTGTTATGCACTACACAATGAATGGAAAGAGAGAAACTCACTATTTTCATTCAGAGAATGTTCACCTGCACTGATATCACACTTTATAGCCTCAGGACAGAAATTTTCGACAGAAGTATGCCAAAGTTTCGATAATCATATTGCTCTATAGCAAGATATTATCGTATTTTTTGCATTTTTTTAAGAAAAAACATTGCTATTTCAGATAAAAAGTGTAACTTTGTTGCGAAATTGGTAAAGTATATAATTTTCAAGCAACAAATTAACAAAACAAAAACAACAAACATGAAAAAGATTGTACTTTTTTTCGCTGCTGCTGCTATAGCAGTATCAGCTAGCGCTCAGAAGACTGCTGTTACAGCTTCTAAGGCTCTTGACAACGTTTACGTTGGCTTTGCTGCAGGTGCTGAGACTAAGGCTGCTGACCACCACACTTACAGAGGTGGCAAGCAGAGTGGTTCTTTCCGCGCATTCAACCCTACAGCTACTATCATCGTAGGTAAGAACTTTACTCCAGTATTCGGTCTCCGTGCTGAGGGCGTTGTACGTTTCAACTGCCATGGTGCTGACCGTTCTGAGTGCCGTTGGACAGGTACTGGTAAGTTCGTTAACGGTCTTGACGTTAACCTGCTCGGTACTTTCAACCTGAACAACCTCATCGCTGGTTACAAGGGTGAGCCACGTAAGCTCGAGTTCATCGCTCTCTATGGCTTCGGTTGGTCACACGCTTTCTATGGCAACCACGCAAATGGTATCAACTCTAAGGCAGGTCTTGACATCGCTCTTAACCTCGGTGCTAAGAAGCAGTGGCAGTTCTTCGTTGAGCCTTCTATCACATACCTCATGCAGGGCTACAACATGCCAATGGTTAACGCTACTCCATTCGAGTACAACCTGAACCGTGCTAACCTCGACCTGAAGTTTGGTGTTATCTACAAGCTCAAGACTTCTAACGGTACTCACAACTTCGCTATCGAGCAGCTCCGTGACCAGGCTGAGATCGACGCTCTCAACGCACAGATCAACGGTCTTCGTGGCGACCTCGACGCAGCTAACAACGCTAACGCTCAGAAGGACGCTCAGATTGCTCAGCTGAAGAAGGCTCTTGCTGACTGCGAGAACAAGCCAGTAGTTGAGGCTAAGGCTGCTAACCTCCAGCCATCTGTTATCTTCCGTCAGGGTAAGTCAGTTACCGACAAGGCTCAGGAGGCTAACGTTGAGATGATCGCTAAGTATATGAAGAACAACAAGGACGCTAAGATTAAGATCTCAGGCTACGCATCACCAGAAGGTCCTGCAGAACTCAACCAGAAG
>JAEEVS010000076.1:0-19592 GCA_016290975.1 Prevotella sp. | reverse complement strand
TGTCACTCTCGCATAGATATGTCCCAGTTTCAGGTAGGGGTCATTCTCTTTCCTCATGTCGATAACCCCCATAGCCACCATCTCTGCCTTGTTGCCAACGCACTTGATGACCCCATATCCCATCACGTTTGAGCCAGGGTCAATGCCCATTATTATAGACTCTTTCTTCAAATTACCCCTAATTCCTAATTTCTAATTCCTAATTTCTAATTCCTAATTTCTAATTCCCTACCTATCCAAATACGGATTACTTGCCAGTTCGTAGCCTATGCTGGTGGGCTCGCCATGACCTGGGTACACCTGAGTGGAGTCAGGCAACTGGGTCAGCATGCGGAGCGACTGTATTATCTGGAACATGCTGCCTCCAGGCAGGTCTGTTCTGCCTATGCTGCCTCTGAACAGGGTGTCGCCAGTAAAACACACATCCTCCTCCTCGCAGTAATACACCACACTGCCCTGAGAGTGGCCTGGGGTGTGGATAACCTTGAAGGTGTGAGAGCCAAACTTCACCTCGTCGCCATCATTCACGCAACGGCCTATGACAGGCAGGTCGTAGCCCACCTCAAGGCCGAACGACCTGGCATCCTGCTTGAAGTTCTTATACATCTCAGCATCCCTGTCGCTTATCACAGGCTGCAAGCCATAAGCATCCTTCACAAACTTAGAGCCCATCACGTGGTCGAAATGCCCATGTGTCAGCACATAGAGTACAGGCTTCAGGCCCTTCTCCTTGATGTAGTCCTTGATGAACGTCTCCTCAAAGATGCCCATCGCGCCACAATCCACTATCATGCACTCCTTCGTCTCGTCATTCACTATGTAACAGTTCTCGTCGAGCATGTTACATTGTACGGTCTTTATGTTTATCATAAACGGTCTGTATATATAATGTGCAAAGGTACTAATTTTTTAACAGAAAACCAAATTGCCTAGCAAGGCAGGTAGATGAGGTGTTTTTCCTTAAACCATTCTTCGTCAAACCAGCTGCTGAGGTCAGTCTGCTCCACTATGTTGCGGAAGGGGTGGAGCTCAGCCTGCAGGTCGCCTCCCTTCAGGCAGAGGATACCGTTGGGAAGGGCGTTATGGTTAGCGTTAGGGTTAACGTTAACGTTCTTACGAACTATCTTCACCATATCGGGTAGGGGCATAACGGCTCTCGAAACCACGAAGTCGAACATGCCTTTCTCTTCCTCTCCTCGTCGCTGCTCGGCTATAACGTTCTTCAGTCCTATGGCTGAGGCTACCTCGTTGCAAACGCGGATTTTCTTGGCTGTGCCGTCGATGAGCTTAAACTGACACTCAGGGAACATGATGGCAAGGGGAATGCCTGGGAAGCCTCCTCCACAACCAAAGTCCATAATCCTGGTGCCAGGCTTGAAACTGATTGCCTTGGCTATGGCAAGCGAGTGGAGCACATGATGCTCGTAGAGGTTGTCGATGTCCTTACGTGAAATGACGTTTATCTTGCTGTTCCAGTCGTGGTACAGCTCGTCGAGGGCAGCCAGCTGTCGCTTCTGCTCTGCGTTGAGTGAGGTGAAGTATTTAAGTAGTATCTCCATTTCGCATGCAAAGGTACTATTTTTTTCTTAATAAATCATAAAATGAAGAGTAATTCTTCATTCTTCATTCTTCATTCTTTATTATTTCACTAACTTTGCACTCTATCTATGATGCATTTCGACTACAATAAATACAAGTGCGCCCTGTTCGATCTGGATGGTGTGGTGTTTGATACCGAACCCCAGTATTCCATATTCTGGCAGAAAGAGTGTCAGTATTACCACCCTGAGCAGCCTGGTTTGGAACAGCGCATAAAGGGTATGGTGCTCACTGAAATCTTCAATACCTTCTTTAAGGATGTGGAGGATGAGTGGGGCGATATAGTGGAGCGACTGAACTCATGGGAGTCTTCAATGGATTACGAGTATGTTGCTGGGTTTGAGGATTTTATAAATCAGCTAAAACAGCACGGAGTGAAGACCGCTGTGGTCACCAGCAGCAATCGTGAGAAGATGAAAAGCGTCTATCGCCAGCACCCTCAGTTTAAGGAAATGTTTGATGCCATTATGACAGCCGAAGACTTCGATAAGTCGAAACCCGACCCCGACTGCTACCTCAAGGGAATGGCACGTTTCGGATGCAAACCAGACGAGACGGTGGTGTTTGAAGACAGCGTCAACGGACTGAAGTCTGGCAAGGCATCAGGAGCACTGCTTGTGGGACTATGCACCACCAACCCTGAGGAGATTATTAAAAAGTACACGAACCTTATTATATACAATTACTTATGAAGAGACTGCTTATAACTTTCGGCTTGTTAGTGGGCATGTTTACCTGCACCTTCACCCAGAAGGCTGATGCCCAGTCACGTCCTGTCTATACCCGCGAATGCACTGACAAGGCACTCGTGAAGAAGGCTAAGAAATGGATGAAGAAGGGCGAATGGCGCAACGGATTTACCAAGGCTTCGCCTGACTGCTCAGTGAATGCTGTGGATTTCTACCTGCAATATCAGCGTAACCCCGAAGAGTGGGCTAAACTCTTTGCCTACCTGCAAGAGACTGACCTGTTGGCAGTGCCAAAGGGTAAGACACCCATTCCTGGCACGAAACTTGTATTGAATGTGCAGGACAGTAAGAACGAACCGCTGGAGAAACGTCGCAGCGAGAGCCATTACCACACCATCGACTTCCAGTATTGCGTGAAGGGAGTAGAGCGTTTTGGCATACTCGACCACACCACCTCAGTGCCTAACGACAAGTATAAGCCCGATGTCATTCACTATGATTACGACAAGAGCAAGGTGCGCTTCTACGACTCACGTCCTGACAGGTTCTTCATATTCTTCCCAGGCGACTGGCACATAGCCAAGGTGGCTAACGATACCTCTGACCAGGACATTCGCGTGGTGGTGGTAAAAGTGGAATGGATAGACTGATTACGATTTATTAACTAAAAACATTTGGCAGAGAGAGACAAAACATAGTATATTTGCACTCGCAAAGCACTTAATTTGGAGTTTTGTAAAAAGAATTTAGGAAAAACAGATTTATATAAAGATGAAGAACAAACCAGAGACAATGTCACTGCGCACACTCACCAAGGGCAACGTATGGGACCTGCAAGAGTCTGATATCTTTGCCATGTGGGCTAATGCCGACAAGGAAGACGAGGTGAGCGAAAACGCACGTCGCTATATGGACATCATACGCACAGCCTTCGATATGGAGGAGGTGAAACTCGACAAACCCGAGATAATAGCTAAATACGAGGCACGAGGCATGCGCGTGGGCGTTTTGGCTATCAAGGATAAGGACTATAAGTGGGCTATCAAGAAGCACCCCATCAACAGGGTGACTGACCTCACCTACGAGAATATACGACATATCTCAGCTGCCAAGCTGCTTGAGGTGATAGACCGCAACTTCGGAGGCGGTTGGGATAGCCTTAACCAGAGCATCAAAGATGTGATACTCGAAGGCTTCGACATCTCTACCACCACAGTGCCTAAGGAGCGTCTGCATAAGCCAGGCGGACTGTGCGATATGAAACTCAACGACGGCTATGAACTGCTCGAGATAGAGAAGGGCGCATGGGTCGAGGCTATCTTTGCCAAGGCTAAGCCAAAGGCTATCAAACTCCATGTGACACATGGCGAGCCAGGACTGGAGCCTGAGGAAACTGATGACGACTCAGATGTAGAGGTAAAGGACGATTACTACGACAACGAGGATGATGACGACCTCGACGACGAGTCACTCACCGAAGAGAGCTATCGCACCACGATAGAGGAAAACCCTGACGACCTCTCCCTCGATGCCGCTGAAATCTCAGATGAAGACTATTAAGAATTATCAATTATCCTCCGAGCTCTGCTCGCCTGAGCACCTATGGAGCGCAAGAATTGTCAATTTTCAATTATCAATTGTCAATTTTCAATTATCAATTGTCAATTATCAATTATCAATTAAATAAAGTTATGACAACAGGAATCATTATTTTAATAGTAGCAGTAGTTATAGTGCTCTGGGTAATCGGAGTATATAACGGACTGGTAAGACTGCGCAACAATCGTGAGAACGCTTTCGCCAACATCGACGTACAGCTTAAGCAGCGTTATGACCTCGTGCCACAGCTCGTGGCTACAGTAAAGGGTTATGCAGCCCACGAGAAAGAACTGCTCGAGAAAATCACCCTCGCTCGCACAGCAGCTATGGGGGCTACCAACATCAACGAGAAGATTGCAGCCGACAACCAGCTGTCAAGCGCACTCGCAGGACTCAAGGTGAGTGTTGAGGCATACCCAGACCTCAAGGCTAACCAGAACTTCATGCAGCTGCAGACCGAACTGGCTGACATCGAGAACAAGCTCGCCTCTGTTCGCCGTTTCTTCAACTCTGCTACCAAGGAACTCAACAATGCCGTACAGACCTTCCCAGGCAACCTGCTCGCTGGCATCTTCGGTTTCCACACCGAGCCAATGTTCGAGGTCTCTAAGGAAGAGCGTGCTATGGTAGAGAAAGCACCAACCATTTCATTCTAATGAAATACGTAGGAATTCAAACCCAGATAAACCGTAACAACAGGATGAGCATCCTGTTGTTACTTGCTTTTCCGTGTATCATGCTCGGCATGGTGTGGATATTCCTCGCCATACTCAACTGGCTCGGAGGAGGCTACTACGACCAGTACGGCAACGTGGTTCACACACTCAACATCGATGCCGTAAACTACTATTTCCTCAATGCCGTGCCCTGGGTGGTAGGAGGCGTGGGAATATGGTTTCTCATAGCCTATTTCGCCAACACCTCAATGGTCAAGGCAGCTACAGGAGCACGTTCGCTTGAGCGCAGAGAGAATCCGCGCATATATAACATTGTAGAAAACCTCTGCATGACCTGTGGCATGGATATGCCAAAGATAAACGTCGTTGACGACCCACAGCTCAACGCCTTCGCTTCAGGCATCAACAAGGAGACCTATACCGTCACCGTCACCACAGGACTGATGGATCTGCTCAACGACGACGAACTCGCTGGCGTCATAGGTCATGAGCTCACCCACATACGCAATCGCGACACCCGTCTGCTCATCACCTCCATAGTGTTCGTAGGCATCGTGTCAACCATCATGAGCCTCGTAGTGCGCATGATGTTCAACCACATGATGTGGGGCGGATTATCCTCACGTCGCGACAACGAAAAGGGTGGGGGAGTAAGCACCATCGTCATCATGATAGTGGGCATCATCTGTTGCGCCATAGCCTATTTCTTCACCTTGCTCACACGCTTCGCCATCAGTCGCAAACGTGAATACATGGCTGATGCAGGTGGAGCCGAACTCTGTGGCAATCCTCTTGCCCTCGCCTCAGCCCTGCGCAAGATAAGCGGCGACCCAGGCTTGCAGAATGTGGAGCGCGAAGACGTTGCACAGCTCTTCATCATCCATCCCCAGAGTTTCGCGTCAGGTTTCCAGGGTTTCTTCAATAGCATGTTCGCTACCCACCCCGACACAGCCAAGCGCATCGCCTTTCTCGAACAGCTATAGCCCTCCCTTCCTCGTGGCATAGGTAGTAAGTTAAGGGTGCTTTCTGTTAATAAACGCTAAAATGAGGAAAATTCTTCATTCTTCATTCTTCATTCTTAATTATTCTTTGTACCTTTGCACTCGCTTTCAGACCAGAAGCCGTTTTTATAACGTTCGGAGAGATGGTAGAGTGGTCGATTACAGCGGTCTTGAAAACCGCCGTGCTGAGAGGCACCGGGGGTTCGAATCCCTCTCTCTCCGCCCACAACAATAAGAAACCTGCTGAATTTTCAGCAGGTTTCTTTGTTATTATACGAATTGGTACTCCTAAGCTGTTTGTTATTCTGTTATATCTTCCACTGCAAAGAATCCTTTGCTGGAGACCGCTAAGTCATACCCCAGCTCTGCGTAGGTTCGCATAGAGTGCACCTGTGCAGGGTTCGCGCCCATCTCCACCCTTGTCATGGCGAGCAGGAGCTGGATGACGAGCTCGCGGTTCTTGAGGTCTATCTCCGTGTCATAGTCCACAGAGAAGGGCTCGCTCTGCCTTGTACCCATAAACTGCCTTACAGCCTTGATGTACTCCACAGTGTTGTTTTCCGAGCGTGGTGCCCAAGTTTCGATGATGGCACCCATCGTCTTGATGCCTCGCTTGCGATATGACCTCAGTATCATCACAGCTGCACGATAGCCGAAACTGAATGCAGCGAACACCACGAAGCCTCCATGACCCTTCAACTTGCTGCCAAACCAGTTAGTCTTCTTGCTGAACCTTATGTTCAGCGGATTGCAGTTGCGATATGCTAATGAATCTTGGAATTTACTCATTTCTTACCTCCTTTCTGTTTGGCACCATTGGCAACATTGGCACCATTGGCACCATTGGTAACTTTTCGCCACCTGTCTTGTGCAAATTTCTCTACCACGCCAGCGGTTACCCATCGGGTTATAACATTTCTTGCTTGGTATTTGTACCCCAGTATTTCAATGACACGCTTTACCTCGCCAGCACTGAATTCCTCGCCCAAGCGCTCAAGGATAGTCTTTCCTCTGTAGCTTGATGTCGTTGACTCCTGCATCGCCTCTATGTACTTTCTTCCAAAGGGCTTGAGAATATTCTCTATGTCCTGCTCCATCCACCATGCTATCCACTTCTTGCAGAGTTCCTTGTCCTGCTTGGTCATGGTTTTCTGGTAGAGTTGGGTGCAGAGCAGAGCTAGTCGCTTGCCTCGCTCAGCCACTCGCCTGCGAAAGGTGTCGCGAGCCTCGTCCGAGTCTATGCGCGCCCTGTTGCACTGGGCATCGTTGAATCTCTCCACCGTCTTCATTATCCAGTCTATGCTCACCTGCTCAAAGGGCTTGAAGCTGAAGTGCCAGGGCACCTCTTTGTCATAGTCCTCATCGCTCACGCTGTAGCAGTCCTCAGGGTTGTAGTTCAGCGGTTCCTGATAGGTCTTCTCATCACATTTCTCTATAAAGGCATCAATCACCTTCATATCCTTCTGGCTGAGTTTGCCCCACTGAGGTATCTTCGACTGAAACTGCTGGTTCTCTATCTCAGCAAATGAGCATCTGGTCACCAGTCCGTTCGTCACGTTCTTAAAGTAAGCCATCAGCTGGTCTGAGGTTCCAGCTATCAGCACGTTCCAATACAGAGCCACCTTACCCTTGAAAGTGTTCGAGCTCTTGAAGTTCTGACCATACTTGCCGTTGTCCCACGCTATGCGTACCATATCATCCTTGTTGCCACCAGCAGCACGTATGCCCTTACGCCACTGGTCTATCTCCGAACAATAGGTAAACATGTGGTGTCCCTTGTTGTTCCTCTGCTTCTCAAGGAATTCAGCCTCCGAGTTCTTAGCCTCCATGATGCGTATAGATGTCTGTGGCACAGCCTCCGAACGGTCGTTCGCGCTCTTCTTCTGCTGTGCACGGGCATATATGGCATCCTTAGCATCGTTTATCTCATCACGCCTGAAGAGGTCGCGTAGCAGCAGGTTAATGTACCTTTCCACAAAACTCTTGCCCGATGACGGTGGAGCATAGATGATGGAGAAGAAACTCGTTGACAGCGTCTTGGCATTGCTCTTGTCCTCCGTCCTCACATAGCTGGTCAGCGTGCCCAGTATAGGCAGCAGCGAGTTTATTGCTGGGATAACGAAGTCTTCTGGAGCGATGGAAATAAGTTCTCTAATGACAGGCGGTGGTGTCGGCATGGAGGAAACAGGTCGTACAACCTTTTCAGTTTCTTCCCCTTGCAACTCGCCGTCTTCACATACATCCTCTTGTTCATCAATTTCGTCTGCATATTCTTCTTTTTTAATTTCATAATAAGTTTTTCCGTAAAGTGCTTTCAGTGCAGCATTCATCTTTCTGCTCACACCCTGCCACAGGCTCTCACCCTCTTTCTTCGTCTTGCGCTGGGTAGCAGAGTTCACCGTGCCTGCAACGTCCTCGTTGCGTTCAGCAATAATCTCCTTCACCCATGACTGACGACGTAGCAGCTCTTCTACCGTCTTCTTGTCGCCATCAAGCAGCACCAAGAGGTCTGAGGCAAGTTTCAGCGAACTCTCATGTCTATTGCTCTTTTCCTTGCAGGGCAGCGCCTTAGCAAACATTCTGTCAATAATCTCCTGAACATCGTGACCAAGCCAAAAGACCTTTTGGTTCAAGTCGCTTCGCTGGTTCAAAGGTTCAAGTCGCGCTTCGCGCTGGTTCAAGGGGTTGTCCAAGTTGTCTTTATTATATCCGTGTCCATCCGAACCATCCGTGGTCTTGTTCCCGTTCCCGTTAACGTTCCCGTTAACAATCGGATTAAAGTCCTCGAAGGGAGCATTGAAAATTTCATTATCTATAAAGAGAATATCCTCAAACTGTGGGAGGAAACTGATGCGGCTCACGTCATGCACTCCACCATCCCAGTTGCAGAAGTCATCCAGCCTGAGCAGTTCTCTCAGCCATTCCATGTGCTCTGCAAGGGTCGGGAAGTTTTCGGTACATTTCAGCACCGCGCGCAGACCGTCACCCGAGGGGGTAATGTGAGCCAAAAGAGGTTTGAACACGTAACCATTCTTTTCAGTTATCAGTCTCATTCTCTTTTGCATCTCCTCCCACACCTCAGAAGGCGTCAGGTCACATTTCTCGCTGATGTGGTCAAGGTCAACCATAAACATGCCTGTAGGTGTCATGTTCTCAGCCTTTCGGTAGCCACCCCTCTGCTGGGTGCCCACCCACACAGCTGCAGGCAGTTGTATCTTTGAGTTAGGAACGCCCTCTCTATGGTCACTTATCAGTTTCTTTACTTCCTCACTGCGAGTCAGTTCATAGAATTTCTCTTGAGTGAGGAGGCAGGCTATTACGCCTGGCCTCCATGATTTAGTCTGTTTCTTCCACTCTTTTTTATAATATACAAGCATTCTTTTTCATTTTTTTTTGCTTCTATTGGTTAGTTAGTTATTTTAGTTTCTTTTCATTCTCCTCAACTTCTCATTGAGGTCATTGATTTGCGATTGCAAAATCAGGAAAGGTATAGTCAGCACTGCCAACGTCACCGCCATTGATATTAATGTCGTCATAACTTTAATTACTAATTTCTAATTAAAAAGTCGGAATTTTGTTAGCCTCCTCAGGTAGGTAAACCCTTACTCGGTTGAATGAACGTCCGTTGCTGCCAGCAGAGAGTCCGAAGTATATGCGGGCATCAAACCTCGTGCCCTCCTTCATGTGCCACTTCAGAGCCTCCTCGTTAGTGTCACCGTTAATCTGTGCCACCACGCTCTGGTCAAACTTCTCGCCGTTCATGCCTTCATCCTCCCATGTCAGGTCAACCTCTCTCACCTTCCATTCACTGCCAGTCTTCTGGCTGACACCCTTCTTCTCTTCGCCTACGCGAACAATCTTTACTTGTCTTTTCATTGTTGTAATCTCCTTTTAATCCTTATTAAATACGAAGTTTAAGTCCTGCTTCATTGCCTTATACACCCTACCATCACCGATGGATTTTTTTACGCTGCTGAAGAACTTCAGCCTCTTAGCCGACTCCTTCAACCATCCCGTCTCAGTCTCGCATATCAGGATGTCAGGCCTCTTTGCTCTCTTTGAATGATTGAAAGCCCTGAAACTCAGCTCGCCAGTCTCTTTGTTGAAATACAGTGAGCCATCCACATACTTACCTTTCTTCACGTTCTTGACAATTTCGTCTTGAATAAAAATTTTTTTAATCATAGTTTTGTTTTGAATTTGTGAGTTTCTGGAGTGAGAAGCAAATTGAAGTTAGAGCTCTTTTCATCCTGGATGCCTCTCCTTGCTCACCTTTCAAAACTCTGGTTGAATAAATGTTGTTTTAGTTGTCTTTAATTTTTTCCCACATTCAGTCGTCCTGCATTCT
This sequence comes from Prevotella sp., assembly GCA_016290975.1. Classification (GTDB taxonomy): domain Bacteria; phylum Bacteroidota; class Bacteroidia; order Bacteroidales; family Bacteroidaceae; genus Prevotella. The sequence continues at coordinate 9,679 of JAEEVS010000076.1, read as the reverse complement.
GCAAGCCCTTCGCCATTTCCCAGCACTTGCAATAGCCTCTGGGCTTTACCATCTTTCTCTTTTTTGTGCATCGCCTCTTCTTAACCGATTCGGTGTTCATCTTAAACTCGCATGAAGCGCACATCATCTTCACGCTGATGCCGTAGCTGTTTTTGATACTTTTCATTAGTCTTTTTTTATTTGTTTAATAATGTACATGTGAGGATTTTCCTTACACGGCAACCAGAGTTTTTATCTGATTGCAATGCAAAGTTACAGACAAAAAAAAGGCGACGGAATTTTTCATCCATCGCCGTAAAGTTTCGTAAAGAATATCTTGCAAAACTTTACGAAGTATCGTCCCACGTAAAGTTTTCGGGAGTTTTTCGGGAGTTTTCGTAAAGTTTTCCGCTATAGCTTCATACCAAGCATTTCATACACCTTATAACCTATAGCCTGGTAGTCATAAAAACGCTTACCGCTCACTGGAGCATCATCCTCACTCCATAGTTTCACAGGACGCTTGAAGCTCTTCTGCAACATTCTTATCAGTTCGTCACGCTTAGGTTTGTAGCTATGGTCAGGCACCACCTTCACCACCCTCTCACAAAAAGCAGAGTAGTCAGTCTTCTCATACACACCAGCATCCACCAGAGCCCTATATGGAGCATACCACTGGCGAGCATTCGTCACCATCGGAGCAACCACCCTTATAGCCTCGCTCACCATTTCGTCAGTGATGTTCAGCTTCGCACTCTTACCGCTCAGCAGTCCCTCAATCATCTTTCTGCATACACGTGAAGGCATGTTATAAGGGTTCACCTTCAGCACGTTCACCACCTTACCCACTATCACGGGGCTGTCATCCTCATTCAGCGGAATAGGTTTATACTTATCATTACAAGGTATGAGCCATGACACATCATCCCAATCCGTATAGAATATCTTAATCAGATACTCACCACTCTCAGGCATCGCCAGCACCATGTCGCCATCATGTATCTCAGCCCTGCAGTCTATGTAGAGTATGTCACCATCATCCACTCCAGCCCCCACCATCGAGTCGCCATGAGCATGCACAGCATACTCAGCCCCCAGTCGGCGAAGCAAAGAAGGTGAGCCCTTCATGCTCGAACTCACATCCCCCACACCATTAGGCAGTCCGCAACTCACCTGCGCATCAAACACAGGCAATTCATCATCCATCCTGATAGGACTCAGCCCCCTTTCCTCCAGAATGCGTAATATCTCTTCTATATCAGTTAAGCGTTTCATCGTTTTATATCCTTATTATCTTTATCGGCTTACCTTTACTTTCAGCATAGTCTATGGTCTGCTTAGTTCCATGAGGAGTAGCTAATTTAAGTTTAAATCTATTATATTCGATTTCAGTATAACAACTTTTGTTTTTGCTCTACTTATCATTACATTCAGGCGATTTCTGTTGAGAAGGAAACCCTTGATTTGGTTATAATATTCATTGTCTGATACTGCAAATGAAAGTATGATCATATCTACATCCTGTCCTTGAAGTCTCTCTACTGTATCTACGAGTGGTCTGTCTTCCTCTGACCATCTCAGATATTTGAATGCGTTTCTTATTGCATTTACTTGTTTTCTAAATGGAGTCACTATTGCGATGTCGCTTGGTGACATTCCATGTTGCATAGCCACAGCTGCACACTGAGCAGCAAATAGTGCTTCTTCAACATTATCCTCTTGGTGTGGTTCTTTTGAAACATTAATGATGTCTACTGATTCTCCATTTCCTAAGATTTCCGCTATTCTTTCATCACCACATCCTGATGCATCAATGCTTAGTTTTCTATCCTTCACATTATCCGCTGAAATCAGTTTTATGCCATATGGTTCATAGAATGATTTACTAACCAAAGAGGTTATTTCTTCATTCATGCGATAGGTGGTTTGAAGAACTGCAACAGGAACACCTTCTACTTTTTGAGAGCAATAATCCAAAATGGAAATAGAGTTTTCATTACTCTCTAATTCAGGTCGTATGATAGGTGGCATCTGTCTGCTATCACCAAAGAGACATACTGATGGAGCTGTCTTTCCCAGAATGGTTGCAATTGAGAGAGGCATAAGTGAAGCCTCGTCAACAAGAGCAACATATGGTCGGAAATGTGCATGATGGCGAAGACCGAGGTGGGTTACTGCTCCCCATATGGTCATGCCAATAATGTGACCTGTACGTTTCTTTCTCCTGTTCTTGTAACTATACTCGTAATACTCACCGAATTTCTCAAAATTCAGTATTGTATCATCCAGTTCTTCTGACTTTAGTTCTGCTCCAATTTTGATGAGTGTTGCTTTCTTGTCAAGAGCGCGAATCTTAAGTAAAGCATTGTTTACTGCATGGTGTGTGTTAGCTATGATAACCACCTCACGATTCATGTGGGCTGTTGCTATAGCTGTTGCAGCAAGCACAGCTGTCTTGCCAGTCCCTGGTGGTCCTTGCAATACATGGACAGGAGGATATTCAAGCATCGAACTCACAGCAGACAATTGTTCTTCATTGAGGTTGTTCTTGATGCTTTCAAAATTGGGGACATCATCGATAGCCACCTTCAAGAAATCAACTATCTCTAACTTTTCTTCACCAGAAAGCAAACGCAGGAATGCTGCTCCTGGTACTCCTGCATAAATACCTTCAAGGCATGAAATGAGGGCTTGAAGAAGTTCTGGCGCTTTCTGCTCTATGGAATAAGTCGCTTTTACATCAAGTTCCTTTTCACATGTAACAGTCAAAGTGTCAAAGAACACATCGATTATTGTTGCATCATATCCTGATGAAGTATCTGTATTGGTTATAACGACCTTGTCACCAACTCGAAGTTTAGAGTAGTTATTGGGGACATTCAGTTCATATACATCTGCTTCATGACTATTTATTGTAACATCTATTAGGAGAAGGTTGTTTTCTACCTTCTCCTCAATAGTCATATTTTTTTGCTTTTCCGCATCATCTTCTTCCATCTTCTTTTCGACGAAAAGATACTTGAGAAGATTGTCGCGAAATTCTTCCATCGTCATATAATCACCCTCTCATTTCAGCAAGTAACTGCTTCATATAATCACGTAGATTTTCATCACAGATATAGAGATAACATCCCTTCATGCCTCGAGACATTAGAACACGATATATGTTGCGAACATAATCATCATATGTCATCGTAGCCTCACTCGGAGATTTTTTCAGCATAGGGTCACTTGTTGCAGATTTTACAGTTTCTATCCTATGAGTCTTTGGGTTATAAATCAAATCAGGACCAATAATTACACCTGCATAGTCAAATTCAAAACCCTGTGCTGTATAAATACATCCTACCTGCTTAATTCCCTCAGGTTTATATGCCCACTCATACCACTTTACATAACCCTTTGGAGTTTTTGTAAAATTTCTGTGAGTTTCCCAAGGCATCTTAAAATCACCTATTTGAACATCCTTAACCAAATCACCATTTTCATCGAGTTTGTCTGACCATTTCCAACAGAACCCAGCCATTATTCGAGCTGTTTGACCTGGCACATTATCCTGTTCAACAAGTCTGTCATACATTTCCTGAGGGCTGTCAAGTATTTGCAGATTGAAGTCTGTCAAGGCAAACTTAGAAGTAATAGGACGATTGTATAAAACCTGCTCCATCCAGTCCATATAGTTATCTGAACCATTACAACGGAATTGGGATGTTAGAGTACATTCTTCTACCTTTGCTCCGAATTTTGCAGCAGCCTCACGTATCATATTTGTACTACCTATTTCTGCACCACGGATTGCTTGTTTTTCGTCTATAAAGAACACACTCACCTTTGATGCACGAATGATAGTATCAATCTGGGACAAATCTGTTCTTTTTGATGCTGGAGTGTATTGGTTGTTGGATGTTATTCCTATTCGATGTGCCTCATCTATAAGCAATACATCTACAGCATTCTCTTCAGTGACAGCAGGAACATAACTCGTTACATTTTGGAACAAAATACGAGTAGCAGGGCGTATCTTGCTCTTGATACCACCAAGAAGGGAAGCAGATTTTGCTGTGAATTGTACATTTAATACTTTGCCCTTATTTGTTATTTTAGCTAATTCAGCGAGGATATGTAATGCTATAACTGTCTTTCCTGTACCAGGACCACCGTTAACTATAATTACTGATTTCTCAAAATCACCATTGTTAATATAACGGCGAATCTTATCAAGAATCATGTTACGAGCAACAAGTTGGTCATCAATAAGGGCAAAAGAAGATGTATCACCATTCTCTATCATAGTCGTAACTTCATTGAGTAATTTCCTTGATGGACGAATGGGACTCTGAATCACCTTGTTAAAGATGGAAAGACCTTCACCTTTCTTTAGCATTCCTGTCAGTTTGCCTGTCAACTCATCAAACTGGTCTTTAGCATATGTAGGATATTGCGAAAGTAGTGTCGCATACTTTTGATCATATAGATATGATGGTTTTTTAGTATCGTTCTTAGTATAATTATAACAATATGCTAAGCCTGTCAATGAGACCTCGTGATTAGAGAACACCTCTATGAAGTTAGAAAGGTAACCCTGATATCCCTTTACTTGCTGTGAAGGATGAGCAACAATACGATTTGCATGACCAGTGAATGCCTCTACATTGAATATGACATCATCTGGTTGACGATTTGCAACATCATCAGTTGTAAAGTTACCCTCACTATCTGCTACCCCAACTGTTTTATTACTCCATTGTTTAAGCTCTATATGAATAACATTATCTGAATCATCCTCACCTTTACCATATATCATACAGTCAATACGCTTGCGCGAGAAAGGCACAAGGAATTCGAATGTGACATAACTATCCTTTGCTCCACATTGTGTAAGCAAACGTGCAATGTGAGGAGCATTATTCTCCCATGATGCTATTTCGTTTTCTGCAGAATGAATGCCCGCCTGTTCTGCAGTATGCCTCATCTTTTGTGAAACAAGGTTACGCTCAACTTCTGTTATAAATTGTGATTGAGGTGCTTGATAAAGGACTCTGTTAATCATACGTATTATGTTTTAAGTTTTAGTTTTAGTTATAGTTCATTATATTTCTTGGCTGAGCCATAGGCTTTATCTACTGGATACTTCTCTCCATTTCTCTTCAGTTTATCCATCACTATCTGCTTTATGTCAAGGTTGTACTTGTCTGCAATCAGTATGGCATAGTTAAAGATGTCGGCTAACTCTTCTTTCACCTTGTCAATCTTTACATCCTTGGCATCCTTCCATAGAAATGCCTCATTTAGTTCAGATGCTTCTATTGACAATGCAAGAGCCAAATCCTTACCATTGTGGAATTGATCCCAATCCCTATCTTGGGTAAACTTTACAATTGCCTTTTGTAATTCTTCCAAATCACTCATGTCGCTTATTTTTTAGCATTATACATCTGCAGAGCTGTCTCATAAGCCTTAGAGAATGGCAAACCTAACTGATCAACCTTCTCAGGAACTGCTATTGCCCAGCTGACATAGTAGTAGGCAAGGAACTCATAGCCTCCGAATTCTTTATTTGGTATTGATGCTATCTTGTAGCCCTTCTTCTCAGGACTGATGCCATTCATTCCTACCATAGCTATCTCGATGGCTATTCTGTGAACATCATGCTTTGGCATAGGCTTCATATACTGCAATGCCCCCAGCATATACATTGACATCATGAAGGTCTCAGTCTCGTTCTCACCATCCTTGTGCATCTCTGCAAAGGCTGCATTCTGCTCTTCATGTGACTCTGGGTCTATGCACTCAGCTGGGTATTCTTCCTTAGGTTTGATGTTCAGTTCCTTGAAGTGTATCTCATTCTCTATGCATATGAATTCAGACAAGCCTAATGAGTCGATGAAATATTCCATAAGGTCATATTCCTCGCCTGGCTTATAGTCGTCTTTGTATGCCTTGTATTCCTCATATAGGTCTTCTGCTTTCTTCTTCTCCATTACAGAACCTTTGTAGTGAGGTGTAATGTCGAAACCATATAGGTCATGAAGATGCATGGCTGAAACCATGTTCATTATCTTGTTTGCAGATACCACCTTAGCAGGAAGAGCACTGTTTGACGTTCTTTTTATGCCCTCAACATTCTCTAATTCCATACCCACTAACGACAACATCTGTATTGGATGCATCTTTGGGTATTTGCTGTATATTCTGTCCTCAACAAGAAGGTCAAGAGCAGAGTTGGTTGCTTGGAGCAACAAACCTGTATACAGCTGTTCCTCAAAAGCCTTGAATCTCTCAGCAGTGAGCTGAGTCTTTATCTTGCTCATCTGTGGGGCTATCCACTTGCTGAAAGCATCCCTCTCCTTTGTACCACTGAATGTTAACTTATTCTTTGACACATTAGATGCCTCAATGTTCATCTCGAGGTGCATAAACTCATGCATCAGCAGGTGCTCATGATATTTCTTTGTAGTGTTATAGACCACACGATTGTAGTCACGATTACGAGAAACATGATACTCCAGACGAGCACTGACATTAAGGTTGGCATCTTGCTCCACCCTCATAGGTACTGATGTCATCTTAGAGAGCTGTAACTTCTCTTGCTCTATTTCTATCTCATCATAATTGGTCTTGCTGACAATCTCATTGGCAACAGTCATAGTGAGTTTCTGAATCTCTTCACGCACACCACGATCCTGAGGTCGTTGCAAACCCTTCTTCATGCCCTTCACTCCATATTCAAATGCCTTCTCATATTCATGCATCTCGTAATAAGACAGAGCAATTCCATAATAGGAATTAAGGTAGGTATCATCAATCGTCAATACCTTCAGCATAAGGTCAATAGCCTTGTCATATTGCTTTCTCTTTATGGCATTAGCAGCAAGGTTGTTTAGTCCATATACATCGTCAGGGTGATACTCTACCACTTTGTTGTAGTATATCTCTGCAGTGTCAAGTTCATTCTTATGAGCATAAATATTACCCATCAGTACAAGAGCATAAAGGTTAGTAGGGTCAACCCTCAATGCCTCAATATTCTGGTCTATGGCTTTGTCATACTCACCTCTCTCCATGCTAATCTGTGCCAAGAACCTGTGGGCATCAGCAAAGAGAGGATTCTGCTCAATAATGCTATAGAGAACTTTCTCTGCTTTGTCAAAGTTATGAACATTGCACAAATCTATAGCCTTCTGGAAATCCTTCTGTGTCTTTTCAAAAGCCCTGTCATCTATATCAATGATGATATTATTACCCTTAATAGTGATGTTAGGGGTATAGCCCAATATGGTATACTCTTGCTGTAACTTCTTCAGCAAGTCCTTATCATCACTAAACTTGAATTTCAATTCGTCTTTAAATTGTAGTATCGTCATATCGTAACATTATTTCAACAAAAGACCCTCCAAAAGGAGGGCGTGGAATTGCTGAATCCGAGGCCTACCACAGCCCAAGCCAGACAACAATTTTAGTCCACGCCCCGTTTTAGAGCGCAAACATCCATTGTCTCTGCTGGACTGGCTTAATCTTTAGTGTGGTAGTTAGGGATTCACAGTCGAGTCAGGGATGTTACTCTATGTCTTTGTTTATCTGTTCATATATTTCGTTTTTAATTTATTTCATTTAAAAGCCTCGCTATGCTCACGGACCACGAGGCATAAATTTTATTGGTAAAACATAACGAGCATCAGCCGAATAAGTTGCAAACGCCCTTGCTCAATAGCGAGCAAAATATCTCTTCAGTCCTACATCTGAGGTGCAGGGCTGTAATGATCAACTATAGTGATAGAGTCAATGCTGATTGTGTCCACCCTAAGGGTGTCACGTTTCGTTACCTCCTTGGCTGCCTTAGGTTCTGTGACTGCCATTGCCGTAAGGGCAAGAGCCATTATTGAGAGGGAAAGTATTTTCTTCATTTTTCTTTATTTTTAAGCGCACAAACGATTAAGGCACCTCACGCTGCTGAGAGCATAAGATGCCTGATGGGACAGGCGCATAGGGGTATGCGTCTGAAAATATGTGATTTGTCTTTTAGTCTGACTGGGGGGGGTATTTTCTGCCTTCTTCTCTGGCTTTATGAAGCCGATGGGGTTGCGCTCACGCTTGCGAGGCTCCTTGGCTTGCAGTTCAGAGAGGGCAGTGCTGATAGCATCGAGCTGAGCACGAGTGCTCTCGTTGATGTCGTTCTGGTCGTGAAGGATGTCTTCTATGTCGAGCTTCAGATTCTCGAAGTCCTTGCGCAACTGTGCTACGTCTGCAGTGGCATCAGGTTGAGGTAAGGTGTTCACCATGTGACGAATGGCTACGAAGGCACGCATAATGCCGATGTTCATCTGTATGGCAAGTGGGGAGCGAAGCACACTGCTCAACATCGCTACTCCCTGCTCGGTAAAGGCATAAGGCTGAGTCCTTGAACCACCCCATCTTGATATCGCAATTTGCGATTTCAAGTTTCCAACTTCTTGGTTATCAGCAATATTTGATGTCACAATTTGTGATTTCAAGATGCTCCACTCACCATTGGTCAACTGAAACATAAAGTCCTCGGGGAAACGCTCGATGTTGCGTTTCACTTGCTCGTTAAGCCTTCCAGTTTTTACTCCATACATGGCTGCAAGGTCAAAGTCCAGCATCACGCGCTGACCTCTGATTTCGTATATTTTATTCTGTATTACCTGTATCTCGTTCATAGCTATATGTGGCTACTTGGCTTTAGTCTTCTGCAAAGGTACAAAATTTTGATTAAGCGAGCAAAAAAAGAAATGTATTTATTTTTTCGAGCGTGAAAAATTTATCTAAAAACGTTGCTCTCCCCCGCGAAACGGGGGAGATGTGAAACGGAGGGGATATAAAGACTATTGAAGCAAATAACAAAATAAATTTATTTATTTTTTTCGAAATGGTGCCAATGGTGCCAATGGTGCCAATGGTGCCAACGCTGTTGCGCACGTGCACATATAGGTTATTATATATATAATATAAATATCTCTTTTCCTTTAATGGTTTCTCTCTTCTTTTTTCTTCTTCATATTTCAGTCATAATTCTTGTCAACCATCACCCATCACCACATTCAGTAAAAATCTAAATGGCACCAATGGCAACATTGGCAACATTGGCACCAAATGACAGGGGATACAACCTGCTGAAATGTTAAAAACGGAGATGCACAAAACGGCAAAAGTGTGCAAAAAAGCCTTGTTTTCTAAAAAACGTCATTTTAACACTTAACTTGCTGATTATAAGCTTCTTATACGTTAAATAAATTAACCCTTCAGAAAAGCAATGCTTTTAGCGCTAAAAGTAATGCTTTTATACCATAAATGCTATGCTTTTAACACCTAAAAGTAATGCCTCTGGAGAGGGATCCTCCTACAATGTTAAAAACGGAGAAAAATTTGCTCATGTTAAGTTAAAGTAGTAACTTTGCATTGTCAATTAGAACGAAACTCTATGCTTGCCGATGTGCACTTTAAGCGAGCCATGATGAGTGGAGTTAAAAGCGACAACAACACAAACAAACAAAATTCATTAACCCTATTAATCAACCATTAAAAACAAAGAAAGGATTTAAATTATGGCAGTAATTGTAGATGTTTATCAGGACAAGAGAAAGACTGGCAACAACCTCTGGTATGGACGTGCATGGCACCCAGGTGTTCTCGACACTCGCGCACTCGCAAAGCGCATTGAGCAGAACGTGTCAGTGAAGGA
>JAEEVS010000075.1:0-9379 GCA_016290975.1 Prevotella sp. | reverse complement strand
TGAATACGCCCTCGTCATCCCATCCGTGCTCGTCATCACCAATGAGGCGACGCTTAGGATCGGTAGAAAGGGTGGTCTTACCTGTACCAGAGAGTCCGAAGAAGATTGCTGTGTTCTCACCGTTCATGTCGCAGTTTGCTGAGCAGTGCATAGAAGCGATGCCCTTGAGTGGGAGGTAGTAGTTCTGCATAGAGAACATACCCTTCTTCATCTCACCACCATACCATGTGTTGATGATTACCTGCTCACGAGTTGTAGTGTTGAATGCAACACAAGTCTCAGAATTCAGACCGAGCTCCTTGTAGTTCTCTACCTTAGCCTTTGAAGCGTTGTAGATAACGAAGTTTGGCTCGAAGTTAGCGAGCTCTTCCTCTGTAGGCTGGATGAACATGTTGGTTACGAAGTGAGCCTGCCATGCTACCTCAACGATGAAGCGCACTGCAAGACGTGTAGCCTTGTTGGCACCACAGAAAGCGTCAACTACGTAAAGCTCCTTGTTAGAGAGCTCCTTCTGTGCTATATCCTTAACCTGTGCCCAAACTTCCTCAGACATTGGGTGGTTGTCATTCTTGTATGCCTCTGATGTCCACCAAACGTTATCATGTGACTGTGCATCGTCAACGATGTACTTGTCCTTAGGTGAACGACCAGTGAAGATGCCTGTCATTACGTTGACTGCACCAAGTTCTGTTACCTGACCAACCTCATAGCCTTCGAGACCAGCCTTGGTCTCCTCCTTGAACAACTCCTCATAAGAAGGGTTGTGAGCAATCACTGTTGAACCAGTGATGCCATACTGTGTCAAATCTAATGTTGCCATTTGCTTTGTTTAAATGATTTATAATGTTATCGTTGTTATCTTGAAGTCATTGAAAATCAACGCGCCAATTTGGCGCAAAGTTAATAAAAATATCTGACTTAACAAAAAAATAAAGAGGTAAACCCCGTTTTTTATCGAAGTTTTACATCTTATTATGACTTTTTGCAACGTCTATATTGCAACTTTTTGCTTTTTTTTATAGTTTTCCCGTTGGTATGTTACGTTTTGTCACCTTACCGTTTTCTATCACAATGTTCTGTGGCAAAGTGGTAAGACCGAAGGTGCGAAGCAACGGATTATCCCACAGCAGGGTGTCACATATCATTATTACACCTGAAGCATCGCAGTCTGACTGCATTCTTCTTGCTTTCTCCTTATCGGCATCAAGACTGATGGCTATCACGTTATCTACCTTCTGAGCCTTGCTGTCGTCACTATATATGCCACGTTGACGCATGGCGAGACGACGAAGCATACTCTGGCTGTCGTAGTTCCATGAGGCACAGGTCATAACGATGCTGACACCTTTGTTTAACAGGCTGTTATTCACCACGTTGCCATTTATATCGGTAGTCCTGAAACTTCCTACCTTATCACCCTCACTAATGATGCCGTTGGCAGTGAGCAGGTTAGTCATTCGTTTTACCCTTACGTTGTCAGGGTGTTTTTGCCTCAACACCTTCAACAGCTTCATCGCTCCCTTGATGTCGGGATTAGATGCCGTGAGATAATATTGCTGAATAAGCCACAAAGACATGCGGTAGTCGTCATCCTCAGTGCCGATGCGGTCTGCCACCACTTTCTTCATCTCCTTTGCCGACTTGTTGAGGTTTTCCTCCCTAAACTCTGTATATGCCTCGTTGGCTGAGGTGCCCTCTATGCTTATTTCCCTCAAACGAGCTGCATCGCCCTCAATGGAAATGCTGGCTCCGGGCTCTACAAAAACAGGTATCTGTGTGAAGTTAGGGAACACAATAACGAATGTGCCCTCGTGGGTTATCTCCTTGTCAAACTCAAAGCGACCACCATGCACGTTTATGGTATCTATACCCTCGATGGTTCCGTCAGTGCTGTAAACATAGAATGTCGCCTGGTGCATGTGAAGCATCCTGCCCTCTATGCTCACCTCATTGCTGTTGCCTGAACAAGAAAAAAGAATAGTAACAAAAAAGATTAACGAATTAACAAACAGAGCGATGTGTAATCTTTCGGAACTTCTCATCTCGTTGACTTGTTATTTCGTTAATCTCAGTTATAAATTTCAATTGTCAATTATCAATTGTCAATTGTCAATTTAAAAAGTGCCGCGAGCGGGACTCGAACCCGCACGACCGTTTCGGGTCAAGGGATTTTAAGTCCCTCGTGTCTACCAATTCCACCATTGCGGCAGCCATTATGGTGCTTGATAAAGCGAGTGCAAAGGTACTAATAATAGTTCATAGTTCACAGTTCACAGTTCACAGTTTGCTCTTTCTTTAAGGTTTTTTAACCAATAAAGCGCATCTGCGAAAAGGCTTTTCAAAGAAAACCTACTTACTGGTACACTGTTATTGACGGAGTACTTGGATTGTATGCAGTCACTCTGTATCTGAATAGTTTGTCACCATTTTCACCAGCAGTTACCAGTCCACCATTGATAAGACTGTATGTACGTTTACAGGTACCACACTTAACTTCATCTTTGTTGTTAGTGAAATTCAGCACATACTTAGTATCTCGATGCTCCTTATAGCAGTTAGGGCAAACCCTGTCGAAGACATAAGGGTTGTCACTTCTCCAAGCACTTCTACCTATAATGAATCCTCTGCCGTTATCAAGTCCCAACATAGGTAATGGAGCACCTTCTAATGCTACCGTTATCTGTGCTGCTCCCTGACCATATAGCTGAGCTTTCAACTGGTATGTGGCTGCTGTATTATCTGGCATAGACACCATAGCAAAGGTGTTATCGTTCTTGAGGGCATCATTGAGCGGCTGCAAAACCGTCGTGGCACCATAATACACCAGTCGTGCCTTGTAGTTGCAATATTCGTTTACTATGTCATTATTACATGCTGTAACAGTGGACAGCATTGCAACCACAGCCACAAACCTCGTCAAGAATTTCGTTTTTATCATTTTCAACTTTCAATTTTCAATTACCAACCAACTTCTCCACTGCCTCGTCAACCTTCTCGAAGTTGAAGCCTGCAAGGATATTATCCATAAGGGCAGCGATGCGGTCGTTGCACAGGTTGCCGATAGAACCCTCATGGGTGTGGTGTATATTCTTGTTTGGAGTAAAGTTGCCAGCCTCTATGTCCAGTCCCACCTTCTTATAGGCATCGCGGAACGGCATTCCCTCAGCGGCAAGGCGGTTCACCTCCTCCACAGAGAAGATGGCATCATACATAGGATTGTCGAGAATGTCCTCCCTTACTTCCATCTTATTTATAATGTATGCGCACATACGCAAACAGTCTTTCAGTTCGTCAAAGGCAGGCAGGAACACCTCCTTGATTATCTGCAAATCGCGGAAATAGCCTGAAGGCAGATTGTTCTGTATCAGTGTCACCTGAACTGGCAATGACTGCAGTTTGTTGCATTTTGCCCTTATCAGCTCAAAGACGTCTGGATTCTTCTTGTGTGGCATGATGCTCGAACCTGTGGTGCACTCCTTAGGCAGTTTCACAAACTGGAAGTTCTGCGAATTGAACAGGCAGGCATCAAACGCCATCTTTGCCATCGTGCCAGCCAAACCTGCTATGGAGAATGCCACATTACGCTCCATCTTGCCTCTGCCCATCTGTGCATACACCACGTTGTAGTTCATAGAGTCGAAGCCCAAGATATCTGTCGTCATCTGACGGTTGAGAGGGAATGATGAACCATAGCCTGCTGCAGAGCCCAGAGGGTTGCGGTTGGTCATCTTGTATGCGGCCTGCAGGTAGAGCATATCATCAGTGAGCGACTCAGCATAAGCGCCAAACCACAATCCGAACGATGATGGCATGGCTATCTGCAGGTGGGTGTAGCCAGGCATCAGCACTTGCTTGTACTGCTCCGACTTCTGCAAGAGCTCGTCAAACAGCGTCTTGGTCTCCTCTACCACCTCGCGCAGGGCAGCACGAGTAAAGAGCTTCAGGTCCACCAGCACCTGGTCGTTCCTTGAGCGTCCGCTGTGTATCTTCTTGCCCATATCGCCGAGGGCGCGGGTGAGCATCAGTTCCACCTGTGAGTGAACATCCTCTATGTCGTCCTCTATCACGAACTTGCCCTCCTCGCACAGATTGTATATCTTGCGCAGCTCCTTCAGGAGCAGAGGCAGTTCGTCGTCGCCTATCAGTCCTATACTGTTCAGCATCGTGATGTGAGCCATAGAGCCCATCACGTCATACTTTGCCAGATAGAGGTCCATCTCGCGGTCCTTACCCACAGTGAAACGCTCTATCTCTTTGTTTATCTCAAATCCTTTTGACCAGAGTTTCATCTTTCTAAACTTTATTATTTTGCTTGCAAAGGTACTAAATATTACCAAAACCACAAAGATTCACTAAGAAAAAGTTTCTTACAGAGGTCACTTTAGACCTCACTTTGGGTTTGAGATTTAATGACTAATTCTTTTTATAATAAAGTGACCTATATAGTGACCTCTAAGTGACCTCTAAGTGACCTCTCTCGAAAAGAGGTCACTATCGGGAAGCCGCATAAACACTGGGCTGAGAGGGATGTAAGTGAGGTATCTCACGAAAAACAGTTTTTTTCGTGAAATTAGAAATTTATGAATTGAAATTAGTAATTATTTCCTCTTCTGATAAAAGTAATGCTTTTAGAGATAGAAGTAATGCTTTTAGCTGCAGAAGTAATGCTTCTGCATGCAGAGGTAATGCCTCTATAAAGGAACAAAGTGACTAAGTACAAAGTGACTAAGGGGCATCGCAGGCAAATGCTTGCGATGCTATTCCCTTTAATAAGGTAGCATGGCGAGCATGTCAGCAAACTTCTCTATGCCCTGCTCCAACTTTTTGCCGAGCATCATCTTGAGCATAGGGTTGAGGTCAGCCTTGAGGGTGAGGCGCATTTTGGTGCCCTGCTGTCCGTCGGCAGTGGTGAGTTCGCTGGTGGGCAACACCTGTATCCACATGTTAGCCTGAACGGGTGACTGCTCAGTCTCAAACTTTATGGTCTTGTTCTCTTCACGCTCTATGATGCGGAGGGCAAGAGTGCCTATCATGCCTGCAGGAACGGCTATGCGATCGCTGCTCAACTCCACATTCTTGAGTTGGTCGAGCTGACTGGGGTCTTGTCCTGCCTCTTGCAGTTTCTGCTTCAGGGTTTCGTTGTCCTGTGCATTGTCTATGAGGGGTCGGAGGTTTTCAAGGTTTGAGAGTTTCGCATACACTTGCTCCACACTGGCTGGGATATGCTTTACGTTGCTTTCGTATTTTGACATAATGCTCTTATTTTTGGGTGCAAAAGTACTTATTTTTCATCAAATAGCCAAATAATTAACTTATCTTCCTATATATTTGAAAATATTTCTGTAATTTTGCACCAGAAATAATTCAAAACCTAAATAAACGATGAAACTACGTAACCTTTTATTGCTCTTAATAATGATGCTGTCTGCAACAGTGATGGCTCAGAGCACATACGACCTGCAGAAACCTTTCGGATTCTGCACAGTATCTTCACGCACCAGCAGCTCCAGCACCTACACAATCACGGGCGGTGGATGTTATGAGTATCCTGTTCCCTCAAGCGTAAGTTCAAGCAAGGTGATAACGCTCACCTCTACGGGCAAAGATATGAGGAGCGCCATAGAGAGTGCTATCAGTAACTACAGCGTCATCATCTTCGACGGCTCAAAGGGTGACTTCATCCTTTCGAGCAAGATAGGAATGAGTGGCGTAAAGAACAAGACACTCATTGGTATCAATAACGCTAAACTGTGCACCACCTGGTATGCCACTCAGGAGATTATCACTGCCCTTAACAATGCTGGAGTGCCTAATATGAGCACCAGCGGTGGTGGTGGTACACTGCCTAACGGTACGAAGGTCACAGAGGAGGCAGAGTACAACACCCGTAAAATCATCATTCAGATGACTGGCGACACAAACGAAAGCTATCGTAACGCTGGTGTGTTCAGCTTCAGTGGTTGTGAGAACCTCATCATCCGCAACCTGAAGTTTCAGGGTCCTGGCTCTATCGACGTTGGTGGTGCCGACCTCTTATCGTTTGTTGACGGCACCAAGCACTGCTGGGTGGATCACTGCGACTTCCAGGACGGTATGGACGGCAATTTCGATATTACAGTGCAGTCCGACTTCAACACCGTTTCTTGGTGTACCTTCAGCTACACCGACCGCTCATACATGCACCAGAACACCAACCTCATAGGTTCGTCAGACAGTGAGGCAAAAAACTATCTCAACACCACCTTTGCCTTCAACCACTGGGGCACAAACTGTAAGGCTCGCATGCCAATGGCTCGTGTGGGTAAGATACACATGCTCAACAACTACTACACCTGCACCACTGGCGGCAACTGCATCAACCCTCGTAAGAACTCTGAGTTCCTAATCGAGGGCAACTACTTCGCTAAAGGTGTGAAGAGCATATTCGGTGCATCAGGCGCAACTGCGGTGACATGGAAGAACACCAACTACTCCGTAGAGGGCAAGAGCGGAGAGTCATCAGGTTCTACTGTTACAGTGCCATATAGCTACACAGTAGCTGATGCCAGCAAGGTTCCTACCGAGGTAGGCACATACGCTGGTGCCACACTCTTCAATTCTACCAGTGGTGGTGGCGACGATCCTGTTGACCCAACACCTGAAAATCCAGAAACACCAGAACTTGTTGATGGCAACAACTACATAGTAGCAAGTGGTGAGAATGTATATAATGGCAAGGTGATAACCTGCAATAATATCACCATGACCTACGGCAACGATGGTAACTGGACTGTAGGCGCACGAGACGCTATGGCAAGCGAAGGCTTCAGTAACCTTGCAGGAGGTAACAACAATCCTAAGGATGCTAGTAACAAGAACTATTCTGCTTCAAGCAAGAACGTTCCTACCACAGGCACTTACTACGTCTTTACTCCTACCTCAAGTGGTACTCTCTACGTTGCTTCATACGTATATACTGGTAAGGTGGTTTATGTCACCGAGAATGGCTCTGCTATATCATTCAAGGCAAACGGCACTACCATAAACTCTGGCAACTCTATAACCAGTGGCGAATACGACGGCTACATCACCTTCCCTGTAACGAAGGGCAAGACCTACTACCTCTTCGGCGAAGCTACCAAGATAAAACTTTACGGCTTCAACTTCGTAGTTGACGGTGCTACCGCAATATCTACTATAAACGAGAATAAAGACGTTAAAGAAAACAGAAACGGAGTAACCTACAACCTCGCTGGACAGGTGGTGGACAGCAGTTACCGCGGCTTGGTGATAATAAATAACAAGGTGGTGATGAGATGATAACAGTAACTTATAAAAAATGATAAAAACACGCAAAATACTTACGCTTGTGCTGTCAGCAATATGCACAACGGCATTGGCAATCAGTCCTTACGACCTGCAGAAACCTTTCGGATTCTGCACAGTATCTTCACGCACCAGCAGTGACAGCACCTACAACATAACAGGTGGCGGTTGCTACAAATATCCCATAAAAGGAGTGAAGAAGGACAGAGTTATAACCCTGACAGCCACTGGCAAGGATATGAAACAGGAAATAACCAAGGCTGTGAAGGACTATGACGTGATAGTGTTTGACGGACAGAAGGGCGACTTTATCGTGTCAAGCATAATATCGTTTAAGGAACTGAAGAACAAGACTCTCTTAGGTATCAACCATGCCAAACTGTGCACCACATGGTTTGCTACGCAAGAGATAATCAAGGCACTCAATGACGCTGGAGTGCCACAGATGAGTTCGAGCAAGAACACTGGTGGCACACTGAGCAACGGCAACAAGGTGAGCGAAGAGGCTGAGTTTAATACTCGTCAGATAATAATCAATATGACAGGCGATGAGAAAGAGGCATACCGCAATTCGGGTGTGTTCTTCTTCAAAGACTGCGAAAATCTCATCATCCGCAACCTGACGTTCCAGGGACCTGGTTCGATAGATGTAGGTGGCAGCGACCTCGTTTCCCTCTATGGCAGCAAACACTGCTGGATAGACCACTGTGACTTCATGGACGGCATGGATGGAAACTTTGACATCACTCGTCTGTCAGACTTCATCACCGTGAGCTGGTGCACCTTCAGCTATAACGAACGCTCATATATGCACCAGAACACTAACCTCGTGGGAGCCAATGACAATGAGCAGACGGGCTATCTGAATATTACCTATGCTTTCAATGAATGGGGCAAGGGCTGCAAGGCTCGTATGCCTATGGCACGTGTGGGAAAGATTCACATGCTCAACAATTACTACAACTGCGCAGGCAATGCAACTAACTGCATCAACCCACGCAGAAATTCGGAGTTTCTTATCGAAGGCAATTACTTCGAGAAGAAGATATACCGCTACTATGGTCAGAGAGACGCTGTAGCAGTGACATGGGGCAAAGACAACTACGTGAGCGAACGCTACGGTCAGAATGCTCCCGAGTCATTTGGCGAAACCGTTACAGTGCCTTATAAATACAAGGTGGTAAAATCAAGTGTGATACCAGCTGAGGTAGGCAACAATGCTGGTGCCACACTGTTTAATCGTTAATGGCTTTTTTTTACTGCTTCCAGGTGCTTGGGCTCTTGCGCCACTCCTTCAGCACCTCAAGGTCTTCTTCCTTTATGTAGCCTGTTTTGGCTGCTATGGCTGTGGTGTGCTCGTAGTCAGAGAGTGTTACAAGGCGCACGTCAGCCTGCTGGAATGCCTCTTCAGCAACAGGGAAGCCGTAGGTGTAAGATGCTACCATACCCACAACCTCAAAACCTGCCTTACGCAGAGCATCAACAGCCTTCAGCGAAGAACCGCCTGTAGAGATGAGGTCTTCTATAACCACAACCTTAGCACCCTGTGGCAATGAACCCTCTATCTGGTTGCCCATGCCGTGGTCTTTTGGTTTAGGACGCACATAGCAGTATGGCATCTGTAACTCGTCAGCAACGAGTGCACCCTGTGCTATAGCTCCTGTTGCTACACCAGCTACGGCTGTTGCCTCAGGAAACTCAGTGTGAACCAGATGAACCAACTCCTGTTTTACGAAGGAGCGCAACTCAGGATAGGCAAGAGTCTGACGGTTGTCAGTATAGATTGGTGACTTCCAGCCACTCGCCCATGTGAATGGGTCGTTAGGCTGCAACTTGATAGCCTTTACGGCAAGCAGTTTCTCTGCAAAAGCTTCTTTAATTTTTTCCATTGTTATCTTGTTTTTTTCGTTATTACGTTATTTCGATATATCGTTATGTCGATGTTATGAGAGGTTTTCTTTTATCAGCGCAAGGAGTTTGCCTACAGCCTCAGCCTCAGGTATAGCTTTCTCCACACATTCCTTGCCCTTGTAGAGTGAAATCTTGTTTGGTCCTGCTCCCACATAGCCGAAGT
>JAEEVS010000074.1:0-38613 GCA_016290975.1 Prevotella sp. | reverse complement strand
TTTTGCACTCATATTTTGTGATTGGATAACAAAATGCTATAAATAAGCCGATAAAATTAACAAATTAACATAACAACCAAACAAGCTAATTATGAAGAAAATCAGAGCAGCCGTAGTAGGTTACGGCAACATTGGCAAGTTTGCCATCGAGGCTCTCGAGGCAGCTGAAGACTTCGAGATTGCAGGCATTGTGCGTCGTAATGGTGCTGAGAACAAGCCTCTCGAACTCACCCCATACCAGGTGGTGAAGGATATTGACGAACTGAAGGACGTTGATGTGGCCATCCTCGCTACTCCTACACGTTCTTGTCAGGAGTTTGCTGAGAAGATTCTGGCTAAGGGCATCAACACCGTTGACTCTTTCGATATTCACACCTCTATAGTCGATTATCGCAAGGCTCTCATGCCTATCTGTAAGGCTAACAATGCTGTTGCAGTGATAGCAGCTGGTTGGGACCCAGGTTCTGACTCTGTAGTCCGCACCCTCATGCAGTCACTCGCTCCTAAGGGCCTCTCATACACCAACTTCGGTCCTGGCCGCTCTATGGGTCACTCTGTTTGTGTGCGCTCTAAGGCTGGTGTGAAGGATGCTCTCTCTATGACCATCCCAGTCGGCGAGGGCATACACCGTCGTATGGTGTATGTAGAACTTGAGCCAGGTGCTGACCTTGCCGAGGTTACCAAGGCTATCAAGGCCGATCCATACTTTGCTAACGATGAGACTCACGTATTCCAGGTAGAGAGCGTTGATGCCCTGAATGACGTTGGTCACGGTGTAAACCTCACTCGTAAGGGTGTCAGTGGCAAGACCCACAACCAGCTCTTCGAGTTTAATATGAAGATTAACAACCCAGCCCTCACTGCTCAGGTGCTCGTCAACGTAGCTCGTGCTACCATGAAGCAGCAGCCTGCTGCCTACACTATGGTTGAGATACCTGTTATCGACTACCTCCCAGGCGAGCGTGAGGACTTGATTGCACATTTGGTGTAACTCGCGTAGCTCGTACTAAACGCAACCAAAGGTTGCTACGATACGCTTCTTGCTCTGGCAAGCGTAGCACCAGAGGTGCGTCCGATTACGCTACGATACGTCACTTCGTGACTACGAAAACTAAAAGGGCAGCAAATCGCTGCCCTTTATTGTTATATCTTTATCATATTGCCGAGAATGCTACGCGATATCTCTCGAGCAACAGTTCTCGTTGCTGCACTGGTGGCATTCTTCACCACTCTTTCTTTGGTCGAGGTTCTGGAGCGTGATTTCTTGCCAGCAATCTTATTGCTCACGTAAGTGCCGAGGATAGCCGCGAAGGTAGAGGTGACTGCTGTCATGATAGCCTTCAGCACCTTGCCCATGATGCCAGATGACTTTGAGGTCTTCCCAGCCTTAGGTTCCTCTCTCTCGTCTTCGTTCCCGTTCCCGTTCCCGTTATCGTTCTTGCGCTCCTGTTGGTGCTCAGGCGCTTCGCGGAGCCCGTTATCGTTCCCGTTCCCGTTCAAAAGCTCCTCAAACGCACTCTCCCTGTCCACTGGGGTGTCATACTTGCCGTATATGCGGCTTTGCTTTATGATGTCCAGTCGCTGTCCTTCAGTTATGGCTCCTATCTGTGACAGAGGGAAGAGTATCTTTGCCCTTTCCACTACGGCTGGTGCACCCTTCTCATCGAGGAAGCTCACCAGTGCCTCGCCCGTCTCCAGATTCATTATCGCCTCGTCGGTCTTGAATGCAGGGTTAGGACGGAACGTGTCAGCAGCTGTCTTCACAGCCTTCTGGTCCTTTGGCGTGTAAGCCCTCAGGGCATGCTGCACACGGTTGCCCAACTGTCCCAGTATGTTCTCTGGAATGTCCGTCGGACTCTGTGTGATGAAGTATATGCCCACGCCCTTTGAGCGTATGAGGCGGATTACCTGTTCTATCTTGTCGAGCAGAGCCTTCGATGTGCCCTCAAAGAGCATGTGAGCCTCGTCAAAGAAGAACACCAGTTTCGGTTTGTCCATATCGCCCACCTCAGGCAGGGTAGAGTAGAGCTCGCTCAGCAGCCACAGCAGGAAGGTAGAGTATAGCTTTGGCTGCATCATCAGTTTGTCAGCCGCCAATACGTTCATTATGCCCTTGCCGTCCTCAGTCTGCATCAGGTCGTAGATGTCGAATGACGGTTCGCCAAAGAACTTGTCGGCCCCCTGGTTCTCCAGTTGCAGCAAGGCACGCTGAATAGCTCCCACTGATGCTGATGATATATTGCCGTATTTCGTAGTGTATTCCTTAGCATTCTTTGACACCCAGTCCAGCATCGCGCGCAGGTCCTTAATATCTATGAGCAGCAGACCGCGCTCGTCGGCTATGCGGAACACTATGTTCAGCACTCCGTCCTGCGTCTCGTTCAGGTCCATCAGTCGTGACAGCAGCTGTGGTCCCATCTGCGATATGGTGGCACGCATAGGGTGTCCCTGTTCGCCATAGACGTCGAAGAAACGCACTGGGCATGCCTGGAACTCGGGGTTCCCGATACCAAACTCAGGCATGCGTTTTTCTATGAATCCGCTCAGTTTGCCAGCCTGCGATATGCCGCTCAGGTCGCCCTTCATGTCGGCCATGAAGCAAGGCACCCCTGCCTGTGAGAATGTCTCAGCCATCACCTGCAGTGTCACCGTCTTACCCGTGCCCGTAGCACCAGCTATCAGTCCGTGACGGTTAGCCATCTTGCCAGTAATGCTCAGCGCTCCGTTCCAGTTCCCGTTCCCGTTGACATGGGCTATGTATAGCCCTCTCTCTTTGTCGTACATAATTGCGTAGATATTACTTAGGTTATAATCTATGTGCAAAGGTACGAAAACGGAAGCAAATCACAAAATAATCTTGTTTATTTTTTTGTATTATTTTACATACATCATCAGTCCTCTCTTCACTATGTATGCTTTCAGGGTGTTTCTTGTCACTTCGCAAAACCTTGCTATCGATGACAATGATACATTTTTCTTTAGTAGACGTATAATCATGTTTTCCTTGCAATAAAGTTTGTGACTCTCCACTTTAGTCTTGCTACCCTTGGGTCTGCCCAAGGGTACTCCTTCTAACTTCTTGCGAGCTAGAGCCTCCTTAGTACGCTGACTTATCAAGTTGCGCTCTATTTCTGCTGATAGTCCGAAGGCAAACGCCAACACCTTGCTCTGTATGTCGTCGCCCAATCGGTAGTTGTCTTTGATGGTCCACACTCGGCACTCCTTATTCATGCATATGTTCAGTATCTCCATAATCATAAACAGGTTTCTACCCAGTCTCGACAGTTCGCTGCATATTATGGTGTCGTCCTTTTTCACCTTCCTCAGCAGAAATCCCAACATACGCTTATCATAGCTCTTCGTTCCGCTGATGGTTTCCTCTATCCAGTCGTCCACCGCTATGTGCTCACTCTTGCAGAACCTGTTTATCTCATATCGCTGGTTCTCTACCGTCTGTTTGTCGCTACTCACTCTGATGTATCCGTAAATCATTTTCTTTATGTGTTTTATGGTTCATAATGTTGTTCTGGTAATATACAAAATACATTTCATATTGGCAATAGGTTAGTCACATTTTATTTTTCCCAATATTGGAAAAGTCAACCTTTTTTAGGAAAAGACACACACGGCGAGCGATGTGACATCTTGTCTGTATTTGGCGACAAAGTGACACAAACGGGGCATAGGCACGCTTGTTGCGATATGGTTGGGTGAAAAGATTCAGTAATGATTCTTTAAACAAACATAGTTTAACAACAAAAAAATAGGAGGTATTAATTATGTTACCAGTAATGTTTAAAAACAGTTGGTTCCCAACAGTATTTGATGATTTCCTGAACACAGATTTTATGCCTCGTGCTAACACTACGGCACCTGCAGTAAACGTGAAGGAGAGTAAGGATGCATACACCATGGAGGTGGCTGCACCAGGCATCAAGAAGGAGTATTGCCGAGTAAGCATCAACAATGACGGCAACCTCAGCGTGGCAATAGAGAACAAGGCTGAGCACAAGCATGAAGACAAGCAGCACCACTACCTGCGTAGGGAGTTCTCATACACCAACTACGAGCAGAACTACACCCTGCCTGATGATGTGGAGAAGGACAAGATAGCAGCCAAGGTGGAGGACGGCATACTGACCATCACTATGCCTAAGCTCGCAAAGCAGGAAACTGCTACCAAGGCTATCGAGATACTGTAAGCAACCCCATGGGCTTACATGCCTCAAGAGTAATCAGAGGTCTGACGGAGTGATTCGCCAGACCTCTTTTTCTATGCTGGCAACAGGAGGCTTGTAGCCTACATTTTTTTACTTTTTTTTACAAAAAGTGTGTGATATAGATTTTTTTTTATAACTTTGCCCCCGTAAACCGATAAACTAAAACATAAACACTACCAGAAAAATCATGATCGAGAAGGAACTGAGAGATAGCATTATAGCGATGGTGCACACTGAAGTGGTGCCTGCCATAGGGTGCACCGAACCGATGTGTGTGGCGCTATGCACTGCCAAGGCTACGGAGAAGTTGGGATGCCGACCAGAGCGCATAGAGGCTCTGCTGAGTGCCAATATACTGAAGAATGCCATGGGGGTGGGAATACCTGGTACAGGAATGCTGGGTCTGCCTATAGCCATAGCCTTAGGTGCCATAATAGGCAGGAGCGACTATCAGCTGGAGGTGCTGAAAGACCTGACCCCCGAAACGCTGGAAGAAGGCAAGAGGTTTATAGCCGAGGACCGCATCTCGATAAAGAGAAAGGAGGGCATCAGCGAAAAACTATACGTGGAAATTATCTGCTCTGCTGGCAGCAAACAGGCTTCAGCAGTGATAGCTGGAGGGCACACGAGGTTCGTGGATCAGTGCACAGTTCACAGTTCACAGTTCACAGTTCAAGGGGGGCAAGTTAAGGATGCTAATGATACTACGGTTCCGCTGAACCTGAGGCTGGTGTACGACTTTGCTACTACGGCACCGCTGGAGGAGATAAGCTTCATAATGGAGGCGCGAACATATAATATGAATGCTGCGCGCGAGGCACTGAAGGGCAACTACGGCCATAACTTAGGCAAGAGCATTGAGCGACCTCTGTCGAAGGGCATATTCGGCGACAG
The DNA here is from genome assembly GCA_016290975.1 of Prevotella sp. Taxonomy (GTDB): domain Bacteria; phylum Bacteroidota; class Bacteroidia; order Bacteroidales; family Bacteroidaceae; genus Prevotella. The sequence continues at coordinate 33,499 of JAEEVS010000074.1, read as the reverse complement.
CATATATTGCCACATCATATCACGAACGGCATCAGCATGCGACGCGCGTATGGGTGGGGCTATGATACCAGTGATGTCGAACAGCGGCAGTGGTAACCAGGGCATCTGTGCCACGAACCCCGTGTGCGTATATGCCAAGGAGAATGAGAATACCGAGGAGGAACTGATTCGTGCCCTGATGCTCAGTCACCTGACGGCGATATACATAAAGCAGTCGTTGGGCAAACTCTCAGCGCTGTGCGGCTGTGTGGTGGCGAGCATAGGCAGCAGTTGTGGTATAACATACCTGATGGGTGGCGATTACGAGCGCATCTGCTCAGCAGTGAAGAATATGGTGGCAAACCTGACTGGTATGATATGCGACGGAGCCAAACCTTCATGTTCGCTGAAGATAACCTCAGGAGTATCCACCGCCCTGCTCTCAGCCCTGCTGGCTATGGAAGGCAAGTGCGTGAGTTCGTCAGAGGGCATAGTGGATGACGATGTGGACAGGAGCATACACAACCTGACCAGCATAGGTGCTGACGCGATGTGTAAGACAGACGATATGATTCTTAATATCATGACAACAAAAGAAAAGAAATAAAAGGACAGACTGTTATGGGTTCATTTTCATCAAAAATTGGTGTGTTGCTGGCTGCTGCTGGCAGTGCCGTGGGTTTGGGTAGTATATGGAAGTTTCCTTACGTGGTAGGCGAGAACGGCGGTGGCGCGTTCATCATACTCTATGTGGTGTGCTCGCTGATATTCGGACTGCCTCTGGTGATAAACGAATTCATGATAGGCAAACTGTCGGGCAAGAGCGCATACGGCGCATACAGGACGCTGAGCGGCAATAGCCACTGGCAGTGGCTGTCGTGGGTTACGTTTGTGACGGTCACTCTGCTCACGAGTTTCTATTTCGTGGTTACGGGATGGTGTTTCTACTACATGGTGGAGGCAGCGATGAACACCTTTGCAGGAATGAATGCCGAGGGACTGACCGACTTTTTCGAGGCTTTTGAGCATAAGGCTCCCACGATGATAGGCTATGCCATAGTGGCGATAGTGCTGACGGCGGCTGTGTTGTGGTTTGAGGTGAACAAGGGTATCGAGCGACTGAGCAAGATACTGATGCCTTTGCTGTTCATTATGCTGATAGTGATGGCTGTACACATGGTGTTCCTTGACGGTGGAACGACGGGATTGCGATTCCTGTTTGAGCCAGACTTCTCGAAACTCACCCCGAAGGTGATACTCGAGGCTGTGGGACTGAGTTTCTTCACCCTGTCAATAGGTCTGGGCATACTCATCACCTATGGAGGATATATGCCAAAGGAACAGGGTGAGACAATGGACTCTAAGGAAGAGGAAGTGGTGACAACCTCAATACAGATGATAGCACTTGTTATCTTCGTATCGCTGTTGGCTGGCATGATAGTATTCCCAGCTGTGTTTGCCTACGGATTCAGTCCTGCTGAAGGACCACAGCTGACCTTCGTCACCTTGCCTGCAGTGTTTCAGAATATGTTCTGTCCCACACTGACCAGTGTGGCATTCTTTGCCCTGATGTGTGTGGCAGCCATCACCTCAACCATCTCGCTGATGGAGGTAATGGTGGCATTCGTGAAAGAGGCATCAGAAGACACCGAGCGACCTCTCAACCGTCATCAGAGTGTGATGGTGGTGGCTGTGATACAGTTTGTCACCAATTCGCTGTGCATACTCTCTATGACGGGCGCAGTAAAGGAGTTTACGGTGATGGGTCAGGACTTCTTTGAAGCTGCCAATAACCTCACCACTGACTATCTCATACCGCTCTGCGCCATGGCTACATCGCTGTTCACGGGATGGTTTGTGCCTAAGGCGAGGTATCAGGGTTCAGGCATGGTGCCATTCATCCACTTGATGATTCTGCGTTGGGTGGTGCCTATCGTCATTCTCATCATTTTCATTGAGGCAAGAATCTAAACAAGTACAAGGTGACAAGGTACAAGGTACACTATATATAAATAAGGTGTAACGAAAAAAAATAACAAATTTTTTAATTTTTTTGCAAAAATATTTGGAAGATAGAAAAAGAATACTTATCTTTGCACCAACAACTTATTGTTTAACAAACTTAAAAAAGTCTAAAGTATTATGAAAAAGATTATGATGACGCTCGTTATGGCTGTAGCAGCTATAGCAGCAAGTGCACAGAACAACACATTGCGTGAACCTGGTACTATATCTATCCAGCCTAAGGTCGGTATCGGCATCGGCTATCTGTCAGGATCATGGACAGATCAAGTAATTGGTAAAGACAATAAGGCTAAGGTAGGTATCGTAGCTGGAGTAGAAGGTGAATACTACATCAACAACTGGCTCGGTGTAGCTGCAGGTGTTAACTTCGCTCAGCAGGGTTGGAAAGCAACAAAACCTAGTCGGACTGGTGACGTTGACTACAAGGCAAAGCTTAACTACCTCAACATCCCTATCGTAGCTGATTTCTATGTTCTTCCTGGTTTCGCCCTGAAGACTGGTATGCAGTTCGGTTTCCTCGCAAGTGCTAAAATGGACGGTGAAGACGTTAAGGATAAGGCTAAGAAGTTCAACTTCTCTATCCCAGTAGGTCTTTCTTACGAGTACAAGAACGTGGTGCTTGACCTGCGCTACAACATCTCTGTAACAAAGGTTAATAAGGAGCCTGATAACGATGACAACAAGTGGCGTAGCGACCTGCTCCAGATCACCTTGGGTTACAAGTTTGACCTGAAATAAGAGAGTAGTAAAGAAATAACCTATAAATCGTAATAACAAGGCTGCAGGCAGTGAAAACTGCTTGCAGTCTTTTTTGTAGTTCAAGTCGCGCTAAAGCGCTGGTTCAAAGAGTTCAATGTGGGTGCAGTATAGTTAATTATAGTTAAAACGTTCGATATTTGATAGAAAAAACGTAATTTTGAAGGAGTTTTAGAAAAATAACGTTGACCATGATGAAATCTGATATTACTTTTGATGGCATGCGCCATGCTATAGGTGCCGTATTAGGTCCGCTGAGCATGGTGGTGATATGCCTGATAACTATACCTGGAATGGAGCCTGCACAGCAGAAGCTGCTGGCGGTGATGGCGTGGACGGCAATATGGTGGATATGTGAGCCAGTGCCCATACCAGTGACGTCGTTGTTAGGTCCTACGCTGTGTGTGCTGATGGACATAGCTCCGATGAAGGATGTGTTCAGTGCGTTTGCCAATCCGATGATTTTTCTTTTTATGGGTGGCTTTATGCTTGCCAAGGCTATGATGGTAAACGGACTGGATAAGAGGATAGCTTACGGAATAATGTCGATGAAGTGGGTGGGCGATTCGCCAAAGCGCATTTTCATCGCAATGGGTGTGGCATGTATGCTGTGCTCAGGATGGATAAGCAATACGGCTACGGCGGCTATGATGTTCCCTATATCATTAGGACTGCTTGAGGCTATCCGCGAAATGATGGCGACAAACGGCAAGGTGATAGACCTGAAGAACTATAAGTATGCCACAGGACTGATGCTGATGACGGCATACGCTTGTTCTATCGGTGGTGTGCTGACACCTATCGGTACTCCTCCTAACCTGATCATGATGGGTTTCTTGGAAACACTGGCACCTAATGCTCCGAGTATCAGTTTCTTTGACTGGATGATATGGGGCTTTGTGGCTATGGTAGGTTATTTCGTTATAGCCTATGCAGTGTTGTGGCGCATGTTCCCTGCTGACGTGAAGCGCATAGAGGGTGCCCATGAATTTATAGAGAAGCACAGAAAAGCACTTGGCAAATGGAACAGAGCCCAGGTGAACACCATGATAGCCTTCATGGCAGCTGTAGCGATGTGGGTGACTCCTGGCATACTGAGTATGATATTAGGAAGCAAATCAGAGATAGTAAAGGCTTTCACGGAATACATGCCTGAGGAACTGGTGGCAATGATTGGTGGACTGCTATTATTCCTGTTGCCTGTGGATATTAAGCAGGGCAAGATGACCATGACATGGAAGGATGGTGTGGAAGGAATAGAGTGGGGCACGTTGCTGCTATTCGGTGGAGGACTGGCTATGGGCAGTCTGATGTACACCACAGGACTATCCACATGGGTAGGCGCAGGATTAAGAGAACTGATGGGTGGCAACCCAAGCGAATTGGTGTTCGTTACGGTGTTCTGCGTAGCAGGTCTGCTGATTTCAGAACTCACCTCGCACACTGCTGCTACCAACCTGCTGGCTCCGATAGCTATCAGTACGGCACTGTCAATGGGAATGAATCCGATACCTGTTGCTGTAGGTCTGGCTCTTGCTGCATCACTCGGATTTATGATGCCTGTATCTACTCCTCCTAATGCTATAGTATATGCCTCTGGCTATATTCCTATAACAAAAATGATTAAGTCAGGTGCCCTGATAGACCTCTTCGGCATCGTGGTAGTCACTGTGCCAGTGTTACTGCTGATAGTTAAGTTGGTAATGGGATAAAGTGAAGAAAAAGAAACTGAACATACGCGACATGTGGAAGAAACTGCAGGTGCTGATGAGAGAGCACCTCAGTCTGACGGCGATAATCGCTGCAGCACTGATGCTGCAGATGACTATGGCTGTGATGTCATATCTGGCACAGAGCTTTGTCCAGGCATCGATGGAGCGCACGGTGGACAAGGAGATGAATGCCATCAACCTGGGCATACGCAGCAAACTGGGTAAGGTGGAAGTGACCGCGTATAACATGGCTTGGCAGGTTGGCGACCTGCTTGCTGATCCAGCCGATATTGAAGACTTTACTCGTAAGGTGGTGGAGCATAACCATCCGTTTATTGGTTGTGGCGTTGCCTTCCTGCCTGGCTACTATAAAGAGAAGCCGAAATATTATGAGCCCTACAGTACCAGAAGATACCTGACGGGCACGGAAACAGAAAAAGATACCGTCATAACGAAAGATTTAGGGAGAGATGATGAGGACAATACGAAAGATGAGTATTACGTATTCCCTATAGTCTGGAAACGTGCACACTGGAGTGAACCATACGTAGATACCGATGGAGCCAATGACACGATAACGACATATTCGGTGCCAGTGACAGACAGCACGGGAAAGACAGTTGCAGCAGTGTATGTGGATATACCGCTGGATTGGCTCAACGACGTGATGGAGGAGTCGAGAGTGTATAAAACCACCCAGCGATTCATATTGTCACGTAAGGGCAACCTGCTGGCTGGCGAGGACTGCGAGACACTGCAACAGGCAAGGAAGAAACTGAATGCAGACTCAAACAAGACAGGTTACAGCACGATGAAGGATGAGAATGGCGAAAAGCAACATGTGTTCTACCATCCTATAGGAGGTGAGACAGACTGGGTGCTCATCAGTGTGAATGACGACAGCGAGGTGTTTGGTCATCTGCGTTCAGTGCGTATATGGTTGCTATCTATGGTGCTGGTAGGTATGGGACTGCTGGCATTCATAGTGATACGTGTGGGCAAGCATCTGGAGAGTCTGCGCGAGGTGAACGCCGAGAAAGAGCGTACGCTGAGCGAACTGCGAGTGGCAAGTAAGATACAACAGAGTATGTTGCCAGATGACCACCTGTTACATAAAGAGGTGAATATATATGGTTCGCTGCATCCTGCTATGGAGGTGGGTGGCGACCTGTTCGACTACGTGATAAGAGACGGCAAACTGTTCTTCTGCATAGGCGATGTGAGCGGAAAGGGCGCTCCAGCAGCAATGATGATGGCTGTGATACACACCATGTTCAGAGACTTCTCTGCCCATGAGAATAACCCTGCACGCATAATGAAGAGCATAAACATAGGTTCATGCAGAAACAACAAGACCAACATGTTTACTACCCTGTTCCTGGGTGTGCTCGACCTGCCTACAGGTTATCTGCGCTATTGTAACGCTGGACACGAGATACCATTCGTGATAGATGACGGAAAGATGACACCTCTGCCTACTGTTGCCAATCTGCCAGTGGGAGCCTTTGAAGACTCGGAATACCAGTTGCAGGAGACGAAACTGAACCCTGAGAGCACCCTGTTCATGTACACCGACGGAGTGACTGAGGCAAAGAATGCCTTAAGAGAGCAGTTTGGTATGCAGAGGGTGGAGGATGTGCTAAGGCAGTGTGCGCAAGCCAACATGATGCCACAGCAGATTCTGGAAACCTTCAATGAGAGGGTGCACCAGTTTGTGAGTGGCTATCACCAGAGCGACGATATCACTATGCTCGCCATACGCTATCAGGCACAGAGTTTCGACAGCAAACTGACAGAGACTCTGATACTGAAGAACAATGTGAAGGAAGTGGTGAAACTGACGGCTTTCATTAAGCAGGTGACGGAACAGTTGCAGATAGAAAAGGGACTTGCCTCACAACTGAGACTGGCGGTGGAGGAAGCAGTGGTGAACGTGATAGACTATGCTTATCCTGCAGAAAAAGAGGGCGACATAGAGGTGAGAGTGATGTCGGACGGCAGCATAATAAAGTTCGTTATCATCGACTCAGGAGGTGCCTTTGACCCAACAGCAAGGGAGAAGGCTGACATCACACTGTCAGCAGAAGACCGCCAGATAGGCGGACTGGGCTTATTGCTGGTGCGCGAACTGATGGACTCCATAAACTATGAGCGTGAGGGTGGTAAGAACATTCTGACGCTGATGAAGAAGATAAATGATAAATAATAAATGATAAATTATAAAGAATAAATAAAGATGGATACTACACTTAAAGAAATTGACGGCAAATATGTTGCCACATTAGAAGGTGAAATGGATACAGCAGCAGCTGTAAAAGTGGAAGAGGTTCTGAAACCCCTGTATGACACCTCAGGTAAGGATGTGATAATAGAATGTGAGAAGCTGGAGTATATAGCTTCGAGCGGACTGCGTATATTGCTCGGCATACTGAAAGCAGCAAAGGCAAGTGGCAGCAAGGTGACACTGCGAGGCGTAAACAAAGAGATAAAGAATGTATTTACGCTGACGGGATTCATCAATCTGTTTGAGTTTGAATAATTCAGACACATTACCACTACAACAACAATCACAACCACCTAAAAAAATCCTTAGTCATGAAGACATCTGCACCTTTAACTAAAACCCAGTATGGCATATATGTAGAGTGCGTTCAGCACTTGGGAGAATATCGTTATAATATAACTTATTTATATACGCTTGATGGCAGTCTGGATGAAGAAAAACTGAAAGCGTCTATAGAGTCCGTTGTGGCTGCACATCCTACGTTGTTTACCCGTATAGAGCTGAACGAACAAGGCGAACCAGTGCAAAGCATTGACGATACGGAGACATTCAGTCTGGAGGTGGAGCATATCACCGATATCGAAGAAGAAAAGAAGGTAATGGTATTGCCGTTTGATATATATAACGACAGGCTATTCCGTATGCGACTGCTAAAGGACAGCAAGCATTTCTATCTCCTTGTTGATATTCACCATATCATTGGCGATGGCACAACACTGAAGGTTATTCTCAACGATATTGATGCTGCCTATGGTGGTAATGTTTTGGAAAAAGAGGGAAAGACTCTGGCAGACGTTGTACGTGAGGAAACAGAAATGCGTGAAACACCAGCCTTTGAGGAGTCTAAGCAGTGGTATGCCCAGAACTTCGACTGCAGCGACACCTTCAGCCAACTGATTCCCGACTTGGAAGGGACGGAGAAAGAAATCGGTTTGCTTAGGCGAAAGATGAGTGTCAGCCTCGAGGCTATCGATGCCTTCTGTAAGAAGCACGGCATCTTCAAGAGTACCTTCTTCACTGGGGTGTACAGCTACCTGTTGGCTAAATATAACAATGATCAGGAGGCGCTGTTCAGCACTGTATATAGCGGTCGTACAGACAAACAATTGGCACGTACTGTTGCCATGTTGGTGAAAACGGTTCCTGTATATGCGAAATTCACCAATGACACTACGGTGCTTGATTTCCTAAAGGCTGGAGAAGAGCAGATGAAGGGGTGCAGAGAGCATGAAACCTATTCATACATGGAAGTGGTAAGTGACCTGAAGTTGCAGATAGGTTCCTTCTTCGCCTGGCACGGAATGGTGTGGGACAATGTAGAGATAAACGGCAAGCCGACAAAGGCTGAGAAAATAGACCATACGACACTGGAAGTGCCTCTCTATGCTAATGCAGCTATTATAGACGGTCATTGTTATGTGAATGCAGAGTACGAGACAGATGTCTATTCCGAGCAGCTGATAGGTCAGTTCTTAGAGAGCTACGAGGCTGTGGTTGAGGGTTTCCTCAATGAGGAATATCTGCGCGACATCAGCATAGCTACAAAGTCACAGGTGGAACTGCTCGACAGCTTCAATAATAACGATGTGCCTTATGACGACACCCAGACCATAGTGTCACTGTTCTGTCAGCAGGCAAAGGCTACACCAGACAACATAGCAGTAGTCTTTAAGGATAAGAAATACACCTATCAAGAGGTTGACGAAATATCAGACCGCATAGCTGCCTACATAGTGGCAAAGGGACTTGAGAACGAGGATGTGGTGTCAGTGCTTATCCCACGTTGCGAATGGATGGCTATTGCCTCTCTTGGTGTGCTCAAGGCAGGTTGTGCCTATCAGCCTCTCGACCCAAGCTATCCTAAGGAGCGACTGAACTTCATGATGCAGGATGCTGGCGCTAAGTTGCTGATAGCCGACGAGGAACTGCGTGACATAGTGGATGAGTATAAGGGCGATGTGCTCCTGACCAAGGATATTGAGAAACTTCCTTCCCTGACTGAGGAAAGCAGATCTCAATTATCAATTATCAATTGTCAATTAAAGCCCGAAGGGCTGTTCATAATGCTCTACACCTCAGGCTCTACTGGTGTGCCTAAGGGTTGCCAGTTAGAGCATAAGAATATAGTCAGCTTCTGTCACTGGTATCAGCGCTACTACGACCTCAAACCTGAGCATAATGTGGCTGCTTACGCCAGCTATGGCTTCGATGCCTGCATGATGGATTTGTACCCTGCACTTACTTGTGGCGCATCAGTATATATCATTCCTGAGGAACTACGCTTAGACCTCATAGCACTGAACGAATACTTTGAGCAAAACAACATCACCCATTCGTTTATGACCACACAGGTGGGTTATCAGTTTGCTACCAGCATTGAGAACCACTCGCTGAAGCATCTCTCCGTTGGTGGTGAGAAACTGGCTACACTCGTTCCACCAACTAATTATCTGTTCCATAACGGCTATGGACCTACGGAGTGCACCATCTTCACTACCACTTATCCTGTTGACAAGACTCTGAAGGAGATACCTATCGGCAAACCTACTGACAATACACATCTTTATATTGTTGACCCTCAGGGGCATCGTGTGCCTGTAGGTGCAGCAGGAGAGCTGTGGATTAGCGGTCCGCAGGTGAGTCGTGGCTACCTTAACCGTCCTGATAAGACAGCAGAAGTCTATATCGTCAACCCGTTCTCTGCTGACGAGAGGTATGCTCGCGTTTATCGCTCAGGCGACATAGTCCGTTATCTGCCTGATGGCATCATCCAGTTTGTGGGCAGAAAGGACGGTCAGGTGAAGATTCGTGGCTTCCGCATCGAGTTGAAAGAGGTAGAGGTTGTCATTCGTCAGTTCCCAGGCATAAAGGATGCTACGGTGCAGGCTTTTGACGAAGATGGTGGTGGAAAGTTTATTGCTGCCTATATCGTCAGCGACGAGCAGGTTGACATCGAGGCTCTTAATAACTTCATCCTCGAGGAGAAACCGCCTTACATGGTTCCAGCCGTTACTATGCAGATAGACGCTATACCGCTGAACCAGAACCAGAAGGTGAACAAGAAAGCGCTGCCTGCTCCTGTTAAGCCTGTTGCTGATTCTCAGCCACAGTCTCAGGCTCCGCTGAATGTTCTGGAGCAGGAGATACACGATATCATTGCTGAGATTATCAATACCGAGGACTTTGGTGTTACTACGGTGCTGGGCTATGTGGGACTGACATCTATCATGTCCATTAAGCTCGCCATACAGATAAACAAGCGCTTCGGCGTGACGCTGAACTCCAAGGCACTGGCTAAGACGGGTAGTGTGCAGAGCATAGAAAATGAGATACTGAAGGCTCTGTTGAGCGGAGGTGCTGCCAAGCAGGAGTCTGCTGCTGAGGTGAAGCATGCTGACATGAGCAATATTCCGTTGTCATACGCCCAGATGGGTGTATATGTGGATTGCATGAAACAGCCCACATCAACGGTGTATAACATCCCTGCAACAATACGTTTCCCAAAGGGAACAGATGTTCAGCTGTTTAAGAAGTCTGTAGAGACCGTCATCAAGTCCCACCCTCAGTTCCACGTGCATTTCGACAGTCAGGAAGGCGAAATCATACAGATAGTTGATGCTAACCAGCCTGTTGTGATTGAGCAAAGCCAGATAGGCGAAGCCGAAATAAAGAAATACATGGTGGAGTTCGTCAAGCCGTTTAACCTGAGACAGGGACCTCTGTATCGCATGGAGATTGTCACTACTGAAGAGAATGTATATCTCCTGGCTGATGTGCATCATCTGATATTCGACGGTGCTTCGTTTGACCTGTTCCTGAATCAGTTGTGTGACTTGATGAACGGCAGGAAGATAGAGCCAGAGAGCTTTACCTATGCTGACTTTGTGGCTGCACAGAAAACTGCAGAGAATAGTGAGGAATATGCTGAAGCACGCGATTTCTTCCAGGAGCGATTGGGCAAGATAGAGGGTGTTACGGAAGTACCTTCTGACCTTACCAATCCTAAGGAGCAGGGTGTAGTGGAGACTTTGTACTGCCCATTAGATTTCGCTGAAATCGACAACTTCTGCCGTCAGAGGAATATCTCTCCAGCTCATCATCTTCTGGCTGCTACGTTCTATGCTCTGTCACGCTTCACCAACAACGAGCAGCTGTGCATCACAACCATCAGCAACGGACGTTCCGACCTGCGCATCAGCAACACCGTGGGTATGTTTGTAAACACGTTGGCACTGAGCGCTTTCATTGAGGAGCAAAGTGTGATGGAGTTCCTCAACGAGACCAGCAAGAACTTCGACGAGACATTGCGTCATGAGAGTTATCCGTTTGCACGTATTGCCTCCGACTACGACCTTTCGGCTGAGATAATGTTCGCTTACCAGATGGGTGTCATAGAGGGACATGAGTACAACGGACAGCCTGTGACTATGGAACTGTTCGAGTCTGATGCACCAAAGTTCCGCATCGCATTCTACATTGAGAATGACCCTATGGGAAAGCCAAGCATCTGTCTGCAATATGATAACGGACGCTACAGCAAGGGGCTGATGCAGTCTTTGGCACAGTCCATTAGCAACGCTGCGAATGCCTTCATGAGTAATCCTGATGCCCAGCTGAAGACTGTTTCGCTGCTTGATGACAATCAGGTTACTCTGCTCGACAGTTTCAACCAGACCGATGTGGCTTATGACAATACGCAGACCATCGTTTCGCTGTTCCGTCAGCAGGTGGAAAAAGTGCCTGACAACATCGCTGTGGTTTATCACGATGTGCGACTGACCTACAAGCAGGTGGATGAGGTGTCTGACAGAATTGCTGCATATCTTGTTCAGCAGGGACTGAAAAGCGAGGATGTGGTGTCTATCCTCATTCCTCGTAGCGAGTGGATGGTGGTTGCCTCGCTTGGTGTGCTCAAGGCAGGTTGTGCCTATCAGCCTCTCGACCCGAGCTATCCTAAGGAGCGCCTGAACTTCATGATGCAGGATGCTGGCGCTAAGTTGCTGATAGCCGACGAGGAACTGCGTGACATAGTGGATGAGTACAAGGGCGATGTGCTGCTGACCAAGGATATAGAGCAACTTCCTGCCCTGACTGAGGAAAGCAGATCTCAATTATCAATTATCAATTGTCAATTAAAGCCCGAAGGGCTGTTCATCATGCTCTACACCTCTGGTTCTACTGGTGTGCCTAAGGGCTGTCAGTTGGAGCATGGCAACCTCGTGTGCTTCTGTCACTGGTATCAGCGCTATTATGAGTTGACGGCTGACAGTCATGTGGCTGCTTACGCCAGCTATGGCTTTGATGCCTGCATGATGGATATGTACCCAGCACTCACCTGTGGTGCTACGGTATATATAATAGGTGAAGACATCCGTCTGAACCTGCCTGACCTCAACGACTACTACAATGCCAACAACATTACTCACTCGTTTATCACTACTCAGGTGGGTTATCAGTTTGCTACTAATGTGGACAACCACTCACTGAAGCATCTCTCAGTTGGTGGTGAGAAACTCTCGGCTATCCAACCGCCTAAGAACTACAACCTGCATAACGGCTACGGACCTACGGAGTGTACTATCTTTACGACTACTTATCTGGTGAAGGACTACGAGCAGGATATTCCTATCGGCAAACCGCTCGACAATATGCGCCTTTACATTGTTGATAAGCAGTTCAACCGTCTTCCTCTGGGTGCTACGGGTGAGTTGTGGGTTAGTGGTCCGCAGGTCAGTCGTGGCTACCTTAACCGTCCTGATAAGACAGCTGAGGTCTATATCGCTAATCCGTTCTCTGATGACGAGAAATACTCTCGCGTCTATCGCTCAGGCGACATCGTGCGCTATCTGCCTGACGGCAACATACAGTTCGTGGGTCGCCGCGACGGTCAGGTGAAGATTCGTGGCTTCCGCATTGAGATGAAGGAGGTAGAGGCTGTGATTCGCGAATACCCTGGCATCAAGGATGTTACCGTGCAGGCATTCGACTATGACAATGGCGGTAAGTTTATTGCTGCCTATATCGTCAGCGATGAGCAGGTTGACATCAAGGAACTGAATGCCTTCATCGGCAAGCAGAAGCCGCCATACATGATTCCTGCTGCTACGATGCAGATTGACAGTATTCCGCTGAACCAGAACCAGAAGGTGAACAAGAAGGCTCTGCCTGCTCCTGTCATTCAGGCTGCTGACCACGAGTATGTGGAGCCTGCCAACGATACCGAGAAACTCTTCTGTGGTATCTTCTCTGAGGTATTGTCTGTGGACAAGATTGGTGCTACCGACAACTTCTTCGAACTTGGCGGAACATCGCTCATGGTTACTAAGGTAATAATCGAGGCCGACAAGGCTGGTCACCATGTGGCTTACGGCGAAGTGTTCACACATCCTACACCACGCCTGTTGGCACAGCTTGTGACGGGTGAGACTCCTGTGGAGAATACTGACGACGAGGTGACTAACTTCGACTATTCAGGCATCAATGCCATCCTGCAGCAGAATAGGGTAGAGACCTTCGTCAAGGGCGAGCGCCAGCAGTTGGGCAACGTGCTCCTCACAGGTGCTACAGGTTATCTGGGCATCCATGTGCTGCGCGAGCTCATTGATTCTGATGCTCCTACCATCACCTGCCTCGTGCGTGAGCAAGATCAGGAGGGTGCTGAGCGCCGACTGAAGAATCTATTGTTCTACTATTTCGAGACTTCGTTCAAGGAACTATTCGGCACCCGCCTCTTCGTCGTCAATGGCGATGTGACACAAGACCTCAATGAAATTGTCAATTGTCAATTGTCAACTGTCAATTCCATTGACACCGTCTTCAACTGTGCTGCCAATGTGAAGCACTTCTCTAAGACTACAGACATTGAGGATGTGAATATCGGTGGAGCCAAGCGTTGTGTGGAGTTCTGTGTGAAGACAGGAGCCAAACTGATACACATATCTACGACCTCTGTAGGCGAGGTATGGGTGATTCGCAATAATGGTGAAGAAGTGCCGACACTCGATGAGCGCAAGTTCTGGTTCGGACAGTTCCTCGACAACCGTTATATCCACTCCAAGTTCCTTGCAGAAAGAATTGTTCTCGATGCCGTTGCCCATCATGGACTCAATGCTAAGGTTATGCGTGTGGGTAATCTGGCACCTCGTAGCTACGATGGTGAGTTCCAGGCTAACTTCAACAGTAACAGTTACATGGGTCGCCTCAAGGTGTTCAACACACTCGGTTGCTGTCCTTATGACAACTACGACGAACTCACCGAGATGTCTCCTATCAACGAGACAGCAAAGGCTGTGGTGCTCCTTGCATCCACTCCAAAAGAGTGTACCGTCTTCCAACCATTCAATAATCACACAGAACTCTTCGGCGATGTTCTGCAGCTCTTGAGTAAGGTAGGAAAAGAGATACGTTTCGTAGAAAGGGATGAATTCGAGAAAGCCCTTGCTGAGGCTGGACAAGACCCTGAGAAGGCGAAGCTGCTCTCTGCCATGCTTGCCTATCAGGATATGGCTCACGGACAAAAGGCTGTATTCATAGATCGTGACAACCGCTACACCTGTGCCGTGCTCCACCGTCTCGGTTTCCACTGGAGTGACACCGCTTGGGACTATGTGGAGCGTATGCTCACCGCTATCAGTGGCTTCGGCTACTTCGAGACCAAGTAATGTAGAAAATGTATAATAGAAAAAGCACTTGCGAGCAATCGTAAGTGCTTTTCTTGTGCATCCCTCTCACCTTGCAGAAGCATTACCTCTGCATGCAGAAGCATTACTTCTGCATCTAAAAGCATTACTTTTATCTCTAAAAGCATGGCTTTTACAAAAAGAGGAAAAAATCACTAATTTCTAATTTATTAATTTCTAATTTCACGAAAAACCATAAATTTTTCGTGAGCAACCTCACATAGGTCACTTATGTCTCTCTAACCCCAGTGTTTATGAGGATTCCCGATAGTGACCTCTTTCCGAGACAGGTCACTATAAAGGTCACTATAGAGATCACTACAAAGGTCACTACAGACCCCTTCCCTGTCGCTATGCGACATCCCTCCCCGAGAGGGAGGGAAAAGATTACAGACAATTTATGGTAATTTATCTCCTGCCCTCGGGAAGGAGTGCCCACAGGGCGAGGATGGGGTCAAGTGAGGTCTCAAGTGACCTCTAAGTGACCTATCGACAAACATAGGTCACTATCCTCAGCCCAGTATTCATGCGCCTTCCGAGCATTTTAGTGACCTTAGGAGGTATGTTTCCTCTTTCGCTACAATAATGGCATCGTTGCAACAGACTTACTCTTCTCTGAACTCTTTAATCTTATCTCCGAATAACATGTTTATATCTATTTTTAGTCCTTCAGCAAGTTGCCAGCAAGTTACCGGCAAGTTAAACTCAATTATTTATCTTCTTTAATATCAGCAATTTGGCAATATTACAAACTTTATTATTGGTGTTTCGGCAAGTTGCCAGCAAGTTACCGGCAAGTTAAATTTATGCCCCAATTGGGATATACTTCATATAACGAGGAGCTGTATTATCTTGGAAGACCTCGATGCGAGGAGCTGGGAGGCATTGAGCTTCACTAGCTTGCACCATCCTGTTCTTTTATGTTCCTTTTTATGACAATTGATGCCTCTCGTTGTATTGGTTTACAGTAACAAGAGTATAGTTCCTTGTTTTCTATGCGGAATGCACGACTGTCAAATTGCATAACCGCTTTAGCGGGGGTATAGCTTACGGAGAATTGAGTTGAATGGAGTTTCTCTAAGCCGTGAGACTCCATTTCTTGCAGAATTTCTGAACGAACCTCATTGATTTGTTCTTCTATAATTCTTTTTTTATCAAGGAGACTTGCGAGTTTTCGTTCGTATTTGTCAAACCACATTTGACGATTTTGTTTTGAAATAGCTGAATTGTAAGTAACTTTGTCAAATTGGTGAGGTGTTGAAATGCTGCTATCTAATCCCAACTTAATTATTCGAGAACGTATAGCACCTTCGTTGCGTCCAAAGATGCAACACAACTCTTGAATAGAAAGACCTTCTTCTATATGATTTCTAAGTTGCTCGTCATCTTCTGTAGTCCATTTGGCGTAGGCATTGTGATGTTTTTGCTTTTGCTGAGCCATGTACGAAACACCTTTAGTGTTATATGACTCAGTAGAATCTGTCGGGATAATGACCCCTGCTACCAATTTATGGTGCCAGCCTTCAAATTCTAATCCAAGTGAAATTGCTAAATATACATCTGGGATGTCATCATAGCAATTAGGTCTTCTTTTGAACTCATCCAAGAATACTGGATCTGTTATAGGGAAGTCATATTCTATGTCACAATATGTGAACTTCATTCTATTTTTGGACTTCTCTCTGTTCTCATCACGATAAGCACATGCGCAGTCTGGATGGATGAGCATCAAGGAGTAATTGGTCTCTTTCAGTTTTTTAGCAGACACAGCACGCCCTCTGTTGTGGAATATTGATTGGTGCTTGGTGTCAATAAGTTGATCCATTATGCTTGATTCTTGAGAAAAAGAGTCATTACATTGCTCAATACGTGAATAATAAACATTCTCTGTATGCGCTCCGTCTGGACATGAAATAACATCGGTCAACTTTACCACAGAAAGCATCTGAATGCATTCTCCAACATAGTTGGGTATTTCTCCGTATGTTGTTTTGGCAATTGGTCGTATCCATAGTGGTCTGCCATCCTCATTGCGGATAGGTTTCCACTTGCCATTGCTATCGTAAACTATTTCTACTCCAGCAATGCATCGCCCTTTTCGCTTATAGGAGTTTGCCAAGCAAATGAAATACTTATCCATAGGGTCTTATACAAGATGAACAATCTTTACTTCTTCAGCTGACCTTTCCTTCATATATTCAGCCAACAACCGACGGTGACACATCTCAGGTGTCTCTTCGCTACAGAGGAAACAGGAACCATCAAACTGCTTAACGCCATATTTCTTAATGATATCACGCTGCTTCAGCATGGCTGTATATTCTTCAATGTATTGTGGCCAGGTGACAGTTCCTTTATGCCATCTGTCGAGGAGTTCCTTGGTGGGTGCAAAATCTGTAATATGCTTGTACTCTATACTGCATATCTGTTTTACGAGATAGGAAAGGTCTTTCCCTTTTGCAAATCCTGCCAACTGACTTCCATTGCTGATACGGACATCAACAAGTTGCTTGACATGGTTACTCTTCAGCAATTCAAAAAACTGCTCGGCACTTTTCTTCGTGAATCCGATTGTAAATAATGTAATCATAACTATTTCGCTGTTTTAATATTCTTCTTTATTATCATTACCGTCATATTCCGGAACCCAACCTATTTCATGGTTTTTCATGCGATAGGCATCAATACGCTGTTGCTTTTTGTCATAGCCGTCACCAAAATCCAAGAACAAGGAATCTCCCATTTGCCCACCTACAGCCTTTAGCTTATTCCGTTTTACATAATCAAGTATCATCTCCTTCTCCAATTCTTGATGTGACCGAACAATAGGATCACCAGTATCATCATCACGCATGATGTGCTGAACATCCCATCCTAATTCATAAAAATATCTTGCGATGAATGAAAAGCGATGGCATCCCAGAGGGTCTGCTTCTGAACACATGAGAGAAACGCGTCTGTTTTGGTCGAGTGCCTTGTTAAGTCTCTCTGCACCCTTCAAGAAATCAGGGGTGGTTACACCGAGTTCAAAATTGACCTGTGGCTTCATCTCTTTTATGCCTTTCTTGACAAACTCTGTCTCTTTCAGACAATCAGAGCGTCTTGCCCCAAAATGTTTACCAAATGGAACATACAGCACCCCATGCCTGCTGAGCCACGATTTCAAAGTTTCCTCATTAAATTGAGGCGTATATTTGCTATAAGGCATACTCCTGACATCAAGAATGCAATCGATTCGTTGTGACTCCAAAAGCTGAAATAATTCTTCGATGCTTTGGTTTGAATGCCCTACTGAAAATAGTTGTCTTTTATCCATAGTCATTTATGATGCTAAATCAATCACTCCAGCAACCAGTTTATAGTGCCAATCGTAATGGTTAACCCCAAGCGATAAAGTGAGATACAGATCGCCTGTGTTCCTTTGTCCGCAACACCTGGTTCTGGAACGGAGTGCGTTAATATACTTTGTATCAGTCAAAGGGAAATCATATTGTGTCCCGTTATATGAGAACTGAATGCGGTATTTCTCATGACCATAATCGTCATACTGCATAGTGATGACTGGACTTTCCGGCATGATAAACATAAGCGAATAGTTACCATTCTCAAAGACTCCATTAGGAACAGCCTTTCCCCTGTTACCAAAAATCAAAGAATGCCATGTGTCACAAAGGGGGGCGAGGTTTTGGATGTTCTGTCCAAGTCTTCCTACTCTTCTAATAGAGTTAAAATGTACATTTTCACAATGCGCTCCAGTTGGAACGGCATCGGTGACATCTACTGCAAGTATATCAAGCATGGTGAATGAGCCGACGAGATTTTCGGGCAGGCCATTATCTCCATTAGACATCACAGGTCTTATCCAATTGGGGATACCATATTGATTTCTTACAATTGAAATACCAGATGTTGAATTCTGAATTTCAATACCAGCGAGACATCTGCCACCATTTTTGTAGGAGTTGCCCATACAGATAATTTGCTTTTCCATACTCTTTGCTTTTAAATTGTTTTCTGGTGCAAAGATAAGGAGAATATCTGCATTGCACATCAAATCTGCAACATTGCCATGTAAAAATGGCAAAATGGCGTTGAAATCGTTGCAACGTTGTCGAGGGATATGGAAATCACTTATTGTCATACTTAACAATGGGAATGTCCTCACATTCGCAACCACAGTAGGACTTACGAACTCTAACAAAGACTTTCGATTTGTCCAATCGCAAGATGTAGGCATTACCCTCTCTTTCTGGCTTGTACTGGTTGGAATAAGTCAGGTCGGGAATTTCGCTGCTGATCTTGCTCTTCAGATGGGCAATAGTTGGTTTGATGTGTTTGTTGTAGGTTACAGGCAAGCCCTTGATGCGAGAATTGCAGGACTTCACTGCAACTTGGAAATAGATGTCATACTCCCTAGGAGTAAACGTCACCTTCTTCTCGTTGCAGTCGTCAAACTTGAAGGCTACTTGATACCTGCCGGTCTTCATGTCTTGTCCCAAGAATACCAAATCTGGTGCAACTGGCGGAGGAGCAACAAGAAAATCGAAGAGAGCCTTATAGAATCCAAAATACTTGAACTGTCCCTTACTATCGCTGATGGTTATTGATTGACGGATACTGACTTTGCTCTGGTAGAATCCTAGAATGTCATCCACCAAAGTCAGAATACTTGACGAGATGGGAATGCACAAAAATTCTGTATAGTATTGTATATTGCCACCAGCACTATAATACGGAACCACGGACGTTCCTATATTTATAAGGAGTGACGGAGGAGTATTGAGAAGAGCCTTTACTTGCAAACGTTCATAAAGAACATCGCGGAAAAAGTCCACTGTAGTCAAATTGCACAAACGATTATATACCTGTTGGATGAAGCTATTTTCGAGATTAGGTGCCATATAACTGATGACATCCTTGACATATTGCTCATTCATCCCTTGAAACTCTTCCACCATCTTTGGTATAAAGATGAAGTTGAACCCACAGAGTCGTGTAATCGTTACCAACAAGCGAAAGTGATGTTTCAATTCTTCATTGCGCTCTTCATTGTAAGCACTTTCCAGATAGACCATATACTGGTCATTGAAGCTTGCCTCGCCTGTAGGACATGATATAAGATAAGGCTTAGACAAGTGACTTCCTCCTTCTGACTTTTTGTCTGTCTCCATCAAACAGTATTGCAAGGCGATGAGTAGAAGAGCTTCGCGAGGCACACAGATGTTGTCACTCAAAGCGATACTATAGATGCGGTCAAAAAAAGTCTTTCGTTCTTTGATAGACAATTCCTTAAGCGTGTTGACTGCATCAGAGAAACGAATCATGCGGGCATCGCTCATATCCAGATGTGTGATAGAGTATTCAGACATGAGCTGTTTCATGTCTCTAATCTCGCTTTCCTCAATGATATTATCAGCTTTTATCATATCACTAATAATACGAGCTACCGCAGTCCGTTGTTCTTTGGTCATATCTTTAAGTATTTTGAAAGTTTTAATTCTGAATTATCAGATTTTGGAAACAAAAGTAATAATAAATAATGTAACAACCACAAAATAGCGTGAAAAATATGTAGAATTTGAGTTCAATTAACAAAATAGTCAAATACAGATGACACTTTATACTCCACTTATTTAGGATGTCAACTACCATAGCAAGGCTTAGCCTTTAGAGATTCTTGCTTTGCGTGCCACACTTCACAAGGTGGTGACACAAACCTCAGGTGCTTGGATGCTCATTACAGAGAAAACTTCTCTGCAGAGGTAATGAAAAGATTTTGATTCTTCAAGAAAAATACTTACCTTTGCAGAGATGTTTAATAATAAGATTGAGGCATAAGCAAAAAAGATGAATTGGATGGTATTGATAGTTGCAGGATTGTGTGAAGTGGGTTTCACATATTGTCTTGGGCGGGCTAAGGGAGTCGCGGGCACTGAATGGTGGAGCTGGATTGCAGCATTCGCCCTGCTGTATGTACTTAGTGCCGTATTCCTTGCCAAAGCCACACAGACGATTCCTATAGGCACTGCCTATCCCGTATGGACAGGTATAGGTGCCGCTGGCGCAGTGCTTGTTGGAATATTCATATTCAGTGAACCTGCAACCTTCTGGAGGCTGTTCTTCCTTACCACCCTTATAGCGTCAATTATTGGATTAAAATCCCTGTCATGACAGAATAGAAAAAAACTTACTTTTGCAGGAGAATATATGAATAAGGTGCGAATCACGGCTGTGCGCCAGACCGTTTATCATGACCTGATAGAGAGATATGAGAACCCCATAGAGCATACTTGCGATGTGAGGGTGGGGCAGCAGTGGATATCCGTTGACGGCAAATGTCCTGAGGGCATGTGTCCATCAGCATGGAGTTCCATGCGTGAATTCGTGGAGTCACTTGCCCAGGGCAAAGGCAATTTCTATGACGGCTGGATGAAGAACCCCATGAGTGCCATGATCAGCTGCAACGACGGGTTTCGCCCTTTCAGTTTCTATATAGACATCATACCCACTCCGTGATGGGACTACCGCTGAAAGACGGCATGAAATAATCTTGTTTTCATTTGTTTACGATTTCCAACGCCAGGTTTTCCTGACGAGCGATGTTATGGTGTGGGTGATAGTGTGCAGAAGGAAATGCTTGCCAGTCACGATCAGCAGTACGGCGGCGAGGATGAGCACGATGCCTATGCAAAGTCTGAAGGTGAAAGCCTCTCCAAACATCATGACGCCGATTGCCACAGCTGTCAGCGGTTCTAGGGCTCCCATGATAGCAGTGGGTGTGGCTCCCACCTCATGCACGGCGATGGTCATGAACAACAGCGACAGTACCGTGGGCACCAACCCTAACCAGCAGGCAAAGAACCATGCCCGTGGAGATGGGGGCAGCATCAGGTGCAGGTCGGAAGAGGTAAAGGAATAGGCAAACAGGCACATGGAGCATATCAGCAACACATAGAACGTGAGTTTCACTATCGACATGCGTATCTCTGACTGGTTGACAATAACGATGTACACAGCATAGGTGAGCGACGACACCATCACCAGCATCACGCCCGTCATGCTCAGCGAGATGCCTGCATCGCCTCGATAGAGCAGTCCTATGCCAGCCAGGGCAAGGACAATAGACGTGATGGTGGTGGCTGTAACCTTCTCCCGAAAGAATGTTGCCATGATGACAGCTACCATCACAGGATAGACGAACAGTATGGTGGAGGCGATGCCTGCATCCATATAGCGGAAACTCTGATAATAGGTGAGGCTGGAAACTGCCATCAAGGCACCCAGACTCGCCATCGTTGTCAGTTCGCCTCGCGTCACGGCAAAGCTCTTCCTGTTAGCTATCATCACCACACCAAGTATCAGCGTGGCTATAGAGAAACGTAAGAATAGCACAGACGAAGTGTTCACTTCCTCCTCATAAAGCGGCAAAGCCCCTAACGGGTTTGTGCCATAGCATACCGCCGCCAGTATGCCACATATAATTCCTTTATGCTTCATTCTACCGAGACCTTTACGGGTAAACTGCCATGATGCAGAACAAACCCCGCATAACTGTTGAGTTACACGGGGTTCATTTATAATTTATTATTTATAATTTATCACTTATCACTTACTTCACCTCCTCGAAGTCAGCGTCCTCTGCACCCTGCTGTGCAGAAGAAGAGCCATTGTTCTGACCTGCCTGAGCACCTGCTCCAGCGTTGAAGCCTGCGCCACCCATGTCAGGACCAGCCTGAGCACCAGCGCCTGGCTGTGCGCCTGCTGCATACATCTTCTGACTTGCAGCCTGCATTACGGTGTTGAGCTCGTTGGTAGCAGCATCGATAGCAGCGATGTCCTGTGCCTTGTGAGCATCCTTCAGCTTCTGGAGGGCAGCCTCGATGGCTGGTTTGTCCTCAGCAGGAACCTTGTCGGCGTTGTCCTTCATGAAGTTCTCGGTAGAGAATATCATTGAGTCAGCCTGATTGAGCTTGTCAATCTTTTCGCGCTCCTTCTTATCGTTCTCGGCATTAGCCTCTGCCTCAGCCTTCATGCGGTTGATTTCATCCTCAGAAAGGCCAGATGAAGCCTCGATGCGGATTTGCTGCTCCTTGCCTGTTGCCTTATCCTTAGCTGAAACGTTGAGGATACCGTTGGCGTCGATGTCGAATGTTACCTCAATCTGTGGAACACCACGACGTGCTGGTGCGATGCCCTCGAGGTTGAACTGACCGATAGACTTGTTCTGTGCAGCCATTGGACGCTCACCCTGCAGTACGTGGATGGTAACTGCTGTCTGGTTATCTACGGCTGTAGAGAATGTCTCAGACTTCTTGCAAGGGATGGTTGAGTTAGCATCGATAAGCTTTGTCATTACGCCACCCATAGTCTCGATACCGAGGGTAAGAGGAGTAACGTCGAGCAGTACGATGTCGCCAACACCAGACTCCTTGTTAAGGATAGCACCCTGGATAGAAGCACCCACTGCAACCACCTCATCAGGGTTAACGCCCTTAGAAGGCTCCTTGCCGAAGTAGTTCTTTACGAGTGTCTGAACGGCAGGGATACGGCTTGAACCACCCACGAGGATTACCTCGTCAATCTCGTTGTTAGAGAGACCTGCGTCGCGCATAGCGTTCTGACAAGGTACGAGACAAGCCTGGATGAGGTCGTGAGCCAACTGCTCAAACTGTGCACGGGTAAGGGTCTTCACGAGGTGCTTTGGCACACCACCCTCAGCTGAGATGTAAGGCAGGTTGATTTCTGTGCTTGTAGAGCTTGACAACTCAATCTTAGCCTTCTCGGCAGCCTCCTTCAGACGCTGCATAGCCATTGGGTCTTTGGTGAGGTCGATGCCCTCGTCGGCCTTGAAGCCGTTTGCCAGCCAATCGATGATTACCTGGTCGAAGTCGTCACCGCCAAGGTGTGTGTCACCATTGGTAGAGAGTACCTCAAACACACCACCGCCAAACTCAAGGATAGAGATATCGAATGTACCACCACCGAGGTCGAAGACTGCTATCTTCATATCCTTGTTAGCCTTGTCAACACCGTATGCCAGAGCGGCAGCTGTTGGCTCGTTGACGATACGCTGAACATTGAGGCCTGCTATCTGACCAGCCTCCTTGGTAGCCTGACGCTGTGAGTCAGAGAAGTATGCTGGTACGGTGATAACGGCGTCAGTCACCTCCTGTCCGAGGTAGTCCTCAGCGGTCTTCTTCATCTTCTGGAGCACCATAGCTGAGATCTCCTGTGGAGTGTACTTACGGCCCTCGATGTCAACACGTGGGTAGCCGTTCTCGTTAACTACTGTGTAAGGAACACGTGTAGCCTCCTTAGAACTCTGGTCATAGGTCTCACCCATGAAACGCTTGATAGAGAACACTGTGTTCTTAGGGTTTGTGATAGCCTGACGCTTGGCAGGGTCGCCCACCTTACGCTCACCATCCTTTACGAAGCCTACAACGGAAGGCGTAGTACGCTTACCCTCAGAGTTAGCTATTACTACAGGCTCATTGCCTTCAAAAACTGCGACACAAGAGTTAGTTGTGCCAAGGTCGATACCAATAATCTTTCCCATGATCGTATAATTTTTTAGTTTTGTTTTGTTCGTTATATATTAATAAATAATGTGGAACGCGTTTGTCCACGTCCCACATTTACAAACCCCGTGCCAACAAATTATGACAGGGGTGACATCTGCCAAGCAGCGACATTGTGTCACACTTTATGGCATAAAGTTAAAAAAAATAGCAAAAAATTTGGTAGTTTCGCCGAAAAGCAGTACCTTTGCACCAGAAAAGATAAAGTATTGGGATATGGTGTAATGGTAACACTGCAGATTCTGGTCCTGCCTTTCCTGGTTCGAGTCCGGGTATCCCAACCATAAGGATCAGCGTTGTCTCAGTAAGACGACGCTTTTTTTATAACTAAAACTAAACAACAACATAATTAACAAGGAATCTATGAAGAAGACTATTTCAAACACTTTGAGAATGTTTGCTGTCATGTGTGCTATGCTGTGTGTCAGTGTGTCGGCACAGGCAGAGGGCTGGAATCAGCAGGTTTATGATGCCATTATGTCACGCATCAAGGCACCAACGTTCAAGTCAAAGTTTTATCGCATCACCGACTTTGGAGCAAGCACCAGTGCTACAGCTGCCAAGAACCAGAAGGCTATCAACAAGGCTATTGCTACCTGCTCAAAGAAGGGTGGTGGTAAGGTCATTGTGCCAGCAGGACTGTATATGACAGGTGCTATCACGATGAAGTCAAACGTAAACCTCGTGGTAGAGGAGGGTGCAACCCTGCGTTTTGCCTTCGAGCGCGACCTCTATCCTAACGTTGAGACACGTTGGGAAGGCCTTAACATCATCAACTACCAGCCTTGCATCTATGCCGTTGACGCTGAGAATATCGGTGTGACAGGTAAGGGTGTTATTGACGGCTACGGCTCTAACGAGCGTTGGTGGTATATGAAGGGCAACAAGCATCATGGCTACCATGAGGGTGTTGACGAGTGGCAAGGTAAGGATGCTGTTGGCACTCGTGCCGACCTGCTCAAGATGGCTGACAATGGTGTGCCAACAGCCAAGCGTGTATTTGGTAAGGGCAAGGGACTTCGTCCTCAGCTCATCAACTTCGTTCGCTGTCAGAATGCCATCATCGAGGGTGTTGAGTTGCGTGACTCTCCATTCTGGGTTATCCACCCACTGTTTGTGAAGAACCTCATCGTGCGCGATGTTACTATATTCAATGACGGCCCTAACGGCGACGGTTGCGACCCAGAGTCTTGTGAGGATGTGCTTATAGAGAATTGTACCTTCCACACTGGCGACGACTGTATCGCTCTGAAGTCTGGCCGTAATGCTGATGGACTGAAGGCTAATTTTCCTTGTAAGAATGTCATCATCCGTGGCTGTAAGATGGCCGACGGACATGGCGGTGTGGTTATAGGTTCTGAGATTTCAGGCGGTTGTGACAACATCTTTGCTGAGAACTGCGAGATGGATTCACCAAACCTTGACCGTGTGCTTCGCATCAAGACCAACACCTGTCGTGGTGGTATCAACCAGAACATCTTTGTTCGCAATATCAAGGTTGGTCAGTGCCGTGAGGCTGTTATGCGCATCAACCTGGTTTACGAGCCAAACGAGATAGCTGAGCGTGGCCACATTCCAACAGTTCGCAATGTTTATGTTGAGAATGTAACCTGTCAGAAGTCTCAGTATGGAGCACTATTCAACGGTCTGGAGGATGACACTCAGATTTACAACATCAACGTAAAGAACTGTCAGTGGAACAACATCCAGAAGAAGCCGATCGAGATTACAGGCAAGACTCGCGACATCAAGTTTGAGAACGTAAGCTTCGGCTGGTAATTCCCTTCGAAATAACAAATCACAAAATAAGCCCTGCATCAGAATGGTGCAGGGCTGTTTATTTCTATCCTTTCTCCAGTGAAGGGATGGGTGAATGACAGACGGGCTGCATGCAGAAACATCCTCTCTGCTGGGCTGTTGCCATAGAGAGGGTCGCCAAGTATGGGTCGCCCTAGTCCGTCAGGGTGAGCACAGTGTACCCGCAACTGGTGGGTTCGGCCAGTGAGTGGAAAGAGCCTCACTCTGTTTTCATTTGTAAACTCATATCTCGTTATCGCCTCCTTGCCATCCTCGTAATCCACTCGTTGCATGGGTCGATTCTCAAAGTCAGCAGAGAGGGGGAGGGAGATAACCCCACCCCTTAGTCCCCTCCCGAGAGGAGGGGGATAATTACTATCACTTACTATCGCCACATATTCTTTGCACACAGAGTTTTCGCCCCACATCCTTTGCATTCTGACGAAGGCCTCTTCCGTCTTGGCAAAGAGCAGTATGCCTGAGGTGTCCATATCGAGACGATGGACGGCTAAGCCTACCCCGACCCTCCCTGAAGGGAGGGAGTCTCTAAGCATCGTCTGGGCATTGGGCAACTGGCGCTTTCCAGGCACAGAGAGTAGACCTGCTGGTTTGTCGATAGCTACGAACCAGTCGTCCTCCCACAATATCTTTATCTCGCTTTTTGGAGTATTGCGCAAGTAGGGATATACCTCGCATCCCTCAGGCAGCATATACCACAGTATTGGCATACACTTAGCCTGGCAGGGTTCGTAGAACTGTCCGTGATGCCTTATTATGCCTTTTGGCGAATCACCATACCAGAACTCGGCTATGGCAAGGGGGTTCAGACCGTGCTGGTTGGCATAGTTCAGTAGTTTTGGTGCACAACATTCGCCTGTTCCGCCTGGTGGCACAGTTTGTTTCGAACCTGTTCTTTGGGCATAGTCCGTAAACACTTTGAGTACTGATTCACCCTCCGCTTTGTTTCCTTTTTGCGGGGTAGGGGGAGGAATGATGACAAACTGCGAGAAGAGCCATCGCTGCAGAGCCTGCGAACGTTCCTTGCGCTCCTGCTTCATCGCCTCCACTTCCTTTGTGCGCTTGCCCTTTGACAGTAGGGCCTCAGCCTCTTTTATCTTGTGGTTAAGTGCAGTTATCTCAGCCTCGTGGGTCTTGAAATATCCGTCTGGTTGCAGATAGTCGAATATGGCTGGCGCATAACCCTCCCAGTCGCTTCTGCCCAATATCTGTCCTGAGTAAGCCTTGAGAAACCTCTCCTTTCCATCCTCGTCTTCATACACCAGGAACCCAAACATTTTTCCGCAATTCACCTCCTCACGCCATTCGGCATGGGCTTCAATATCCTTTATTATAAGGTCTCGGATTTGTTTATAGTTCATTAAGGTGTCTTTCTATCGGTATGCCACGATTTATGTCCTGGTTGTTCTTATTCTTGTCTATCCAGTTGTGCACTATGTCCATCGCCGTCTGTGTGGCATGCTCCAGGGTGTCGCCATCCTGCAGTTTGCCCACTATGATGCTTGAGAATATGTCGCCAGTGCCAGGAAACTGCACAGGAATCTCATCGTAAGGCAGTAGGAAGTATTTGCCGCTGAAATGGTTGTAGCCCACCACGGAGTGCTGACCGTCTATTATGCAACTGGTTATGATGACCGACATCGAGCCTATTCTCCTCACTTTGTTTACCAGTTCCTTAGCCTCGGCTGTGGTTATACCTTTTTCTTTATACTCCACGTTGGTCAGCAGACATGCCTCCGTATAGTTAGGGAAACAGAGGTGTGCCACACTCAGCATCTCCCTCATGCAGCGCACAGTGCCGTCGTTGGCTCCACCATAGAGTTTGCCATAGTCGCCCATCACTGGGTCAACATATATCGCCGTACCCAGAGCCGCCTGCTCCCTGCAGTATTGTGCCACCATCTGTGCCTGTCTCTCGCTCGCCATGAATCCTGTCGTTATGGCATCAAAGCGAAATCCCAGCTCATTCCATTTCTCCAGAGCCTCCACTATGTAGTCAGTGCTCTCCAGCATGGCATACTTGCCGTAGGGGAAGGTGTTGCTTATTAGCATGGTAGGCAAGGTAAACACATCGTGACCCATATACGAGAAGATGGGCATCTGAGCTGCAGCTGCCACTTTTCCGTATCCGCACATGTCGCTTACTATGAGTATCTTGCTCTTTTCCATTTTTCGGTGCAAATATACAACAAATTGACGAATTGACAAATTAACTTACTGACAAATTGCATTTTCCCCCTTTATTTGTTTGTCTATGTGCTAGAAAATTACTACCTTTGCCCATGAAAACGATTCAACTAAAGCCAAACATTAATTATATGAAGAAAATCATTACTGCGTGCCTCATGGCACTTTTTGTTGTGTCTGCCAGTGCTGATGTGCAGGTTAAGGAGAAACTCAACCGTGCTCCAGTGGCTGTCAAGACCTCACAGGGCATCCTCGTTTCGTGGCGCTATCTTGGTGCCGACGGCGATGCTACGTTCTCAGTTTATCGCAACGGCTCTCTCATTAAGGAGAGCATAGCCGATGTTACCAACTATCTCGATGCCGACGGTCAGCCTGGCGACACCTATAAGGTGGTGAGCAGCAAGGGTGGCGAGGCTGAGTGCGAGGCTTGGGACAATATGTTTACCAAGATAAGCATCCCTCGTCCTGCAGCTCGCAAGTCTCTCGTTGGTGGTCTTACAGGCCGTTACCGCCCAGACGACATCTCTGTTGGCGATGTTGACGGCGATGGCGACTATGAGCTCATCGTCAAGTGGTTCCCTGACAACCAGCGTGACTCTGGTAAGGATGGTATAGCAAGTGCCACCTACATTGACTGCTACGAGATGGACGGCACACAGAAGTGGCGCATCGACGTGGGCGACGGTGTGCGCTCAGGCAACCACACCACCCAGTTCCTTGTCTATGACTTCGACGGCGACGGCAAGGCAGAGGTAATATTCAAGACTGCTCCTGACTCTAAGGACGGACAGGGCAACTACGTTACTCAGGCTGGCGATGCTACCATCAAGGCTATCGCTCCTACTACCGTATCAGTTAACTCTAAGGGTCGTGTGACGGCAGGTGCTGAGTTCCTCACCGTCTTCAATGGTGAGACAGGTGCTGCTATGCATACCATCTTCTATTCTCCAGGCCGTTCTATGGTTGACTTCCCTAACGGCGATACTCAGTATAGCTCTGGTTGGGGTGACAGCTCTTACAACCGTGGCGAGCGTTATAATGCTGCCGTTGCTTACCTCGACGGACTTGACAAACTCCCTTCAGCTATCATGGAGCGTGGTTACTATACAGCTTGCTATATCTGGGCTGTTGACTGGGATGGCACTGCTCTCAAGACCCGTTGGTTGCACAAGGGTACTGCAAAGGAAAAATGGAGTCTGGTAGATGCTGCAGGTACAGAACTGGCTAACGAGACCACCAACCCTGTCACTTCTCAGGGCAAGTCAAGCTATGGTCAAGGTGTGCACAGCATCTCTATAGGTGACGTAAACAATGACGGCAAGGACGACATATGTATAGGTGCTGCTACCATAGGTCATGACGGCAAACTGCTCTGTGCTACTGGCTTTGGTCATGGCGATGCTATTCACCTTGCTGACCTCGTGCCAGACCGTTCAGGTCTCGAGGTTATGATGCCTCATGAGGAGACTGCTAAAATTGGTGATAAGACATATTACTATGGCTATGATGTTCATGATGCTGCAACGGGAGAAATCCTTGCTTCTGCTTCTTATCCTGAAGGCACTGATAATGGTCGTGGAATGGCTTGTGACTTTATCCCTTCCAACAAAGGGAGCGAATTCTGGTCAAGCTGTCCAACAGAATATGATGCATCAACCAAGACCACTAAAGCTAAGGACAATCGTACCTTTGACTGTGCTACAGGCAATGCAGTTTATGAAAAGATGTCTGACACCAACTTCCGCATCTACTGGACTGGCGATCCATTCGACCAGACCTTCGATGGAAGATTTGATTCAGGCAGTAATCAGAGTGCCCCTCGTATCCGTTCTTGGAATACTTCAAGTAAGAGCATACTTACCTTCCAGGAGTTTGCTGACTATGGCAAACCACAGACCTGTAACACCACCAAGGCTACACCTTGCTTGCAGGCAGACCTTATGGGCGACTGGCGTGAGGAACTCATCATGATTAACTATGAGGCTGACTGGAGTGCTCCTACCTGCGACCTCCTAATCTATTCTACCCCAGAGCCTACTAAGTATAAGGTGCCTTGCCTCATGGAAGACCACATGTATCGCATGGGCATAGCTTGGCAGAATGCTTCTTACAACCAGCCTCCACATCTTGGCTATTCTCTTGCTGAGAAACTTGGTATTGATCGTGCTACATACACTACTCAGACTGACAACCACGCTCCCGAGAAAGTCGTTCCACCAGCACCATCAACTGGTGAGGAGATCGTCGGCGCTCCATCAGCAGATAAGGGTACCAAGGTCGGAACATGCTACACCATAGGTATGTATGAAGAGTTTACCGACACACAGGGTAAGGTTCGCACAGGCAACAATAACAACACCATTACCATTAACGTCAATGAGGGCTACAAGATTACCAGCATGACGTTGAAGGGACACTCCAACAACAGTTCCTCACTTGCTGACCGTTCTATCATCATGACCAATGTTGCGGTTGACGGCACAGACATCAACGAGGCTTCATTGAAGTTCCCTGGAGGTACTGCTGGAACTGCTGATGTGACCAGAACCATCAACATGGAGGCTACACAGAATATAGTACTCACCTTTGACAACTCCAATATCGTTACTAAGGAGGAAGACCCTAACGGTAAGAACAAGCAGTTGATAGTCACCATTACCCTCAACTATGAGAAGACCACAGCCGTAAATGGCATTGCCGAGGTTGCGGCTCAGGCTTCTGAGGTGTTGAAGGTGCTTGTCAATGGCAAGTTCGTCATCCTCAAGGCTGGTAAGGAGTTCAACGCTGCTGGACAGCTGGTTAAGTAAATTAGGAATTAGAAATTAGGAATTAATAATTAAGCCCTGCTTAACTTTTCGTTAGGCAGGGCTTATAGTTCCCGTTATTTCTTCGTAATCTTCAGCGCTCTCAGCACTTTGTGCTCCCACGAGCGGTCTTTGCGGTCTATGTGGGCTTCGAGTATTCGGGTGTTGGGGGCGAGGGGGGTGATGTCATAGTCTGCCAGTGTGGCAGGTATGAGGCATGAGTGTCCTTCCCTTATCTTTATCACCCTTTCAGGCACTTCGTGGTTGCGGAGGATAATCTTGCAGGCACCCTTTAGGCACATTGATATGATGAACGAGTCATATTTTATCAGGTTGCGATGGAAGGGTTCGTTGAGATCCATCACTCTCACGTCAAAATGTGGTGTGTCTATCACCTGTGCTGCCTTGCCTATGGTGTTGCCGTAATAGGTGCGGTAGTCCTTAGGCACGTCAAAGTCTATCGCGTCCACAGCCAGTTCTGTGTGCAGTTCGCGAGGCTTGCCGTCCAGTCCGGGACGGTTGTAGTCGAATATGCGGTATGTTACGTCGCTCGACTGCTGTACCTCAGCCAGCAGTATTCCGCCACAGATGGCGTGCACCCTGCCAGCAGGTATGAAGAACACATCGCCTGGCTTCACCTCGTGCTTTGCCAGCACGTCGCATATCGTGCCGTCCTCCACTCGCTGCTTGTATTCCTCTTTGGTTATTCGTTTGTTAAAACCAGAATACAGTGCTGCACCAGGCTCGGCGTCGATGATATACCACATCTCCGTCTTGCCGAATTTGTTGTGTCTCTCGCGTGCCAGTTCGTCGTTGGGGTGCACCTGTATGCTGAGGTCTCGTTTGGCGTCGATGAATTTCACTAGTAGGGGCAGTTTGCCGCCATACTGTTCATACACCGCCTCGCCCAGCAGTTCCTTGCCCCATTCCTTCACCACCTCTATCAGGTTCTTGCCTTTCAGCGGACCGTTGGCTATGGTGCACGGACTTGACTCCACGGCACTCACCTCCCAACTCTCGCCTATAGGGTCGTCGCTGGGTTCCATTCCTTTGTATGGGCGTAGCTTGTTGCCACCCCATACTATGGTGTGTAGGTTGGGTTCAAAGAGAAGAGGATATACCACTACAGCTCCGCTTTAATCTTCTCTATCATTTCCTTATACTCCTCGTCGGTGAGGTACACCTCGCCTGGGTTCATGCGGAAGAGTCCAGGATAGTCAGGACCACCCTTATATTTAGGAGCCAGGTGGAAGTGCAGGTGCGACAGAGTGTCAGAGAATGCACCGTAGTTTATCTTCTCTGGGTTGAATGCGCGCTGCATGGCACGTGTAGCCTGAGCCACGTCAGCCATGAAGTCGTTACGCTGCTGGTCGTTCAACTCGTTGAGGTCATTCACGTGCCTGTCGTATGCCACGAGGCATCTGCCTCTGTATGTCTGCTCTTTAAAAAGGAACAGTCGTGAAACACGCAGATGACAAATCTCAATCATCAAGTCTTTCTGAGTCTGATTGTTAGTGCAATACAGACAATCTTTTGGGTCGCTATACATTATTATTTTTATTAGGTTTAAAAGTTCAAGAGTTATCGTAGCAATCTCCGATTGCGTATCGTAGCCCTTTAGGGCGTATCGTTATCATAGCACCGCAGGTGCGTTTCGTATCGTTGCTAAACGATCTTATCCATCGCCCCCTTCAGTTCCATCAGTTGTGATTTCACATCTATCAGGCGTTCCAGAATCTTGGTTTGGTGTTCCACTCCAGCTCGGTTAGCGTTGATAGCCTTACGTGCTGCGGCAATCTTCATACCGCGCACCTTCACCATACCATATATCAGTCTTATGTTCTCTATGTCCTTGTCTTGATACTGTCTTACCTTGTTAGCTGTGGTGCGTGGTTTGAGGAATGGGAACTCCGTTTCCCAGTAGCGCAGCGTAGGTTCTGATACTCCTATCATCTGTGCCACCTCTCTTATACTGTAGTAAGCCTTCAGGTTTTTATTGATGTTTAATGCCATGTTTGTGGTCTTGTAAAATGTTGTTCGCAACAAAATTACAAATAATTTTTTATTCACCAAAATAATAACGGTTTTTTTATAGTTTTCGTCTTAGTGTTTCGTAGCGAGCTTTGCTTGTTTTAACACAGATTAACGAAAAATATTTGGTAATTTGGAAAACAATTCCGAACTTTGTCGCAGAATTTTGTGTGCGAAGACAGCGGTCATACCATTTTTACTACTATATTACTAACTTAAACATTTCAAACGACTTATGAAAAAGAGTTTACTAGCAGGGCTTGCGTGCCTTACGTTAGGAGTGTCCTCGGCATTTGCTGGCGCTTCAGGTTACAAATCATCTGCATTCGGTTACGGTGCAGGAGCTACAGGCGGTGGTTCAGCTGCCCCAACACTCGTTACATCAGCTTCTGAACTTGAAAATGCCCTCAAGGCTTCTGGTTCAAAAGTTATCATCATCACCAAAGACATCACCGTCTCTAACCACATCTCAGTTCAGGCTACCAACAAGACTCTGATGGCTGTCAAGGGCGTCAAGCTCATCTCCAACCAGCAGAACTCTTCCAACTCAGGTATTCTCTATTTCAAGAAAGGTTCCAGCAACATCATCCTGCGCAACCTCACCTTCGTAGGTCCTGGCGCTTACGACTGCGACGGATGGGATAAC
>JAEEVS010000073.1:0-20478 GCA_016290975.1 Prevotella sp. | reverse complement strand
CAGTCGAAGGGTGGACACTCTGTCATTGGCAGAGCGTATTTCTGTGCGTACCAACCTTGTGGACTGGGGACTCCTGGTGCCTAACGTAGGTGTTGAATTTGATATCAGAAACACGAATTGGAACAGATGGGCGGTGAATGCTAACTTCAGGTATCGTCCTAAGACAAGCAGTACGTACGTAAGAGGTATAGTGTTTGATATTTTTGAGGCGACTCTTGAAGGACGCGTGTACTGGCGTGAACGTAAATGTACACCGACGGGTTATTTGTCACCTCACCGTCATTGGATTGACAAATTGTGGTCATGTCGCAACATGATGCCAAGCCATCCTAATTGGGTATTCTATCGTGGTGGATATGTAACATACTCTAAGTATTCTATGCTATGGGGTGGAAGTGAAGGTCGTCAAGGAACAGCATATATGGCTGGTGTAACTTGGGGTTTTGTAAAGCCTTTCCTCGCTTTCCAAAATGGCAACTCTGTGGATATGGAGTTTGGCTTCAGTGCAGGTATTATGTATAATAAGTACGACACTTTCCGTGCAGACAGAGAAAACAACTGCTATCCCATAACAGGACACGAGGATGGTAAGTGGGGACCTATGATCCGAGATCTTCATGTAGCCTTGGTATATCGTTTTGGTAATTATCCAATTCAAAAGAAGTACCGTTGGCGTTATGATGTAGATATGGATTTTCGCGAGAGAAAAGACTCAATATATAATGCTTGGTTAAGTGGTCGTGAGCAGAAATACATTCAAGACTCTATTTACCGTGTTGTATCGCAAGAGTTTAGGATGCTGTACGATTCATGCGTAGATGTTCGCCACCGTGAACAGCAAAAAGCCATCGATGAACAAGCACCTGCAAGAGTGCCTAATTATACGCCAAAACAACTTGCTAAGATGCGTAAGGATTCAATAAAGCAGGCTCGTCTTGATTCTATTAATGCGATTAAGAAAGCTCGTCGTGATTCACTCGCAGCCAAAGATCCGAAACTGGCAAAGAAATTCGCAGAAGAGGAAGCTAAAGCAGCTAAACAGAAGGAGCTACGCAATAAAATAGAACGTAACAAAGAAAAAGCCAAGTCAAAGGCTAAGGATGCACAAGCCACTATAGAACGTCAGCGTACAAAGCGTGAAGCTGAAAAGAAGGCAGAAGCAAGTATGACCAAGGAAGAGAAGGTTGCTGCACGCAAGGCAAAGGCACAGGCTGCTCAAGAGAAAATTGCCCGCATGAGAGCACGCCGTGAAGCTGCCAAGAAGGTGTCTGAGGATGCAAAGAAAGCAGAGGAAGGAGGCGTAGAATGAAAACTATCGTTATGAATAATATAAAGAACCATCCGCTTAAGGCACTCCTTTACTTGTGCGTGTTCGAGTTTATAGTAGCTTCATGTGAAGTGCATGAAGATTTATGTGACAAAGGACACCCGCATCAGAGCGGTGTGCAGTTCAACTATTTATGGGACAAAATGCCAGAGGCAGTTACCTCACGTCCTGTGAATACATACATACTGGGTAATAGGGTGATTAACACCATGAGTACTTCGTATATGTATAATGTTGTGGCAGAAAGTGGTCACTATCTCGGTGCTTTACCGGAGGGAATGGCCGAAGAAGACAACCATGATATTACGATATTCCGTTTGTCATCTGGAGAATACAAATTCCTCACAATGAGTTTCAGTAGGACTTTTGAGGAAAAACTTGATCCGAGTCGTATAGTAACAGAGGACTATATAATAACTCCTAACCCATTGAAAGTGAATGCTGGAGATTTGAAATTACGACTTGGTCAGTTCAAAGCAGAGCATCGCACCTATACGTATGATGAACTTAAGGATTATTATGTAGACAGTCCGTTCAGTGAGTTCGATGGCTCTGTGGACGATAATCCCTACACATCAGCTCCAGAAAGTGCTTCGGAAGAGGAAAAGGAAGCGAAGCGTGCCAAGTTTATACGCAATATCACCGAACCTATCGTTGTTGACTCTACCACAATATGTCGTATAGGCAATGACGAGGTAACACAGGTGAACTTCCATCCTACCACCGTCACCCAGAATATAGACCTGTATTTTGACTTGAAGAAGAAACAGACTTCTAACTTTCAGTTCTTCGTTAGCGATGTATGGTGTGTGCTCTCGGGTGTTCCTCGTAGCATGAATATAGGAACAGGAGCGGTGGATATAACACAGACCGACAAACTTATATTCCGTACCAAATTGGTCGATCCTACTCAGGTCCCTAATGCCAACTCAGAAGAATTAAAGCCACGGGGATGGCCAAGTGAAAAGATCGTTGACAATATAGGTAGGTATGATAATCAATCTGAAGATGTAGTACGTTGTTATGCTAACCTGAATATCCCAGGTATAGTAGAGAATTCTCTTTATACTGATGCCAATAAATATGCTGGTCCAGGTGTATTACAGGTAATAGTGAAGGTTTGGGTGTATGAAAAGAATGTTGATGACAACAATTGGGGATGGCGTTCTCGCACTATTATGGGTAAAATAAACCTACATAAAAACATAGAACATGCACAGTTGTTAGAACTCTATAGTGAAAATGGCGATGAATTTTGGCGTAAGGCGCAGAATTACAAGAGTGTACATCTGGCTATTGATGCAACGCTGACCCAGTCACTTATAACAGGAGCAGATGAATCTCCACGTGTTGCAAACTGGGAAGAGGAACAACATATAGAAACAGAAGACTAATAGCTAACGTAATATGAAGAAGCTACATAATATAATGATGGCATTGACGATGATTATGACTGCTGTTTTATGGCAATCATGTTCAGGTTCATATCCAGATTTGACATATATGACAGATATAAAAAACGCTGAGGACTATGAGACCTACCCATTGTCTCCATCGCTTAATGTCAACTCCCTTCTTTATGCAACATCAAGTGGTGTTGCCTCAAAAGCGATAACGCTAACAGATGATGATTCTGAAGGTCCGCTTGACCCGCAAAATAACTACGAAAACTTCAAAAAGCGTTATGCTAAGGCACGTTTCTATTTGTTAGCTTATCGTAAGTCTGTCGTAACTGGTGATGAGACTGTTCTTGCACAACAGCCAGACTTTACAAAGTTGATGGGTGATGAAGATGATCGTCTTAACTGTTTGCTTAGTACAGAAAGAACATATATCTCAGGTACAACGCAGCACATAGGAAAACTTGCTGTACCACAAGGGGCTACAAAAGATGGTAGCCTGGCTTCCCTCAGTACAAATGGTTCAATATATCTTCTTGATAATAAAGAGTGGGAGGACAACCAGAATTATAAAATCCAGACCTACTATTGGAATAGGAAGAAATATGAAAAGGTCGGCTACAATTTCTTTGCATATTATATCAACAAAGCCAATGTGTATGGTTTTGAGAAACAGAATGATTGTGTAAAGATAGATTTGGAACTGAACGGTAAGAATGATATCATGGTAGGCAATGCTCCTGAACTGACCGAAGAGATGGTAAAGAAAGAGTATGCAACCAGTGTGACCGAGGATGAGGTGCGTAATAATATCCTTACATATGGTGATGGTGCATATTCCACCTATGGTGCGGTGCATAGTGTAGAGCCAAAGATAGATCTCAAACATACTCTCGCCTATCTTAAGTTTCGAGCAAAACTGATGGACGATGCCGTGAAGATATCTATTCAAGATGTTCAGGTGACGGCGTGCACACGAGGTAAACTCGTTGTTGCTGCAAGAGATTTGAAGAATACAAAGCTAGGGCTGACTGAACTGTCAGAACCGAAAGATATTTCAGTCAATGCGTATCTTTCAGAAGAGGATATATCTACCGAGGAATTTAAGGAGGTAGGTGAAGGAATTCTCGTTCCACCTGCTGATTCATACAAAGTGAAGATTCTTGTTCAGCAGACAAATATCAAGACAAGTGGAACAGATGCCAATCCACAAGGTATTATGCAAACCTGGCTTGAGGTGGATTGCGTACCAGAAAAAGGTTTTGAAGCAGGGAAGATTTATGTACTTGACCTCTCGGTATATGGTACTACCCGTATAGAAATAAGTTCTGACCTTGAGTCATGGAAGAGTGGAACAGGAACTGTTATCAACCTGTTTGATGATTAAAAACAAAAGAAGAAAAAGAGAATATTACAGATATGACTGGAAAGATTTTTTTATTTGCCATCGCAGCCCTTTCAGTTGCTGCATGTTCTAATGATGACATTGTTTCAACGTCAGGAAATTCTGGCAGTTTAGTGAACAATGAAAATCAGGCTATCAGTCTCAGCATCGGTTCTTCTGTAGGCACTGAGGTGATGAGCAAAGGCACAGGAACAGTAGGTGATACCGAAGAGAGCGGTAAGAATAGTTGGAATGGTGAGATAATTCGTGTGTATATGTTCAACAAAGGAACATTGACACCGTCTTCTGTTTCAGCTTGGAAAGCCATTGGTTCAGAATTGATTGACGATCCTGAGGCAAGCACTTTCTACAACACAGAGGTTGTAACACCGAAACCAACGGATGATACCCCTATAGCAACGGGATTAGCTCAACGTAAGGATAATAAAATATGCTATTATCCACTTCGTGGAGCCAGTGATTTCTGGGGATACTACATTGATGATGCAGACGTAGAGCTCGATGCAGAAGGCAATAAGAAGGTTGATGGGGAGGGTAATTATGTTCGCAAAGCTCCAGTGGTAGATGGCGAGCAAATGTATGTTCCTTTCCAGATAGATGGTACACAGGATATTCTTACAGGTCAGACTCTCGAAAAGGATGACCCTACAAATACAGATTTCTATACATCAAAGGGAATAGAGGCGAGTGAGATTTATTCTGCCAAGGCAGCACGCCATGATGTCCAGCCCACATTGAAATTCCGCCACAAGTTAGCACGCCTTACATTTACTGCAAGGGCTGTTCATGCAGAGGATGGTGTAAACAATCCCCAACAGATAGAAGTAACGAAGGTGACTGCAAGTGATGAGGCTCATAAAATGGCTGTCGCAGATGCAGGTGGCGATGGTGCAGGATATTACGTTAATGGAGGTGTATATATTGACAGCATTTTTGTTTATTCAAAGAACAGGGGCAGACTGTATTTCGCCTATACAGACAAGGCAGACCTGCATAATGGTCGCAATAACCAGCGTATAGAGTGGGATGTCGATTCAAAGGGCGATGCTTTGAAAGGTTGGCTAAAACTGTTTGCTAAGCCAGACAAGGATGCTGCAAGTCAAAGCACTGTTAAGATGGCAGGTGTGCAACCTAACGATGTTGAGCCAGCAAAGGTAGGAGATGCTATTCTCGTTGCTCCACAAGATGATTATGAGTTTCGCATTGTGATGCACCAGTATGTAAAGCAGTTTAGTGATGAATATTACAATTTACATCCGAATATTCCTGTAAGATATACAGCGCGTAAGATTGTATATCCAGCTTTCGACAATGCTCCTTACGCAATACCTATAGCAGCGGAATTGGCCAAGAAAGGTGTAGAGTCTGTAGTAGGTGGGACATCATACAATGTAGAACTTGGTGTAGCAGGCTTGAAGCCCGTGGTGCTTGGCGCTACACTTGAACCATGGGTAGAGGGTGGAGATGTAGAAAAACCTCTTGACTAAGCATGAAGAGATATTATTATTACATAGCGTCCTTATTGTTTGTTGGAGCATCTCTGACGGGTTGTTCCGATGATGAAATTGTCACTGAGAAAACGAACGTTTCTCTCGAGCAGGCATTAATGCCGAGTGAGTATTCAGTATCGCTTGATGCTACAACGGAGACAATAACTTCGAAAGCGGCAATAAGTTCAAACAAGGGCTCGTTTTCAACAGACACGTTAGGTGTGTTTATGTTGGCAATGGATGAGATAGATACTCCTTTATCACAGTATTGGAGTGTAGAGTATAGTATGGACTGCTCTTGGTACAGAGATAAAAAGGATACACGCGACTCGAAAATATATGGTTATTCATATGGTTTTAGTGCGTATTTGGATAATATGCTTGCCACTGCAAGTCCAAAGGATAATGCGAAACCGGAATTAGGTTCTACAATCAGTTTACAGAATGGTAAGGCAGAGCGTTATCCTATAGGTAGTTTCCATAAATATAATTTTTATGCATACACGCCACGTGTACCTGAGATACGTTATTACAGGGATTCTGTGATGGCTGTCATGACAGAACTGGATGGTACTCAAGATGTAATATATTCAGCAGCTATTCCAGGTGATGCCTATAATCCTATAAATGATTCGTATGCGGATTATGCGTGGAGTGCCAATTATTTCCGTTTTACACAGAACAGGACAAATGATGGTTCAAATGTTCCACTTGAAAGTTTAACGCCCAAGTTTCATTTTACTCACAAAATGATGCAGTTGATGTTCTCTATACAGCCTGGTGGACTCAACTCAAAGAAGGAACCTGTGGATGAATCAGCCAAGACTGGTAAATTAGATTACACTCAGGCGTTGGAGACGGAGGTAATAGGTATAAGTATTGTAAATGTTCCAGATTCTGTATTCCTTCTCGTTGCGGAACGTGCGGGATTGCATAATGGTGAAATAACCTATAGTTCAAAGAATCGTACGAAGGAATTCTTCCTTAGGAGCTATATAATGAAGAAGGTAGGTTCACGTAGCCTGTACTACGCTGACCAGATTATGCCTGCCCAGTCAATGTTTGTAAAGAATGGAGAGCCTGTAGTTACGAAATTGGGAGGACCTGATGACACTCATCGTCAGGGTATCATTCTCCCTGCTTTGACAAATAAGGATAGAAAGTCTATGGATGGGTCTTATGTGGCAAAGGTGGTAGTTCGTTACCCCAAAAGCTCAGAAGATGCAAAATACTATACAATTGACGTCCCCCTATACTCCGACCCTGAAGCTCCCGATATGCAGTTTCAGGCTGGCTGCTCTTATGAAGTGAAGTTGCGTGTATATGGTCCTAATACCGTCAAGGCTTCGAGTCAGCAGGGCATATGGTATGAAGTTAGTCAGCAGGAGCTTTATGACTCTGGCAACTACGATGTGCCCGAGCCCCCTTCAGAAGACGAAGATTCCCCAACAGGTAATAATAATTAATGAGATATACATATAAGAAATAACAAAATAAAACTATAAGGATATGAATACGACTATTCAAAAAATTGTGTACGGTGCTTTCGCAGCCTCGGTTCTTGCAGCATGTTCATCAGAAGAATTCTATGACCAAGCAAAGAAAAATCGACTTGACTATGGTAACGACGTAGCAAGCGAAGTTCCTGTATTGATTGGTGCAGGTACAACTCAGACATCTACTGAAAAGGAGATAGTGACTTACTCTTCTGACTTCCAGTTCAAGGAGGGTAGCATTACGTCTAAGTCTGGTGCTATCAACTCTAATGTAGATACGAAGGCTTTCTCCATTCAAGATGGGAGAGTAGGCATCTTCATGCTCGCCAAGGACATTATTCCGGGGAACGATTATTCTGACGTAACATGGGAGCATGTAAATTGGGCAAACCATGATAAACCTGTATCTATTGCTGATATTGGTGAATATGTTGACAAATGGTCTGCACCAATATGGAACAAGGCTGCAAACGTGACTATGTATGATACCAATGGTATGGTGACAACAGATATTGCAGAAGGTGCAAAGTCTTCTGTAGGTTTCGTTGGTGAGCAGCCTTATTATCCTATAGGCAACTATTGTAGCTATAGTCTTTATGGTTACTATCCATTGCAGTCTCTTGTTACAGATGGCGCAAATAAAAACTGCACTGTAGATAAGAGCAAACTTGCTGTGACAATCCCAGTTACAGGTAAGGACGATATCTTATGGGGACGTGCTTCTTATAGTGAGAACGATGTAGAGGGCACTGATATTAAATGGTTCACTCCTGGAGAACCAACAGGTGTGATATATGATGGTAAGGAGATAACTGATTTCACCAAGTATGGTTATTCTGCCAAATTCTTCCGTTTCTCTCCTTTCCGTACAAAGGATGGAACAGACAAGCCTCTTGCGCCAACAATGAAATTCTTCCATAAGATGATCATGTTAAAGTTTGACGTTATAGCTGGTGGTACTCCTATCGACAAGAGTGAAAGCGAGCAGATTTATGACTTTGCGTGCAAGACCACGGTTTCTGGCCTCACAATAGACAATACTCCGTCAAGTGTTGATCTTGTTATAGCAGACCTCAGCGGTGCAGGAAACGAAGGCAAGGTAACAGCTTCAACCACCACCACTAGGATATCAATCGATGGTTCTGCAACTCCTAAATTGGAGGATGGCAAGCCTGTGCGCGTTACCCTCAAAGACGCTAATGGTGACGATGCATACGTAATACTCCCTGCAGGTCCTGCAAGCAACTATCACCTCAGCCTTACTCTGACTGACAACAACGTGGAGCCTGCAGTGTCTAAGGTTATTCCAGTGCCTTTGAATCTTAAGACTAAGGGCTCTTTCGAGGAGGGTAAGATTTATCGTATAATTCTCAAGGTTTGGAATCTTGAGAGCCTTCAGCTTGATGCTACTCTTGATGCTTGGGAGGAAATAGAACCAACAGAGGAGAATTGGAACAAGTATCCATTCATCACAGAGGGTGACCATACTATCCCAGTTCACTGATTATGGTGAAATAGAGTTCAACAAATAGTTGTTTCATATTCTTAATTTGTAGCATAAACTTCAACAGAAATTATCACAATGAGGAATAAATTCCTGCTTATAATAGCGACGGTAATGTTGTTTGCTGCTAAGGCATCGGCTCAGATGGTGGCAGTAAACACCGACGTTGCCATGGATGCCTGTATGGCTCCATCACTCGGCGTGGAACTTACCTTGGGCAAGAAATCTACTCTCAACATCAATGGTCTGTATGCTGCTAATATGTTGGGAAAAGATATACGTATTGCTGCTATTCAGCCTGAATGGCGTGTGTATATCTCAGGACGTCCTATGTTCCACCATTATGTCGGTGCTATAGGATTGCTTGCCTCTTATAAGTTCTCTCACTTTGCTGACAAGGTTTATGATGGAGATGCTGGAGGTCTGGGTCTGTCATATGGTTATGTATGGCCTGTTACTCAGAGGCTTCTTATCGATTTCCACACCAGCCTTGGTCTTGTCTTCTACCATCAGAAGGAATATTTCGTTGGTGATGACTATGACAGCCATTATCTGAATGACGAGGGTAATCCCTATGCTAATGCTCATGGCTCTTTGCTGATGCCTTTGCGTATTGGTATTTCTGTTTCCTACATTATCAAATAAGTTAAAGATTTAAAGTAAAAAAGGTTGATGAAGCATATCGTCTTACATATAATCATAGTTGCGATGGCATCTTTCTTCTGTCCTGCTTTAGGCTACGCACAGAACGAAGCGTTGGATGCAGCTGTGCATGTAATTTTTGAGACTGCAGGCGAGAAAGAGTATCGTACCGTGCAGTATGCTGTGTTTAAGACAGAGCATAAGGCAAATGTCGTAATGGATGCGTTGCAGGAGGCTATTGTACTACAGCGTGGTGACAAGGGAGCTATTGTAATGACTGCGTGGGACGATGCATGTACCAAGCAAAAGGTAAAGTTCCGTCAATCACGTGGTAACGGTGAGTTTAAGGTTCACGCTTACCCAGATATGGCAATACTTGTCTGCTCTTATCTTCCAGATGACG
Organism: Prevotella sp.; assembly: GCA_016290975.1. GTDB lineage: Bacteria > Bacteroidota > Bacteroidia > Bacteroidales > Bacteroidaceae > Prevotella. The sequence goes on along the minus strand of JAEEVS010000073.1, from coordinate 10,811 downwards.
AACTAACCATCGAAGATGCCCGCATGGCTGTTATTCCGCTTAAGGCAGGACAGACTGAGTATGAGCATATATTCAAAACCAAAATGGATCAGGGTTCTCACGCTATCAGCAATGTTGATGTGTTAGGTGTTAATCGTGATACCATAAATATTACTGCAGCACCGGCTATTGATGATGGTAAGAATATGTATTTCAAGATTCATCTTGAATTGCCAGCGGGTTATGGTAATGAGAAAGCGCGTCTTATTGTCCAACCTGCAGCTGTTGATTGTCTTACCGAAGATACTGTTGACTATGTCAATGGACTGGTAATGGAAGGTCCTGATTACCATAAGACACAAAACAAGCGTATGCTATTCAACTACATGAAATATGATAAGGTAGCTTATGCATACATTGACAAGCCAATGTATTCTGACGAGAAAGTATATCTGGACACCACGTTGGTCTATGCCAAGCCAAACAGGAAGAAGACCTACAAGATTCCTTATACAGTTCAAATTGCAGATTTGAATCACATATATTTTAGCCGTACGGCTGCCACGGGTTCTTGTAATTCCAAGAATATATTCAAATTCTTAGATTTGGGAATAGCATCGGCTAAAATGGATTTAGATGAATTCCGTGTTGATGCAGAGAGCAACTATGATACCAAGAACCAAGATCTGCGTTTGAAGTTCCTGGTGGGAAAGTCAGAACTGACGAATGACTCGGTTAATGTTCTCCAGCTTAATGAACTCGTGAAGGAGTTGCGTTCTTACGGTGAAACACTCATGGAAGTAAACGTAGCAGCTACAGCATCTCCTGAAGGAGGTCTTGAGGCAAACCGCCGTCTTGCAGCTGAGCGTACACGCGTCGCTGTTTCTAAGGTACGTCAATACCTTGGCAATGTAGACATTGCTTTCCATACTGCAGCACCTCGTGTTTGTACATGGGAGGATGTGGCTCATGAACTTGATATGACTGGCAATACTGCACTTGCTGACCAAGTACGCGCTAAGATGGGTACAGATGGTTACGGTGGTGATGCGGAGATTGCGCAGATAGAAGGATATGCAGCATTTATAGAACCTATTCTCGAGCGTTTGCGTATGATGCGTGTCACCTATCGCTATGAGCGTGAGCATGTGATGGATGCAGAAGAAGTTACCAATGCCTACTATGCGCGCAAGCATGACTTGTTGCAGGGTAAGGGAAAGGATTTCTCTGATGGCGACTATTATAACCTCTTTGCATGTATAAAGGATTCTCTTGAACAAGATACCCTGACAATGCTTGCCTATCGTCATGTAACTCAGCATGGTGGATATGAGCAGGTTAAGTTCTCTATGTATGTTGCCAACCGTATGGCAATGCTTAACCAGAAGCAGGGCAAGCCTAATGCAAATGTTCTTGATCCGTTTATTAACAAGCGTCTGCGTGCCGTTACAACTCGTGAAATGAACGATAGGGCACAGAAGAACCGTCGTGAGATACTTATCAATCAGATTATAACATACTTCCAGCAGGAAGAGCGTGATAGCGCCTTGAGTTTCTGTGACTATTGGTTTGGCAATGATAAAGATCAGAAGGTAGAGCGACTGAAGAAATACATCACCTTCAAGGAAGGTTTCGTGAAGTATGCCACTCACCAACTCTCTCCTGCAGAGGAACAGGAGGTGCTTGATGCCATGAATTTTGTTATTTCATGTGCACCAGATAATAAGGCTGTTATATATACCGAGGCTCGCGATATACTCAATGTGCCTTATTCGGTATGCCTTGGTCTGGTCAACCAGATGGCAGATGACAACCCAAAGAAGTGGTATTTGCGTGGTATTCTCGAGGCCGATAACGAGGTTAAGCGCATCAATGAGAGACATAAGGCTGACTATGTGCCTAATTACTTCGCATTCTTTAATCACTCATTTGAACTTGAACCTTCATATAAATGGCTCTACTTCAATGATGGTCAGATAAGTGACGAACTTCGCGAGAAATATAAGTGGAGTAAGCGTAAAAAGCAAAAGTATCGTGAACTCTTTGATCGTCTTGTTGTACTTTCAGAATCAGCACATACAACTGAGGATGATGTCCTTGAGATTAGTGGAGATGACGATATAGATGAAAATGGTGAGACCTCGGCAGACGCTATCAGTGGTGTAAGTACTGTGGCTACTCCTGCTACTTCAGCTCCAACTACTAAGTAACATAACGATATACAACCATAAATGAAAATTACCAACAGCATAGTTCTCTTCTTTGCCCTGTTTACATGCGGAACGGCTTTTTCTCAGGGTTTCCGTCAGCAGGACATAGACCCTCTTGATACCCTTGATGAAGAAGAGTTGCAGGCACTTAAGGATACTGTCCAGTTGCCTCGTCGTAACTTCGCAAAGGATAAGACTGATCAGATAGATCTAAAGGAGTATGTTCTAAACGACCGTTACTCTCCTACACACCATACCTTTGACAAACATTGGTATGATCACCTTTATGTTGGTGCAGGAATGGGCTTTGAAAAGATAGTACCTCAGAATGACAACTATCGTTTCAAGACTATGACCCAGCTTAATATTCACGTGGGTAAGCAGTTCACAAAGCGCCATGCCCTCCGTCTCTCTCTTGGCGGTGGATGGGGTTATCAGCAGGATAAGGAACTGTGGTTGGCTCGTGCATCGGCAAAGTTAGACTATTTGTTTAATCTCTCAACTCAGTTCTTTGGCTATAATCCTGCACGCCGCATAGAGACGTCGCTGATGTTTGGAGTAGGTGGTAACTACACATGGATGAAGGAGAGTAGCAAGGTATTTGCTCCTGAAGCCCATTTTGGCGTTCAGTTGAAATGCTTTACTGGTCCTCTCGGCACCATCAATGTTGAGCCATACGTAGGTATAGGTTCCGATAAGATGGACCTTTCTGGCACGCGTAACTGGCATGGCTATGACATATTCTATGGAGTTAACGTAAACTATTCCTTTTTTTTCGTAGATAATCTGTCAAAGGAAGCGCGTCTGCAGCTGCTCCAGTCACGCATGGCAGATGATCGTCTGGTTACGCCTCAGACGCTTGAAAAATGGCGTACTCCATGGTTTGTTGAAGCAGCAATAGGTCCTGTCACCTCTTCTTCTGACTATATCAGCAGTGGCAAGACATTGGGTCACCAGTTGACCCTCTCTGTTGGTCGTTGGCTCTCTCCTGCTATGGGTTTCCGCCTTTCTGCTATCAGTCGTTCTACAAAGTGGAATGAGGAGGCAGTAAACCGTACAGTGGTGGAATCTTCCAACTACGCAGCATCTTACAATAAGCACTATATAAGCGGTCGCATTGAGGCGTTGCTCAATCCGTTTGGTTTCTTCCGCTCATTCAAGTGGGATGCTCCTTACGGCGCTTATCTTGCATTCGGTACAGAGTTTGGTATGCTTACACAATACCAGCCTAACAAAGAAAAGACACGTGTGCGTAGTGAAGCATATGGTGTAGGTTTGCATCTTTGGGGAAAACTTACAGAAGACCTACAGGCATTCATCGAGCCACGTTATACATACAATGTCTATACAATACCGTACAATAATGTCAGTAAGCGACAGAAGTTTGGCGAGAATAGTTTTGGAGTCAATATCGGTCTTACGATGATGATTCGCTCGGAGAAGTTCCATGATCTCTATGAGATGGACGACACCCAGAACTATACATACCGTAATGTCCGTGGTACACGCGTTGGTATAGCAGGTGGCCTGAGCCTGTTGCAGAAGCGCGAGGCTTACTATACAGGTGGAGGACCTAACTGGAACGGTATGGTATTTGGTGAATATCGCTTCAATCATCTCCACTCAGTGCGCCTTCATGCAGATTTCCTCAATCTTAGCAACAACCACGTGCTTGGATACACCGTTGATGGTAGGAGTCTTGCAGACAACAATAATGGTCTCTTCAAGGTGCAGAACCGACTTCTTATAGGTGCTCTGAACTATGAGGTCAGCCTGACCAACCTCTGTTCTGGTCGCTTACGTGGACGAAAATTTGAACTTGAAGGTTTTATAGGTCCTGCCATAGGATATATAGTGGATCAGAAAGCAACTTATGCAGGTATCAACGACTATAGTGGCAAGAACGTTGAGGCACAGTATGAGAAGAATAAAGATGTGATGATAGGTGCCGATGCAGGTCTTAAGCTCACCACCTATTTGGGCAAGGGATTCTCAGTATTCTTCACCCCAACCATCTATCTGCTCAACACTAAGAATGAGCTTATCGGTGCCAATACCGTCGGTGCGGGCAAGTTCCGTCTCTATGAGACTCTCAACCTCGGTGTGCAGTATAAGATTGGCAAGTTCCGTCTCAATCCTATCAAGTCAAAGGAGCGTCGTCTTCGTCGCCAAAAGGAATGGACAAATAAGCAGATTGAAAAAACTCGCGCATATCAGGAGAAGCAACAGGCTAAGTTTGATAAGCGTCGTGCAAAATATGAGAAGCGTAGAAGAAGATAATATCGACATAACGTAATACTGAAGAAATGAATATAATTAGGAATATAAAGGCAGTTGTCGGATTTTTTTCACTTGCAGTTTTGTTCTCTGTCTTGGGAGCAAATAAGGGTTATGCCTATGACTACAAAGACCCTGATGCTGTACAGGCTGCGATGGCTTTGTTAATTCGCCATCAGTCAACCAATGCAGACACCATAGCAAAGGAAATTTCTAGCAGATTCAAAAAGAGTGCTGCTATGCAAACAGCCCTTGGTAGAGCATACTATCGTAACAATATGCGTGAAACAACGCGTAAGTATTTAGCTAAGGCATACAAGGCGGATTCTACTTTTGCTCCTGCCTATATACTCAATGGTGACATGTATGCAGGGTGGGCTGTTGATTCTGCATGTATATTCTATAACAAGGCTATAGCATGTGATTCTCTTAATCCTGATGGCTATATCCATTATGCTAGCGCTATGTCTATAAAAGATATGGATAAAGCGAAGGCACGACTTGAGGATTTGCGTCGTGTTAAACCAGATTACCCTGTTGATATTGAAATAGCAAATCTCTACAATAAGCGTGGTGACGATGTTCATGCTGCTGAGGCTATGGCGAATGTGGATGTAGATCGTTTGTCTATGAATCAACTCGCTAAGTATGGTCAAAACCTTTATTGGAGTAATAATGACGAAAAGTCTATAGACATAGCAAAGAGAGGTATTAAGCGATTCCCTCAGAATAAGGGATTCAATCGTCTTTATTTTTGGAGTGCCACGCGTTCTGGTGCATATCGTATAGCAAAGGAACAAGGCGATATATGGTTTAATGCAACACCTTCAGATTCGCTCAACTCGATTGATTTGTTCTGTATGGGATCCGCTTATCTTGGACTCGGCAATAATGATAAAGCTTTTGATACATGGGCAGGCATAGCAAAAAAAGATGACTATTTTGCTCCTCAGATGCGTGGACAGATTACTCGTGTTGTTCGTAAACTTGTTGATGAGAAGAAACAACAGGGGAATTGGAATTCTGCTATTGCTATGTATGAGCGTTTCATGAAGACATACCCATCTACCGATGGTGCTTATCAGTTGTATCAACTCTCCAATATATATCGTGACAAGGCAAATGAGGAGAATGGTGAAGAGAAGCAGGCTACTATACGCAAGATGTTTGAGATATATGAGGAAATAGAAAACAAGTATCCACGTTGGGAAAACATTCCTTATGTACTATATACTCATGCAAGATGGACATATGCATACTTTGATCGTGACAATAGCAGGAGTCTTGCTCGTCCATACTATGAGAAACTTTATGATTTCTTGAGTGCTAAGGACGAGCAGACCGAGCAGGAGAAGGCTATGATTGTTGAAGCTTGTCAGTACCTTGGTTCTGATTCCTATTTCCAGCATAAGAATCTGGCTGATGCCCGTGTGTGGTGGCGCAGAATTCTTCTCTTCGACCCAGAGAATGAGAATGCTCGTGAGGCTTTGGATAAGATTAAAAAGTAATACGCTTGCCAAGCAATACAAAATGCAAACAGACGCAACCTAAGTTGCGCCTGTTTTTTTATCGCTAAGCGTTAATCTTCTTCTGCCTGTTTTTTATGTCAGTTTTTTAAATGCCTTGGGCAGATACTGTATGATGTCGCTGGCGATGAGGCTTTCCATTCCGAGGTCACGAGCGGCATAGTCGCCTGCTAAGCCATGCAGGTACATACCTATCATGGCGGCTTCTTTTGGTGCGTAGCCTCGTGCAAGCAGTGCTGTCAGTATGCCTGTGAGCACATCGCCTGAGCCGGCTGTTGCCATTCCTGCGTTGCCAGTGCTGTTGAAAATTATTTGTCCGTTAGGTATGCAGAGGGCACTGTGGTGTCCCTTAAGAATGATGTAGCCTTGCAGCCTTTGTGCCATATCGCGAGCCTTCATCAGTCTGTCGTAATCGTTTGCTGCCTCTGAGCCGTAGAATTTGTCGAATTCCTTTGGGTGAGGGGTGTATATTAGTCCTTCAGGCAACTGCTGTATCCACGTGCGATGGGTGGCAAGAATGTTGAGGGCATCGGCATCCACCACCATAGAGGTTCTCACGCTTCTTATGAGCGATACTAGTGCTATGGCACTGCTGTCGCTGGTGCCCAGTCCAGGACCTACACCTATGGCATCATAGAGGTTGGTGTCAGGCAGGCTGCTGAAGTTTTCTTCATTGCTGTCAGGTTGCATTATAGCCTCTGGCACGCTTATCTGCATTATGTCGTTATTCTTAGAAGGAGTGTGAACGGTGAGTTTTCCTGCTCCAGATCTCAGGCAAGCCTTTGATGCCAGTATTGCTGCACCAGCCATTCCGTAGCTGCCTGCTATCAGCAAAGCGTGACCCATGCTGCCCTTGTGGGCATAGTCGCTGCGCTCCTTCATCATGCCCCTTATGGTCTGCTCCTCCAGTATAGAGCACTGAGCCTCAGTCTTGTCTATGAATTCCTTGCTCAGTCCTATGTCAAGAACTTCAAGTTTGCCGATGAATTTCTTGTTGTCAGCCATCATCATGCAGAGTTTCTTCATGCCCAGCGTGAGTGTCAGGTCAGCCCTGATGATGTTCTGTTGTACGTTGAAGCTGTTGTCCTCAGTCATCAGTCCTGAAGGAATGTCGATGCTCACCACCTTTGACTCAGACTGGTTTATGTAGTTTACCACAGCAGCAAATCCTCCACCCAGTGGTTTGTTGATGCCAGAGCCGAACAGACCGTCTATTACCACAGTCTCGCGAGTCAGTGTGGGTGGTTCAAACTCCCGTGTTATCTCGACCAGTGCCTCGTTGCCCATCTCTCGCAGGCGTTCCTTATTAATTATACAGTCAGGCGAGAGTGTTCCCTTTACGTTGAACAGGTATGCTTTGGCATTATAGCCCCTATTTATCAGCTTTCGTGTTACGGCAAGGGCATCGCCACCATTGTTGCCAGGACCAGCAAAGACTATGAATGGTGTCTCAGTGTCCCATAGCTCAGTGATAGCCTTGGTCAGTGCCTCTGCTGCACGTTCCATCAGGTCGATGCTCTTTATGGGTTCGTGTTCTATAGTGTAGTGGTCAAGTTCTCTTATTTGTGCACTTGTAAATATTTTCATCGTATTGTTTTTTTGAATTTGATTGCAAAAATACAAAAAAGTTTTGGTTTTCGTCTTCGTTTTCGTTATTTATTTGTAATTTTGCACAAATATATACCTCTTAAATATGGCAGCAGAACGCATAACAATACTTGGTAAAACCTTTGAGAAGACAATCCCAGAGGCAGAGATACAGGAGGCGGTAAAGAATGTGGCATCACGCATAAAGGCTGACTACGAGGACAAGAATCCAGTGTTTCTTGTGGTGCTTAACGGTGCCTTCTCGTTTGCTGCCGACCTGCTGAGGATGCTTGATTTTCCTTGCGAATATGTATTCACCAAGGTTAACAGCTATGACGGTCTGGCTTCTACAGGCAAGGTTATAGAACACATACCTATATTGGAAGACCTTACTGACAGGCATGTGGTGGTGATAGAGGATATAGTAGAGACAGGCTACAGCATGCAGTTCCTTATGGAGGTGCTCAGCAAGAAGAGTCCTGCAAGTGCTGAGATTTGTGCTTTCTCATTCAAACCAGAGAAACTCCTGGTGAAGGACCTGAAGGTGAAGTATGTGGGTATGCAGTTGCCAGACGATTTCATCGTGGGCTACGGACTGGACTACCATCATCAGGGTCGCTACTTGCGCGACATATACTCTTTAGTTAATTAAGAATGAAGTTCCGAGCTTGCTCGCCTGAGCACCCACGGAGCGCAAGAATAAAGAATTAATTTTTAACATAAAAAAGAAATGAAGAATATCGTAATTTTTGGTGCACCAGGTTCAGGTAAGGGCACCCAGAGTGACAAAATCATTGCAGAATTTGGCGTAGCACACATCTCTACTGGCGATGTGTTGCGTGCAGAGATAAAGGCAGGTACTGAGCTCGGCAAGACTGCTTCACAGTATATCAATGAGGGCAAGCTCGTTCCAGACTCTCTCATCATCGATATGCTCGCCTCTACCCTCGACAGCAAGGGCAAGGACATTCCAGGCGTAATATTCGATGGTTTTCCTCGTACCATCGCTCAGGCTGAGGCTCTTGACGAGATGCTCAAGGAGCGTGGCGAGAAGGTGAATGTAGTGATAGGTCTTGAGGTGCCAGACGAGGAACTCATCAAGCGTATTATCGCTCGTGGTGCCGTTTCTGGTCGTGCTGACGACAACGAGGAGACAGCCAAGAAGCGTCTCGACACTTATTATTCACAGACTCTCCCTCTCAAAGATTTCTATATCAAGCAGGGCAAATACGCTCAGATTCAGGGTGTAGGCTCTATTGATGGCATATACTCTAACATTAGTAAGGCTATCTCTGCCTGCTAAGGCATGGCTTCTGTCTGCTAAGGCATAGCTTCCGTCCGAAATTAACTGGCTAATTTTAAAAATTAACTAGTAAATTCGCAAAATTAACTAGTTAATTCTGGATAAAAGCAAAGCCCCTTGTCATAAAAGCATAACCCCTCGTCTTAAAAACATAGCAAAGGAAGATGGAAAGTAACTTTGTAGATTACGTTAAGATACAATGCCGCTCAGGAAAGGGCGGTAGGGGCAGTATGCACCTGAAGCACATCAAGTATAACCCCAATGGCGGTCCTGATGGTGGCGATGGTGGCAAGGGTGGTTCTATCATTCTGCGAGGCAACCATAACTACTGGACGTTGCTCCATCTGCGCTATCAGCGACACATCTTTGCTGAGCATGGAGGCAACGGAGGCAGAGACAAGTGTCATGGCACTGACGGCAAGGACATTTACATTGACGTTCCTTGTGGCACTGTGGTGTATAATGCTGAGACGGGCAAATATGTGTGCGACGTAATGGAGGATGGTCAGGAGGTCCTGTTGCTCAAGGGTGGAAGAGGCGGACTGGGTAACTTCCAGTTCCGCACAGCAACCAACCAGGCACCTCGTTTTGCCCAGCCTGGCGAGCCTATGCAGGAGATGACCGTCATCATGGAGCTGAAACTGCTTGCCGACGTTGGTCTGGTGGGTCTGCCTAATGCAGGCAAGTCAACCCTCCTGTCAAGTCTTTCAGCAGCAAAGCCAAAGATAGCCAACTATCCCTTCACTACTCTCGAACCTTCACTGGGCATAGTGAGCTACAGGGACAACCAGTCATTTGTGATGGCTGACATCCCTGGTATAATAGAAGGTGCAGCAGAGGGTAAGGGACTGGGTCTGAGGTTCCTCAGGCATATAGAGCGCAACTCGCTGTTGCTTTTTATGGTGCCAGGCGACAGCACTGATATAAAGAAGGAATATGAGTTGCTGCTCAACGAACTGCGCAAGTTCAACCCTGAAATGTTGCAGAAACATCGTGTGCTCGCTGTCACCAAGTGCGACCTGCTCGACGACGAACTGATAGAGATGCTCAAGCACGACTTGCCTGAAGACCTTCAGGTGGTGTTCATCTCGAGTGTTACAGGTATGGGCATCAACGAACTGAAAGATATACTCTGGAAAGAGCTCAATGCAGAGTCGAACAAGATACAGGGTGTGATAGCTGAAGATACTCTCGTGCATCGTGACAAGGAACTCTCTTACCTTGCTGATGAGGTGTATGCTGAAGATCGCAATGCTGACGTGGAAATCGGTGAAACGGGCGATTCTGACGCTGAGGAGGAGATGGAAATCCTTGACGAAGACGATATAGAGGAGCTTGAAGACTTTGAATACATCTGATGACAGTTCACAGTTCATAGTTCACAGTTGAGTTAAGAGCGATGTTATACTATAATCTGGGTAACGACATAGTGACTTACACCACTGACCGCACGATAGGCAGAGACGGAGCAAAGATTAAGCATGAACTCTGTGCCGAAGGAGCAAGGTTCTTCTATCCTCATCAGGTGCATACCGACAGGATATATCGCATAGATGAAGCTTTCCTGACTCTGGATGCCCCACAGCAGAAGGAGCTACTCGAGGGTATAGATGCTGTGATGACTGACATTCCTCAGGTGATACTTGGCATAAGCACTGCCGACTGCATCCCTGTTGTGGTGTATGACCCAGAGCATCATGCTGCCTCAGCCATCCATGCAGGGTGGAAAGGCACAGTGCTGAGGATAGTGGAGAAAGCTATCGATGAAATGACGAAAAACTATGGCACCAAGCCAGAACAGTGCACAGCTGCCATAGGGCCAGGCATCTCACAAGAGAGTTTTGAAGTAGGCACAGAGGTACTCGACCAATTCTGTAATGCAGGATTCCAAATGGACGATGTAACCCAATGGATGCCAAATACGAGGGT